>CAYUVU010000036.1:0-29170 GCA_964448205.1 uncultured Acidobacteriota bacterium
GCCATCGCCGCAGCGCCGTAGTCCGGAATGCCCTCCCGGAACTCCGGCCGCTCGAATTCCCGCCACTCCTCGAACAGGGCGACGAGGTCGGCGTGGGCGCCGGGTTCGGTGGCGGCCGGCGGGGCCGGTTCGGACCCACAGGCCGCGAGGAATCCGGCCAATAGCAACGGCAGCAACCGGTGCGGAACGGAGATGGACGCGGAACGGACGGTCATGGCTTGCCTCCCGGACAGGCCATCGTACGCGCCCCGGCGGCGGCGTGCAGGAGAACCCTTGCCGAACTAGAGCAGCGACTCCAGCACGCGCAGGAAACGCTCCACGTCGTCGCGGGTGTGGTAGTGCCCGAGCGATGCCCGCACCACCCCGGCCTCCGGATCGTGCCCGAGGTTCTCCAGCGTGGTCGCGGACCCCAGGTCTCCGGCGGCGACCTGCACCCCCTCGGCCTCCAGCGCGGCGCCGAGCGCCGGTGCGCCTTCGCCCTCGCAGGTGAAGGTGAACGTCGGAATCCGGTACGCCGCCCGCCGGGGGTCGTCCTCCCCGAGCACCGAGACGCCCTTCAGGCGCGCGAGTCCGCGGAGCATCCAGCGGGAGAGGATCCGTTCCTCCTGGCGGATGCCCTGCATCCCCTTCCGCATCGGCTCCCGGCGTCCGAAGCGCTCGGAGGGAGGCGCCACCGGGGCGGTCGGCGCCTCGCCGAGCCGCTCGGCGTAGGAAACCGCCCGGGCCAGCCCGGCGAGGATGTTCGGCGAGACGGCCCCGTTCGCGGACGCCGCGGGGCCCAGCCGGCGGGCCCAGAGCGCCGCGCCGGAAGCGCCGAAGAGTTCGGCCACGTCCGCGATGACCGCGTCGCAGCGGAGGTTCCGGATGTCGAGCGAACCGTGCGGGACGAAGTGGCTTGCCTCGGTGACGAGCACCGCGTCCGTCCCTTCGAGAAGCCGCGCGACCGGGATGATCTCGTTCAGCGAGCCGGTCACCGGACACGCCTTGGTCAGCAGCACGAGACGGGTCCGCTCGTGGAGCAGCGTCTCGAGGTCGCGCAGCAGAACCCTGCCCAGCCGGCGCGGACGCCAGTCGGACACCTCGACCCCGTCCGGAACGGCAGCCCGCCAGGCAGCGCGCCGGCCGTCCGGCTCCGACGAGGAGAGCACGATCCGGTCGCCTTCCCGGAGTCCGAGCGAACGGACCAGGCGGCGCACCAGCGCCGCGTAGTTCTCCCCGACCGCGATCTGGTCGTCCGCCCAGTCCGCGTTCGAGTTCCAGAACCAGGCCAGGTCGGCCCGCAGATCGGCTTCGGCCGACCCGCCCGCCCCCACGGGCCGCGGCCGCAGGGTGCGGGGCGACCCCACACTGTCGAAGTCAAGCCGGCGGGACGCCGGCGGATTGAAGGATTCGGCGACGAGCGAGAGTGGGAGATCCATGAGTGGTGGGGGCCTCCGGGCCGGAGCGAACATCCACCCCCGATTAGGATAAAGCGCCGGGAGCCATCCATGACCGATTCGATGCCGCAGCGCCCCGAGTTTCCGGGCGGCGGACCGCTGTTTTCGGCGCGGACCGGCAGCCGGGGTATGGTGGTCGTCACCGGGAACGACCGGATCGGGTTCCTGACGCGCATCATGTCCGGCGCGCTGCCGGAGGCCCCCGGGGCGACGCGGACGGCCCTCCTCGGGCCGAGAGGCAACCTGATCGCCCCGGCCGTGGCGACCGTCACGAACGGGGCGGTGCTCCTCGAATGCGAACGGACCCGCGAGGAGGCGCTCGCGGCGGCGCTGGACCGGTACCGCATTGCGGACGACGTGGACATCGCGCTCGCCGAACGCGGCGACTTCGAGATCGTCCGCACGGACGCCGGTCCCGATCCCGGCCGGCCCGATCCGGGTTCCCCCGGCTCGGTGCTGGAGACCGGAGCCGGGTTCGTCCGCCGGGACTTCCGGCCGTGGCCGGCGGCAACGATCGTCCACATCGGGCTACGGACCGGCGGCCGCAGGTCGCCCGCGGACCTGACCGAGGACGGCGGAAAGTTCGCCGAAGCGTCGCCCGAAGAGGACGAGTACCTCCGGATCCTCGCGGGCGAGCCGCGGTGGGGCGCCGAACTCGACGAACGGTCCCTGCCCCTCCAGTGCGGGTTGTCCGCGCACGTCCGGCTCGGCAGGGGCTGCTACATCGGCCAGGAGTACGTAGCGCGGCAGGCGCACCGGGGCCGGATCCCCCGCCTCCTGCGCCGGCTGGAGTTCGACGAGGAATTCGTGCCGCAGGCCGAATCGGTGGTCCTTTTTGAGGCTGAGCCCGCCGGCCGCGTCACGAGCGCCGCCAGCCGCCCGGACGGCTGGAGCGGACCGGCCGGGCTCGCCCTCGCCGTGGTCTCCGCCGACGTGCCGGCCGGCGCCTCGGTCCAGGTCCTCCGCGGACCGGCCGCCCGCCTGCTCGCAATCTGAACCGGCGGACCGCGGAGCAACCCGGCACGCCGCGTCACCGTTCGGGGTTCGCATTTGATCCGGGCCCCTGGCTGCACCACAATGGTGCATCATGGTGCAAACGGGCGGGGGATCCAGCCGTGATCCGGCGGTCCGCCGAGTGTCCGTCTCCTTCGACGCCGCCGACTACGACGAGCTCCGGAAGATCGCCGCCGAGAAGCGGGTCTCGCTCGCGTGGGTCGTCCGCGACGCGGTCGCCGCCTACATCTTCCGCCGGGGTCCCCTCTTCCGGCAGCCGCCCCCCTCCCGGCCGGCCCGGAGGACTCCGGAGTGAGATCCGCCGCCTTCCCCCGACCGTGGGGCGCCGGGGGTGTCACGTTCTGGCGTACCCACCTCGGAGAATGCGCCCCATGACGACCTCCACCCTTCTCTTTGCCCTGTTCGCACTGGCCCTGGGCATTGCCGCCTACTTCGCCGGGGTGCGGTCCGGGGAGCGCGCGGGGCGCCGGCAGACCCAGTCCGATCTCCGGGACATCGCGCGCGCCGCGGCCGCCGAGAGCAACCAGCAGGCCCGGCAGGCCTACGAGCACGCCACCGGCCAGGCCGTCGAACGACTCCAGGCCGCGGCCCGCTCGGACCGGGAACTGGGCCAGGCGAGGTTCGCGGAGACCGCGGGGCCGCTGCGCGAGTCGCTCGCCAAGGTCGAGGGCCTCGCGCGGGAGCTGGAGCAGAAGCGGGCCCGGGACCATGGCGCCCTCGAAGAGGTGGCCAAGAACCTCTCCGAGCACGTGGAGAGCGTGCTAGGCAGCAGCCGCTCGCTCCGGGAGGCGCTGAAGGGGGACCGCCAGGCCCGCGGCCGCTGGGGGGAGATCCAGCTTCAGACCCTGATCGAGTCGGTGGGGCTCACCGCCCATTCCGACTTCAGGACCCAGACCGGAACGAATGGCGCCCGGCCCGACCTGCTGCTCCAGTTGCCCGGAGGAGCGGTGCTCGCGGTGGACTCCAAGGTGCCGATGGACGACTACCTGACCGCCACCGAGATCGAATCGCCGGAACTCCAGGACGCGGCCTTCGCCAAGCACGCCAGGTGCGTGAAGTCGCATGCCGACGCGCTCGGCAAGCGCGACTATCCCGCGAAGCTCGGCGGCGGCCCGCCGTTCACGGTGATGTTCCTGCCCATCGAGTCGCTGCTGGCGGAAGCCATCCGCCACGAGCCCGACCTCCTGCAGTTCGCCGCCGACCGGAAGGTGGTTCTCGCCACGCCGCATACCCTCCTCGGCCTGCTCTGGAGCGTCGCGGCGATGTGGCGGAACGAGACCGGCAGCCGGAACGCCGAAGAGATGAAGAAAGCCGGTCTCGAACTCGAAAAGCGTCTCGAGATCTTCCTGGGCCACTTCGCGGACGTGGGGAGTCAGCTCGCCCGGACGAACGCCGTCTACAACGCCGCCGCGGGATCCGCCGAGTCGCGTCTCACGCCGCACCTCCGGAAACTCCGCGAACTGGGCGGCCAGCCGGAGGAGACGGGCGAGGACCGGCTACCGAAGCCCGTCGAGGTGGCGCCGCGCCGGCTCTTCGACGGCGACGTGGACGTGGTGGCGGAGCGGGAACTGCTGTAGGGGCGTTGGACCCTCGACCTTCCGGCGCAGGGACGAATTACCGTCATATGAGACCGCGAACTACTGACCTCACAATGAAGGCCCCGGCTGTCCCCTAGAGGAGTGACGAGTTCTGGCACACAGCAGCGCCATCATGGCGGACATGACGTACATCGCGCTTTTTCTTGCTCTTCTGGCCGCGGTCGTAGTTTCCGGTGGCTTCTACGTCGCCCATCTAACACTTGCTGGCCAGCCGCCCTGTGGGGATCGGGTTGAAGGGCTGCGGGCTCCCCGCACGTCCGGCATTCCTCAATGAACTGCTCGCTTCAGCGCCCCGGGACAAGTCCGCGCATCCAGCGAACCGACGCCCCCGCCCTCCCACACCGCCGTGCGACCGAGACGCTAGTTTTTCGTGGCTAGTTCCAAGACATTGGCCAATGGCGGTGAAGCTCAGAGTCGCCGTTTCTTCATCCTATCGGTCGATGGCGGTGGTTTTCGCGGACTCTTCGCGGCCCACCTGCTGCGCCGGATGGAGCAGGAATGGCAGATTGACTGGCGCCAGCGATTCAACCTGTTCGCTGGTACCAGTACCGGCGCGATCCTCGCCGCGGGGTTAGCGTGCGGCTCGTCGGCCGCAACTCTCGCCGATCTCTATGAGGCTCGCGGCGCGCAGATATTTCGGCGACGCATGCGCTCCCGGATTGATCTGCCAGGACTCTTTACGAGCCGCTACTCACACACCGAACTACAGAGAGTCCTCGAGTCCATATTCGGCGACGTTACTCTCGGAGAGGTCAGCGTCCCTCTCATTCTTCCCGCGGTAGACATCGGGAATGGCCAGGTCCATGTTCTCAAGTCCAAGTTCCATAACGATTTCGTCCGTGATCCGCGTGTACGCGTGTCCGACGCGGTCTTGGCATCGTGTTCAGCTCCGACCTTTTTCGATCCGCATGTGGTGTCGGACTATCAACTCTGCGATGGTGGCCTCTGGGCTAACAACCCTTCGCTCGCTGCCGTCGTAGACGCCCACTATCGTCTCCGCGTCCCCCTAGGGAACATTCGGGTGCTTTCTCTGGGCAGCGGGACGAGCAGAGTGTTCTATCCGAGAAGTGTCAGCGAATGGCGCGATCGCCTGATTCGCAGCTGGCAGGGCTGGGGTCTCGCGACTCGGTGGCAGCGCAGCAGACTCCTCGACTTGATCCTGACTCTCCAATCCGAGAGCACGAACAACACACTCTGCCTCCTTTTTGGCACAAGTCCTCTGGCCTCGACACAGGTATTGCGCTTGACTTTTGAGTCTGACCGCCCGCTGCCCATGGACTTCCCCGGCAAGGCGAAGGACTGGATCGCCAAGGCGGACTACACATTTACTCACCGCGCTTCACAAGTCGCGGATTTCCTCGCCACTGGCGGCACAACAAAATGACCTACCACCACCGCAGCAGTCTCCAGACATTCCTACACTCCCTTTCCGAGGAAATCGATGTGTCCCCCGCGAAATATCGCGACGCCAAAGAGCGATATGACGCTGTTGGCTCCTGGCTCGGTCAAGAGGACTCCGCACTGGCAGCCTACAAACCAACCATTTACCCGCAAGGCTCGTTTGCCCTCGGGACAGCCGTCCGTCCGTTGGGTGACGACGACTACGACGTGGACGCCGTGTGCTTGCTCGAACGTCCTCCCAATCCGATTACACAACAACTGCTTAAGCGACTCGTGGGGGACCGGCTGAAACATCCCCACAGCAGATACCGAGGAATGTTGGATCCCCCGACGGGGGGGCGCCGTTGCTGGACAATTCGATATGCCGACACCTCCAAATTTCATCTGGACGTTCTGCCGGCAATTCCAGACAACTTTCTATGGCTCCTCCACCTAGGCGTGCCCCGGGAGTGGGCAGAAACTGCGATCCGCCTGACCGACCGCAAGACTTGGGACATAGATCCCGAGTGGCCTCGAAGCAATCCCAAGGGGTTCGCTTCGTGGTTCCGCAGTCGAATGGAGGCGCAAATCCGAGAAGCAAAGAGCGTTCGTGCCCTAGATATCAAGGCCGAGGCGGAAGAAATCCCTGACTACGAGGTACGTACTCCTCTCCAACGGCTCGTTCAATTGCTCAAGCGTCATCGTGACATTCACTACAACGGCGACGCGGATAAACCGGTGTCGATCATTGTCACAACGCTCGCTGCTCAAACCTATAACGACGGGGCCAACCTCTTTGACGCTCTTCAGCGGGCCGTCCGCGAAATGCCTACAGGGATTCTGCAAAGCGGAGGCAACTGGTGGGTTGCAAACCCAGTGAATCCACAGGAGAACTTCGCCGACAAGTGGAACGAGCCCGGAAACGAACGCAAGGTAACGGTGTTTCACGAGTGGCTGCGACGGCTGGAACGAGAGTGGACCTCGCTGCTTCAAGAGACCGATCTGAAGTCGGTTGTGCCGAGACTTCAAAAGGCTTTCGGATCACGCGACGTAAACGTCGCTTGGAACAAGTGCTTCGGAACGTCCCTTGGGGCAGCGGCCGTCCCTGCGGCCGGAGCTGCGGTGGTTGTTCCTAAGGTGGCCGAACGACCTCCCGCGCCTCGTGTAGAGCTGCCACCAAGGCCGCCCCGACCGTGGAAACCTTAGCTGAGAAGGAGTAATGGCGCCCGCCGAGAAACTGATCATCGAGCAGATGGCTGAGGTCCAGTCCATGCATGGTGGCCTGGCGCTCTCTCGGGCCAGCTCTGGGACGCTGTTTGTCCACGGGGAGATCGGATTCACAGTTCAGTATCCCGAGCACTGCATTACCGATACGTACGCCATCAGGCTGGACTTGCCTATCGACTATCCCGAGTCGCCACCGTCGGTATTCGAGACCAACGGCAAGATTGACAAGGCATTCGATCACTTCCTGTCGGACGGAAGCTTGTGCCTTGAGGCGCCAATCGAGGTCCGACGACGGTTTGCGGAACATAAGCGTCTACTTCCGTTCTTAAACAAACAGGTCATCCCCTATCTTTCCGCGTATAGCTACCGGCGAGAGCACGGCGCGATGCCGAATGGCGAAAGATCACATGGAGCGGCGGGTCTGCTTGAGTACTACTCTGAGTTCATGGACACGGAAGCGGTTACCGCGATGAAGCTCCTGAAGCTTCTTGCAGAGGGTCGGTTCCCGTCGCGAATTCCCTGTCCATGCGGTGGTGGCCGAAGATTGTCTGAATGCCACGCACACAGACTCGAGCAACTTCGCCCGCACGCTAGCCGTGAGCAAATCGAGAAGGAGCTAGGCGCCTTCATAGCTTGGTTTGGGGAAGCCAATCGCAGCTTGCCGCTCAGTCAGGTGATGCCAAAGCGCATGTGGAAACAATGGCTTCACGAGCAGCGAATGTGGAAACGGCGGTTTCGCAATCGGCGGGGCCTACGTCCCAGACGATAGGGCGACACTCACCCAAATCCGCCCGCAGCCCGCGAGTCTGGGTCAGGGATCGTCGGCGACACCGACATTACCTCGCGCGGGGCGTGTCCTCCGTGATGGGTGTTCGTCCCTTATGTGGTTGTGAATCGCGCGACGGGGGCCGCTTCACCTAGCGAGCGCTGCCGACTGGAGGCGGCTTTCCAAGCCGTCGCCGCGCCTCGGCGAGTGACAGGCAGTTTCGCCGCGCGAGTCGCGCCGATACCGGCGGTGAGGTCGGCGATCCCGGCCGCCCCATCGGCCCACCCTGATCTGACACCATAGAGCACTCACCCCGGAGGCGCCCATGAGACGCATCGCACTTCTCGCGCTGGCGGCGTTGCTCGCGCCGGCAACCGCACTCGCCACCTGGTCGGTGATCGCGGTGGACCGCAACTCCGGCCAGGTGATCGTCGCGTCGGCTACCTGCGTTCGTCAGTCGCGGTTTCCACCCCGGCCCGCGCGGGACCTGATGGACATCCAGGCCGTGATCGTGCCCGGCGTGGGAGTCGCCGCCTGCCAGGCCGGCGTGGACAACACCCGCGCGAACCAGATGCTCGTCTACGAGGAAATCCGGAAGGGAACCGATCCGGAGCGGATCATCGAACTCCTTCGCGAACAGGAGAACCTCAAGGACGAACCGCAGATGGAACGGCGTCAGTTCGGCATCCTGGATCTCCAGGGCCGCAGCGCCGGTTTCAACGGGAGCCGCAACAGCGCGGCGTCGCTCTACGTGGCGGGCCAGGTCGGAGACGACATCTTCGTCCAGGTCCAGGGGAACATCCTCTTCGATGACGACGTGGCGGAGGATGCGGTGCTCGCGTTCATGCGGGCGAAGGGCACCCTGGCCGACCGGGTGATGGCCGCCATGGAGGGCGCGGACCGCGCCGGCGGCGACAAGCGATGCACCTGCGAGGAGGAACCGAAGCCCGCCGCGCCCTGCGACGGCAAGACCTCGCACGTCGCCTACATCGCCATCGCGAACCGCGACGATGCGCTGGGGCGGTCACATAACGACGGCGACTACTACGCCTACCTCGCCGCCAGCGACGAGGACATCCAGCCCCACGAGAACGCCAACCCCGTCATCACCCTCCGGCTCCGCTACGACGCCTGGAAGGATGCAGGAAGCAAGCGCACCGGGATGCCGCCGTCCCTGATTCCCGAATGAGACCGCTGCCGCTCGCGGCGCTCGCCGCCTTCGCTCTCCTCGCCGCCGCCCCGGTACCGGGAGAGTCGCCTCCGGCCGAAAACGACGGCTCGGGCAACTGGCCCCGCTTCCGGGGGCCGCTCGCGAACCCGGTGGGCACCCACCCCGACCTGCCGGTCACCTGGTCGAAGACCGAGAACGTCGAGTGGGCCGCCGCGGTCCCCGGGGTCGGCTGGTCGTCGCCGGTGGTCTGGGGGAACCGGATCTTCCTCACCGCCGCCACCAGCCCCCAGGAAATGAAGGGACCGTCGCTCGGGACCGATTTCAGCAACAACTACATCGCCGAACTGCGCGCCCAGGGCCTTCCCGCCGAGGAGGTCAATCGGCGCCTCTTCGCCCGCGACCGCGAACTGCCCGACGAAGTCGTGATCGCGCTCCACGTCTACTGTCTCGACCTCGAGACGGGCGCCCTGCTCTGGGAGCGGGAGGTCTACCGCGGGCAGCCGCTCGGGGGCCGGCACCGGAAGAACAGCTACGCCTCCGAGACGCCGGTGACCGACGGCACGAACGTCTACGCCTATTTCAACCATCACGGGTTGTTCGCCTTCGACATGGAAGGGAACCCGGCGTGGGACACTCCGCTCGCGGCGCATCCGACCGTCCGTGACTTCGGCACCGGCGCCTCCCCGGCGCTCCACGGAGACCGGCTCTACGTTCTGAACGACAACGAGGAGTCGGGTTTCCTCGCCGCTTTCGACAAGCGCAGCGGAACCGAGCTCTGGCGCACCCCGCGCGAGATCACCGAGCGGCGCAAGACCGGCTGGTCCACTCCCTTCGTCTGGGAGAACGAGGTCCGCAGCGAGATCGTGACCCTGGGTCCGGGCATCGTGATCAGCTACGACCTCGACGGGAATCCGCTCTGGCACATGAAGCGGATGGCGGGAGGCCCGATCCAGAGCCCCTTCGCGTGGGAGGGGCGCCTGTTCCTCTCCGCCGGCGCGTCCGGCGGCCAGTACCGGCCGCTCGCCGCGATCGGTCCCGGAGGCTCCGGAGACATCACCCCGCCCGAAGGAACCGATTCCAACGAGCATGTCCTCTGGTATGACCGGCTCGCCGGCGGGACCTACCTCCCGACCCCGGTGATCTATGACGGAGCCCTCTACCTGTTGTATTCGCGGGGCATCTTCGCCCGCTACGACGTGGATACGGGCGAACGGGTCTATCGCTCGCGCATCGCGGAGGGGGCCGCCGCCTTCACCGCCTCGCCGTGGGCCTACGGCGGATACGTCTTCGCGCTCGGGGAAGAGGGCGACACCTTCGTGATCGAGGCCGGCGACGAATACCGGCTGGCCGGCGTGAACGATCTGGGTGACTGGACCCTGGCCTCCCCGGCCATCGTGGGGGACCGCCTGCTGATCCGCACCCAGAACCACCTCTATTCCATTCGCGGGCCGGCGGACGCCGCGGAGCGGCCCTGACTGCCGGGACAACCCGGCTTCGGCGCGGCCCCGGCGCCGCGCTCCTCTGGCTCGGGGTGCTCCCGGGATGCGGCGGCCCGGGGGCGTCCGAACCCTCTCCCGTGCCGCGCGTGCGCTTCGTCCTTCCGCTCGGCGGGGTTCCCGGCCGGGACTGGGTCATCAACAACTACGTGGACCGGGACCCCGGGGCGGGCGTCCGCGACTACCAGGGGGGCCGCAGGTCCTACAACCGCCACCAGGGCACCGATTGGGACGTTCCCAACTTTCGCTGGATGGACCGCGGGTTCCCCGTCCTGGCGGCCGCGGAGGGACGGGTCACCGCCGTCCACGACGGGGAGTTCGACCGGAACGTCTCCTGTGGATTCCTCGGCGTCCTGAAACCGCCGAACCTCGTCGAGCTGACCCACGGGGACGGCACCCGGTCGCGCTACCTCCACCTCCGCCGGGGATCGGTGAAGGTCGCCGCCGGACAACGCGTCGCGGCGGGAGATCCGCTCGGGGAAATCGGGAGTTCCGGCTGCTCCACGGCGCCGCATCTCCACTTCGAAGTGCGCGGTCCCGAGGGAGCGGCCCTCGATCCCTTCCGACCCAACCTGTGGACCGATCCTCCGCCCTACGAGAACCCGCTCGCCGTGATGGATCTGGTCGTCCGGAACGGGCCGATCGAGGGCGAGGACACGCTGAAGGATCCGCCGCCGAATGCCGAGCGAATCGGCCCGGACCAGACCCTCGGCATCGGCCTCTCCCTCGCCGGAGGATCCGCCGGGGAGCGGATGGAAGTGCGGCTCGAAGGCGCCGTCGAACCGGAGATCGTGACGTCCATCGTCGCCGGTGAACCGCCCCATCGCTACCGGTTCTGGAACCTGCCTCCCGCCCGGCATCGCGGAATCCGCCGCATCGTCGTCCGCGCCGGCGGCCAGGTCCTGGCGAGCCACGAACTGCGCTGACCCCCTCCGGTGGCGCCGCTTCCCGGCCACCGCCCGATATTTGGGATTCCCCTAAGAAGATCCCCACCACAACCCAAGTGTTGCGGAACCCAACCGAATCCCGCGTGACCACGGATCCCATGCGGCCGGCCGCGTTTCGATCAACGGGACTCGGTCCGGCCGGCCTCCCGGGCGAACCACACCGCCGCCTTCTTCAGGATCTCGACCTCCTCCTCGAGCCGGCGGATCGTCGCCCTGGCCTCGCGAAGCTCCCTCCGCTCGTCTTCGCTCCAGTCCCCGGACGCACCGTCCTCCGATTCGGCTGCCGCGACCCAATTGCGAATCGCCTGCGCGCTCGGGTCGAACTCGCGGGACAACTCTTCCGGGGTACGCCCGCTTCGAACCAGATCGATCATCTGGCGCCGGAACTCTTCCGGATAGCGGTGAAGCCTCTTGGTCATCGTCGGCCCGGCAATGTTACCCCGATTTGGTGGCCAGTCAATCTTCTTGGGAGCGGGGCTCTACAGCCTCTTTCCGCATAGCCGTTTCGGGCGGCGGGGCCCCACGCCCGCAAACCGGCGGTGCCGCCGAGAGCCCCGTATCGCGTCGGATCGCGCGGCCCGGCGAACGAGACGGGAGTTGGGTTGGTGGGTCATTTGCGGACCCACGCCTTGTGTAAACTACTGTGAAATTCGCGCACTGCCCTAGTGTCGCTTGGGGTTATTTGGGCAAGGAAGCGCTCCAGAAATGCAATGGATCCGTTTGGGTCGGGTACGCCGCGTCGGATCCTCCGCTCAGTCGAGCCGGGGCAGGATGCTGGAGACGGTCGGCGCCGCGCCGTTCGCGGCCGCGATCCACGAGGCTTCGGAGGGCGGCCGGGGCGCGGCCGGACCTCAAGCAAGGGGCACGCGGCCTGGCCTCGCGGGATGGAGCGGGTGAAGGCCGTCATTCCCGGCCAGGAAACGGCGCCGGTCCGTAGCGACGAGGGTCCGCTGGGCGCGGTGGACCACGAGGTCGTCTACCGGTTCATGGATCTTCACCGCGGAGAGCACCGCGTCGCGACCATGGCCCGGGTGCTCGGGGTCTCCCGGAGCGGGTACTACGCCTGGAAGACGCGGCCGCTCAGTTCCCGGGCTCGCACGGACGAGCTGCTCAAGAAGGAAATCAGCAGCGTGCACGCGCGCCATCAGGGCGCCTACGGCGCTCCGCGCATCCACGGGGAGCTGCAACGCCGGGGCTGGAAGGTGAGCCGCAAGCGCGTGGCCCGCCTGATGCGGGAGCTGGGGATCCACGGGCTTCAGCGGCGTTCGCGCGACGGTGGGGGAGGGCTGCCCGCCACCGGGTAGTCCCGCGGCGCCGGATCCCTGCTTCGCGGCAGGCGGCGTGGGTTCGCGTCAGACGGGCCGCAACTGCCGGCCGATCCGGGTCCACAGCCAGGGGACGCGGCGGACCGAGAGATCGAGCAGGTAAGCGATCAGCCCGAGCAGCGCCAGCAGCGGCCACAGGGCGCGCGACCGCACCACCCGGTCACCACCGGCCGCGAGCACCTGCGCCGGAGTCGGCGCCACCACGCCGCCCGTCTCCGCGGCCAGGGCGGCGAGCGCTTCGTCGTCCGCCGGCAGAAAACGGTATTCGTCGGGATAGCTCAGATGGATGGCGCGCTCGAGGTCGGCGCCTGCGGCAAGATCGTCGGGAAGGGACTCGCCGACGATGCGGAAACGCGCCGTATCGCCGGGACGCAGATCAAGCGGGACCTCGGTCTCGAACCTCCCCGGGCCGGTCTGCCGGATGGCGGTGCGCCCCACGAGCCCCGCGTAGGAGATCTCGAGCTCGGGCACCACGTCCTCGGGGTAGCTTCCGTCCTCGCGAATCAACGAGAGCGTGACGGCGGCGGCGTTCCCGCGCCGAGACACCTCGAAGTCGAGTTCGGCCCCCTCGCCGCGGCGCATCGCATCCCGCACCACCTGCGTCCAGAACTTGCCGTAGCCGTCCCATTCCACCCAGTCCGCGGCCCAGCGGTTCTTGCAGTCGGAGGTGAACATGGACGCCCGGCCGAGCCCGTACTGCCAACGTGCGAGCAGCGGCTCCTCGTCGGGACCTTCGAGCAGCACCTCCGCGGTGTCCTTCGCCATCGTCGCCACGAAGCCCTTCAGTTCCGGGGCCGCGCCGAAGTCCAGTCCCTCGAGCACGCGCGCCATCTGCCGCACCACCGGACGGAACGGCTCCTCGACCAGGGTGGCGTCGAGGGCGATCTGGGTCTCCTCGACGAAGATCTGCTGGACCCGTCCCGCGTCGCGGATGAAGTAGCTGCGTCCGTCGCCCCATTCCGCGATGTCCGAGAGCAGTTCCCGGTCGGCCTCTTCTCCCACCGCCACGGTCGAGATGGTGATCTCGTCCTCCATCATCCGGGTGACGAGTTCCTCGTAGTCGTCGGGATAGGTCTTCCCGTCCGAGAGCAGGATCACGTGCTTGACCTTGGAGGGACTCTCGATGAGCTGCTCGTAGGCACGGTCGAGGGCCGGATAGATGTTCGTCTGGGCGCTCGCCTGAATCCGGCTGATCCCCTCCTTGATCCACTCCCGGTCGGCGACCAGTTGCAGGGGGATCGTCGTGTAGGGGTTCCAGTCGAAGGTCACGACGCCGAAGCGGTGCGTGTCCTCCAGCAGGTCCAGCGCGGCCTTGGTGGCTTCCTTGGCCAGCGCGATCTTCCTCCCGTACATGCTGTAGGACTTGTCGAGGACGATGATGAGGGACAGGTCCTTCCACTTCTCCTCGATCTGGAAGTCCACCGGCAGCGCCTCTTCGAGCACCGACTCCGAGTACCCGTCCTCCCCGTAGCTGGACTCGCCCGCGGCGAAGACGAGTCCCCCGCCCTCGTCGCGGACGTAGGCCGCAACCTGCTGCATCACCGGCTCGGGCAGCCGGTCGGGGGCCACGTCGCTCAGCACCACGGCATCCCAGGTGTTGAGGTCGAGCCGGGGGAGCGCCGACGCGGGGGCGGTGTTCACCGTGACGCCCTCGGACTCCAGCGCGCTCCTGAGATACCGGACGCTCTCGGGCTGCCCCTCGACGTAGAGCACGCTGGCCTCGTCCTGCACCGGCACCTCGACGGCCCGCCGGTCGTTGACCGGCAGGCGGTCGCCGGCCACCCGGATCTCCGCTTCGAGGACCGTCATCCCGGGTTCCTCGATGCGTACCGGCACCGGAACGGTCGAAGCGCCGGGGGGGAGTTCGACCTCGATGGCGGCCAGCACCTCCCCGTCGGCGAGCACCCGGATCTCCGCCGGCCCGCCGGCCGCCGAGAACACCTCGGCTTCCACCCCGGTCATCTCTCCCGCCCGCACGGAGGGCGGGAGCCGGATCGCGTTCACGAAACCGCCGCCGTCGCTCCGCACGCCCGACGGAGCGGGGAACACCCGGACGCCCGCCTCCTTGAGGAATGCCAGCGCGGCGGCCGTATCGCCCTCCGTCTCCCTGCCGTCGCTGAACAGCACCACCCGCTTCAGCCGGTCCGGCGGGAGCCGCGCCGCGGCGTGGCGAAGCGCGGCCTCGATGTTCGTCCGGCCCTGGTCCAGCGCGTCCGGAGGCGGAAGTCCCGCCGCCGCCCCGCTGTCGAAGACCTGGACTTCCAGCAACGCGTCCGCGTCGGGCACCGACACCGCGCGGTCGGCAAAGGCCACGAAGTGCGCGTCCTCGCTGCCGAGCGCCCGGCTGGCCTCCCGGGCCCAGGCGACCGCATCCTGCATCGACCCCGAGGCCACGCTGCGGGAGACGTCCACCACGAACGCCACGGCGACGTCCCGCGACCCGGCGCGGATCACCGGCCGGCAGAGCGCGAGCAGCAGGAACGCCGCGGCGAGCAGGCGCAGCGCCAGCGAAGCGCGCAGCCGCAGCTTCGGCCAGCGGAGATTCGACCTCAGCGCCACCAGCGCCACCACCCCGAGGAGCGGCAGCAGCAGGAGGGGCCAGAGGGCTTCGAACGTCATCGGTGTTGCGGCGGCATGCGGAATCCTATGCGCGCCGGCCGGATCGCGGTTTCGAGGGCCATTCGGGGAGCCGTCCGGACGCGGCGCATGGCGCGCATCGGGGCGTTTCGGCTAATTTCGACAACCCGGCGCTCCGGGAGCGCCCGCCCGGTTCAAGGAGTCCCGCCATGCCTCGTCCCTCCATCTCCTTTCGTCGCGTCAGCGCGGCGGCCGCGCTGCTGAGCCTCGCGTTCGGCGCGGCCTCCGCCCGTCCCGCGCCGCAGGCCGCATCCATCGCCATCGAGCCCGGCTCGCTGTCCCTCGAAGTGGGGGAAACGGCGCAACTCACCGCCACCGTGATGGACGCCGCCGGGAACCCGGTCGCGGACGCGCGGGTGGTCTTCTTCTCCGGCAACCGCCGGGCGTTGACCGTGACCCCCGGCGGACACGTCTCCGCGAACCAGCCGGGGGATCACGAAGTCACGGCGCTGCTGCCGGACCAGGCGTTCGACGGCAACTGGGACTACTACAGCAGCCGGGACCCCGGTCTGCGGGCCTCGGTCCAGGTGAGCGTGAGCACGCCCGCGCTGGCCGACATCTTCTTCGAGGACGCGCCTCCCCGGGTGTGGGCGGGCACCGAAGTGCGGTTCCCGCTCGCGGGACGCGACGCGGCGGGACAGGTCAGCCGCGGACTCGAGGCGGGCTACGCCACGAGCGACTCCAGCGTCGCCGTGGTGGACCAGGTCGGAATGGTGTCCTTCCTCACCACCGGGTCGGTGCAGGTGGCCGCCATGCACGGCGAAATGACGATCTACCACGAGGTCGAGGTCCTGCCCAATCCGACCGCGCGGCTGGCCCTCGAGGCGCCGGACCGGACCGAGGTCCGCACCGGGGACGTGCTGCAGTTCCGGGCAGCCGCGCTCGATGCCTCGGGGAACGAGACCCGGGGTCCGGCGATCCGGTTCGCGGTGGAGTCCCGTCCGGACCCGTTCCGGCCGGAGTCGCTGGGGGCCGGCGCGCCGGCGCAGGTGACCCCCGACGGGCGGTTCGTCGCCGAGCAGCCCGGGGTGTACACCGTGGTGGCGATGAGCGGCGACCGGCTGGCCCGCCGGACGGTCCGGGTGGTCCCCCGCAATGTCGAGCGCGAGGTCGAGTTCCTCGGGCACGCCCGGGTCTCCGACCGCGTGACCGGAGACCTCTGGGTCTGGGAAGGCGTCGACGGGCGCGACTACGCGGTGCACGGCACCTGGAACGCCGAGGGACACGCCTACTTCTACGACGTGACCGATCCGCGGAACATGGAACTGATCGACACAGTCCAGGTGGACGCCCGCACCGTGAACGACGTGAAGGTCTCGGAGGACGGGACTCTCTGCGTGATCAGCCGCGAAGGAGCCTCGAACCGGCGGAACGGAATCGTGATGATCGACTGCACCGATCCGCACAACGCCGAGATCCTGAGTTCCTTCGACCAGGGCCTTACCGGCGGGGTGCACAACGTCTTCCTCGACAACAACCACGTCTACGCGGTCAACAACGGCCGGCGCTGGGACGTGGTGAACGTGGAGGACCCCCGGAATCCCTTCCGGGTCTCGCGCTTCGAGACGGACACCCCCGGACGGTCGGTGCACGACGTCTGGATCCGCGACGGCATCGCCTACCAGGGCGGCCGCAGCGACGGCCTCATCATGGTCGACGTCGGCGGAGGCGGCAAGGGCGGCAGCCCCAACACCCCGGTCGAGATGGGGCGCTTCCCGCAGATCACCGGATGGAACCATGCGGTGTGGCCGTTCCGCAGCCCCTCGACGGGCAAGCTCTACGTGATCGGCGGCGACGAGGCCTTCTACCTGAATCCGCGCCGGCCCGACGCGGGCGGCATCCTCTGGGAGGAGGGCATCCCCTCGCGCGCGAAGGGGTGGCTCCACTTCGTGGACTTCACCGACCCGGAGAACCCCGAGGAGGTGGCCCGTTTCGAACTCGCCGACTCCGGACCCCACAACCTCTGGGTCGACTGGGAAGAGGAAGTCATGTACGTGGGTTACTACGACGCCGGCCTGCGGGTGGTGGACGTCTCGGGCGACCTGCTCGGCGACCTCTACCGGCAGGGCCGCCAGATCGCCCGCTTCTTCCCGGAGGACAACGAGGGGTTCCTCGCGAACGCCGCCTTCACCTGGGGCCCCCAGCCCCACAAGGGAACGATCTTCCTGGCCGACTTCAACAGCGGCCTCTGGGCGGTCCGGCTGAAGGATCCGGAGCCCGACGCGGACGGTAACTGAGCCGCCGAATGGCCCTCGACGAGACCGCACGCGGCCTCGGCGGCTTCCTGTTCCGCCGGCTCCAGACGCTCCGGTTCTTCCTCGCGTCGTTCCGCTTCATCTTCTTCTTCCTCACCGCGGGGCGCGCGGTGCGTCGCCGTTACGCGGCGGCCGAGCGATCAGGAGACACGATCTGGCTGGACCACGGTCCGTTCCGCCAGGAGCCCGACGAGGCCCCGAACTGACCGTCTGCCGATGAAGATCCGCGACGTCCCGCCGGCCGAGTACGCCTTCGGCTACCGGGTTCCTCCGCGTTCGGGCAACGAGATCAACGGGCACGGGGAGCGCGAGCCACGCCGGGCCACCCAGGTGTTCCACAACGCGGACTCGAGCAAACCGATCGACTGGCAGGGACTCGACGACTTCTTCATGTGCGTCAACCCCTGGCAGGTGGTCCGGCACCGGCTCCTCAACAAGTTCGAACTGCGGAAGGAGCGGGGCCCGGTGGCCCGCCGGGTCGTGGATGAGGGCCCCGAGAAAAACACCGCATTCGTGAAGGCGGCCGCCCGCGAAGCGGGGGCGAGCCTCGTCGGAGTCGCGGAGATCCGGGAAACAGACGTCTTCGAGGGACGCGAGGCGCCGTACCGCACCGCCGTCTGCATCGGGCTCCCGATGGTCCGGGAAGAGATGGCGCATGCGGCGCGTCCCCGGGGGGCGGCCGAGGTGATGCGGACCTACCGCCGGATCGGCCTCATCGCCATGCGCCTCGGCCGGGCGATCCGCCGCCGGGGCTTCCCGGCGAAGGCCTACGGGGACCCGAACGCCACCGACATCCTCCACATCCCGCTGGCGGTCCGCGCCGGACTCGGCGAGCTCGGCAAACACGGCTCGATGATCAGCCGTGAGCACGGCTCCAACTTCCGGCTGGCCGCGGTGCTCACCGACATGCCCCTCGCGCTCGACGCCCCGCGCGACATCGGGGTGGACGACGTCTGCGCCCACTGCCGCCGCTGCGTGATCGACTGTCCGCCCGACGCGATCCACGAGGAAAAGCAGTGGATCCGCGGGGAGCAGCGCTGGTACGTGGACTTCGACAAGTGCGTTCCCTACTTCACCAAGACCTACGGCTGCGCCATCTGCATCGAGGTCTGTCCCTGGTCGGAGCCCGGCCGGGGTGAGACCCTGAGCGACCTGATGCTGGCGAAGCGCGAACGGGCGCGCCCCCAACCCCCCACTCTCGAGGACGAACAATGACGCAAGACCCGATTGCCAAGGACTCCGTCGCCGGCCGGCGACTCGCGCGGCTCGCGCTGCTGGCCGCCGCGTCCACCGCGGCGTTCTCCGCGTGCGGCGCCCCGCCCGCGGAACCCGAACTCCGCATCGCGGTGGCGCGCTTCGCGCACGAGACCTGCACGTTCTGTCCCGGCGGAGACACCGAAGTCGACGACTGGCTTCGGGTCAGCGAGCCGGTTACCGGCGAGGCGCTGCTCGGCTCCGGCGGCTATGTCGGCGGCTTCGTCAAGCGCGCCCGCGAGTTCGGCGACGTGGAGCTT
The DNA here is from genome assembly GCA_964448205.1 of uncultured Acidobacteriota bacterium. Classification (GTDB taxonomy): domain Bacteria; phylum Acidobacteriota; class Vicinamibacteria; order Marinacidobacterales; family Marinacidobacteraceae; genus Marinacidobacterium. The sequence continues at coordinate 18,767 of CAYUVU010000036.1, forward strand.
GTGCCGCTGAGTTCGCCGGTGGGAGTGTTCGGCGGCTCCTCGCGCAGCTGGAACACGAAGGAGACCTTCGACCACTTCCTGAACGCCATGCTCGCCGAGCTCGAGCAACAACTGCCGGTGGACGGGGTCTATCTCGCGCTCCACGGGGCCATGGCGGTACGGGACGTCCCCCGCCCCGAAGCCGAGATCGCACGACGCTTCCGCGAACTCGTCGGCCCCGACGTTCCCATCGCCGGAACCTTCGACCTCCACGGGAACGAGGACGCGGAGTTCCTCGAGCACGCCAACTTCGCCTTCGTGACGAAGCGCTTCCCCCACTACGACTCCTACATCCAGGGCGAACGGGCCGCCCGCGCCCTCCGGATCACCGCACGGGGCGAATACGAGCCCACCACCGCCACCCGCAAGCCCGGGGTCATCACAGCCACCGTGCTGCAGTGGACCGGCCAGTCCCCCGCGATGGACATCATGGAGCGGGCGCGGCGCTGGGAGGCGCGCGAGCACGACGCCTACGTGAGCGTCTTCTACGGCTATCCGTGGTCGGACGTCCCCGACGTGGGCGCGACCGTCCACGTCATGACGAACGGCGACCAGGAACTCGCGGACCGGATCGCCGACGACATGGACGATTTCATCTGGCGGGTCCGCGAGGACTTCGCCCTTGGCACGTATCCCGGCCCCGAGGAGGCCGCGCGGATCGTCTCAGCGGCGATTGCGGCCGGCGAGACGCCGGTGGCGGTCGGCGACCACAGCGACCGCCCCGGCGACGCGACGCACATCCTGAACGCCTTCACGGCGGCGGGAATCGGCAAGACGCTCTACGGCACCATCTCCTCACCCGCCACCCTGGAAGCGCTCGCGGCCGAGGACGTCCAGCCGGGCGATCCGTTCGACTATGAAATCGGGGGTTTCACCCCGTCCGGCGGGTCACCCCGGCGGATCACGGGGACCCTCGAGTACTTCGACGAGGGGTTCGGATACGAACGGATCGCCGCCGTCTCCTTCGGGGAGGGCAACGTCGTGTTCCTCGTTCCCGCCTACGAGCAGGTGCTCTACCCGGAGGCGTTCCGCATCGGGCCGATCGATCCCGACGACTACGAGGTGTTCGTGGTCAAGTCCCGGGTCCATTTCCGCCGCGGCTTCGACGAGACCGGCTATGCGCGCACCATCCAGATCGTCGAGGCGCCCGAGCCGTTCGTGGGGACCACCTTCCTGGACGCCCTGCCCTACGAGAACGTGGACCTGAGCGAGTTCTACCCCTACGGGACGCCGCCGCACCGCCGCTGAGGCCGAACGGCGTTACTCCGGCACGGCCAGCCGGTTGTAGCGGCGCAGGATGTCGCGCAGCCGCTCGTGCGGCAGCCCGTAGATCCTGCGGCCGTTGACCCCGACCATGTCCCGGCCCGCCACCACGGCATTGACGATGGCCTCCTCGGTGGCCTGCACGACGCCCTCGAAGAGGGGGTTGATGTTGTTGTTGGCGAGGTTTTCGAGCGGGGCGACGCCGCTCTCGTTGTGCGCGGCCTCCTCGTTGGCGGTGGAGAAGGCAATGAAGATGTCGCCCGAACCGTTCGAGGCGATGCTGCCGACCCGGCCGAGCGCCAGCGTGGTGCGGCGGATGAAGCGGTTGAGCTGGTGCGGCAACAGCGGCGCGTCGGTGGCGGCGACGATGATGATCGAGCCGTCGCGCCCGTAGCCGCCATCGTCGTCCGGGCCCCGCGGGGCGTCGAAGGGGCCCGGTTCGGGCGTCAGGTCCGGGATCTCCCGGCCAACCGGGACGCCGGCGACCGTCATCAGGTTCCGGCTGCCGAAGTTGGACTGCACCAGCACGCCGATCGTGTATTCGCCGCCCCCGGCCTCCACGATCCGGGACGAGGTGCCGATCCCGGCCTTGAAACCGAAGGTGCGCATTCCCGTGCCGCCTCCCACCGATCCTTCCGCGACCGGCCCGCCCCGCGCCGCATCGAGCGCCGCGAAGACGTGTTCCTCCCGCACGTGGAAGCCGTTGATGTCGTTCAGGAAGCCGTCCCAGGTCTCGGCGACCACCGGCAGGCTCCAGTCCGGCGCGTCGAGATTCGCCTGCGCCCAGGCGATGGTGGCCTCGTGGACGGCGCCGACGCTGTGGGTGTTGGTGATCATCACCGCCCCTTCGAGGATTCCCCGGTCCCGGAGCCAGGTGGTCCCGGTCATCTCCCCGTTCCCGTTCAGGGTGAACCAGGCGGCGAAGACGCGGCCGCGGCTGGCGCGGCCGCGGGGCAGGACGGCGGTAACCCCGGTCCGGACGGGGCCTTCCCCGACCACCAGCTCCCCCTCTCCCCGGATGATGGTGTGGTGGCCGACTTCGATTCCGGCCACGTCGGTGATGGCGTTCAGCGGCCCCGGGGTGCCCTCGAAGGGCACCCCGAGATCGCGGGCGCGGGGCCCGTCCTGGGCGGTGGCGGCGGCCGCCCACCCCGAAAGCACGATGGCGACGGGAATCAGCACGGCGGAAACCGGGCGCGAAACGTTGCTCATGGCGACTCCTCCCTGGGAGGGGCTACTTTGTCAAACAGCGACCGCGGCGCGCCGGGCGCCCGCGGCGGGCGGAAGAGATCCAGACGGAACGGAGGATGCTTCCGGTCGAGCCCGTACCGCCGGGAGGCCACCCGGAACCGGTTCGCCAGCAGTTCCGCGTAGGGCCCCTGCCCACGCATCCGATCTCCGAACTTCGCCTCGTAGAGTCGGCCGCCGCGGGCGTCCCGGATCAGGCTCTCCACGTGGGCGGCGCGCGTCGGAACGTGCGTCTCCAGCCACTCGGAGAACAGTTCCTTCAGTTCGTGCGGGAGCCGTACCAGGATGAAGCCCGCCGAACCCGCCCCGGCATTCGCGGCGGTCTCCAGGATCGCCTCGAGTTCGGAGTCGTTGAGCGCCGGGATCATCGGCGACGCCAGCACCCCGACGGGAACGCCCGCCTCGCGTAGCGCGGCGATCGTCGCGAGCCGGCGCGCAGGCGCCGCCGCCCGCGGCTCCATGGCGCGGGCAAGGTCCCGGCGGAGCGTGGTCACGGAGACCATCACCTGGGCCAGCCCCTCCTTCGCCATCGGGACGATGACGTCCAGGTCCCGGAGGATCAGGGCCGACTTGGTGACGATGCCGGTGGGGTGGCGCGCCTCGCTCAGCACCTCGAGGAGCTGCCGGGTGATCCGGAGGTCGCGCTCGACCGGCTGGTAGGGATCGGTGTTCGAGCCGAGCGCCAGCGGGCCGACCCGGTAGCCCGGCTTGCGGAGCTCCCGGCGCAGCAGGTCGGCGGCTTCCGGCTTCGCCACGATCTTCGTCTCGAAATCAAGGCCCGCCGAATAGCCCAGGTAGGCGTGGCTCGGCCGGGCAAAGCAGTAGATGCAGCCGTGCTCGCAGCCGCGATACGGGTTGATCGAGCGGTCGAAGGGGATGTCCGGCGAATCGTTCCGGGCGATGATCGTCTTCGTCCGGTCGATGATGACCTCGGTCGGCGCGCGTTCCGGCGGGGGATCGCGCGCGTCCCAGCCGTCGTCGAACGCCTCCTGGCGCAACGCCTCGAACCGGCCCGCGGGATTCGAGACCGCTCCCCGCCCGCGGAGCGGTTTCCCCCCGGGTCCGGGGTCCAAGGCCGCGCTATTCCGGCTGGAGGGCGTCAAGGGCGCCCGCGAGCGCGGACTCGATCTCCCCCGCCTCGCCCGAGGTCCGGACCAGTTGCCCGCCGCTGATGGCGGTCAGGTAGGTCAGCGCCCAGAAGGGATCCACGTTCCTCAGACCCCGCATGTCGCGGCCTTCATCCTGCAAATGCCGGCCCTCGAACGTGATCTGGTTCGCCAGATCTTCGGCGCTGATGCTCCCGTAGGTCCCGCCGACCCGGCCGGAACGGGTGAGGTTCGGAGGCGCGGTGATCGCCAGCACGGTCGGCGGCACTCCGGCGGCGGCGAAGAGCGGCCACGAGTCGCGAGCCCAACTGGCGCCGTCCACGCCATCGGTGAAGACCACCAGGACCGGGCGTCCCGGCCGGTCGGCGAGGAGGCCGAACGCCAGGGTGAGCGCGTTGTTGAACGCCGCCGGACCGCCGCTCCGCAACTCCGCCGCCGCGGCGGCGGCATCGGCGCAGGTTCCGTCCCAATCGGCGTGGAGCTCCACCGAGCGGGTGAACGCGAGGAGCGCACAGCGGTCCTCTGCGTCGAGCGCGGAGAAGAGCGCCTCCACCCCGGCGACCGCGGACCGCAGGCGCGCTCCCGAGACACTGGAACTCAGGTCGAACACGACAGCCACCGACAGCGGTTCCTGTCCGGTCCAGACGGGCCGGGGCAGGTCGTCGCGCCGCCGGCGCAGCAGGTCGAGGCCCGCGCCGCCGACTCCCGGCGCCGTGGGCGCCTCGGGATGGGCCTGCATCCGTACGGCAGCGGCCGGCCCCCGCGGCGTTTCCCCGGCGCCGGACTCGGAAAGCCCGCCACCGAAGAGAAGGCCCGGGGCCAGGATTGCAACCGCCAGCATTCTCATCGTCCGCCCCCTTCCTCCGCGGGCTCCCGGACCTCGTCCTTCATCGCCTCGAACATCCCGGGGTACTCGAGCGCCGGGCCGAGCCAGTAGCGCCATTCGGGTTCCCACCCGCTCGTCGTCCGGGCAAGCAGGGCCCCGGCCGCCTCGGCGGCGCCCTCCGCGTCACCCTGGCTGAGTCGCGCCGCCACCAGGCCGGCAACCGCCGCGGGCGAGCGCCGCGAGCGCCGGACGGCCTCGGCGAAGGCGACCTCGGCGGCCGCGAACTCCCCGGCCCCGAGCGCGATCTCGCCGCGAATGAGCAGCGAGGCCAGCCGGGGTCCCGACCGCAGGCGCGCGTCTCCGAGCTGATCCAGGACGAAGCCGGCGTCCTCCGCGCGCCCGAGATCGAGAAGCACGCCGGCGAAGCGGATCCGCAGGTCGGGATCGTCCGGAGTCTCTTCGAGGAGTTCCTGGAGCATGACCCCGGCGCGCGTCAGGTAGGTCGGTTCCTCGCGCTGTTTCCCGAACATCCACAGCGCCGCCGCGAACGACCACCGGATGTCGCGGTCAGCGGGCAGATCCTCCAGGGCCCTCTCGAAGGCCGCCACCCCCGGACCGACCGAAAGCTGCACCTGGTAGGAATAGCAGAGCGCCAGCCACCAGCGGCGGATCCAGTCCTCACGTTCCGCCGGATCCGGGATCGCCTTGAGCAGATTCCGCGCCATCTGGAGATGGGTCTCGGGGTGGCCATGGGCGGTCGCTTCGGTGTGCAGGAGCGCCGCCGCCTTGAGTTCCCGCGCGCCGGGCGTGGACGCGATGAAGTCGCCGACCACCCGCTCCACGGAGTCCGGATCGAAACCGGCGAGCACGCGGCCGGAACTGATGAAGAGCCCGCCGCGGACCTCCGTCAGCAGCTCCTGGTAGCCGCCCGCGTCGAGGCGGCCTTGAGCCGGCGCGGCATCGGGAGCGCCGAACGCGGCGGCCAGCGACAGGACAACGGAAATCGGGAGGAAACGCACTGTCTTCGAAGAAGTGAATGTAGCAGGATGCGTGCCAGCCGTCCGCGTCGCCTGCGGCCCGATCGGCTGCCACTCAACCGCCGGGGAGAACTTCCCGGAACACCCGCAGGAAGTTGCCGCCGAGCAGCTTCGTCAGGTCCTCCTCGCTCCAGCCGCGCGCGTGCAGTTCGGCGGCGACGCGTACCCAGCGGTCGAAGGCCGCGAGCTCCGCGTCCGCGTAGTGCCTCGAGTCCGGATCCCAGCCGTCGAGCGCCGCATCCGTCGAGAGCCCCACGTGATCGATGCCGACGAGTCCCGCGATGTACTCGACGTGGGCGACCAGGTCCTCCATCCCCGCCTTCCCGTCGCCGTCCCGGTCCAGCATCCAGCCGATCGGCGTGACCCCGATCACGCCGCCGGTAGCGGCGATGGCCCGCAGTTCCTCGTCGTCCTTGGTGCGGTCCTGCGGCGTGAGCGCCTCGGCGTTCGCGTGGCTCGCGAGCACGGGTTTCGTGGAAAGCGCCGCCGCCTCGAGCGTGGACTGACGGCTCAGGTGGGACACGTCCACGATCATGCCCAGACGGTTCATCTCGGCGACCGCCCGCCGGCCAAGTTCCGTCAAGCCCCGATCGTCTCCCTCGTAGGAACCGTAGGCGAGCCGTTCATCCGGTTCGTGGCCCTCCTTGTCGCCGTAGCGAAGCTGCAGCACGCGAAGGCCCTCGGCGTACCAGCGGCTCAGGTTGGACAAGTCGCCGTCGAGCTGCCACTGCGGCGCCACGCGGGACTGGACGTAGAAGACGTAGGCGTACTCCCCGTTCCCGCGCGCGGTCTCGATGTCCTCGTAGGTGAGGACCACCCGGGCGTTCGCGATCGTGCCGTCGGTGGTCTGGTTGCGGAAATCGATCATCCCCTCGAGCCCGAATCCGCTCATGCTGAAGATGCCCAGGTCGATCCCGCTGACCGCCTTGAGCGTGCCGAAGTCACCCGGGCCCGCGCCGGGAAAGACAGAGAGCTCGCATCCGGTCCGGCAGTGCGGGTCCACCCTGGCCAGGCTGCTGGCGGTGCCGTCCACGACGTACTGACGCGCCACGAACTCGCGGGCCCATTCCAGGTCGGCCGCCGCGGCTCCGGCCGTTCCCGAGGTCTGCCGGTCCGCCGCCGCGGCCACCAACTTCGGGGGCGGGGCCTTCGTCCCAAGCGAAGCCGGGGATGGAGGCGTTACCGTTCCGCGTCCGTCGCTTCCCGCAACCGACGCGGACGCCGGCAGCAACAGCGGTGCCAGGATGAGGACTCGCCAGGGGGTCATTGGGCGCCTCCCGATGTCATTCGAGCGTCCGGGGCCGGTTCAGGCCACGGATACTCCCACGCCGATTCTCGAAACACGACACTTGTCCGGTTCGCGAAAGGAAACTCACCCCGCTTGTCAGTAGCTCACCTCGCCACCTCGCCCCGCGATCCCGTTGTCACCGGAATGGGCCTGCTTTCCCAGGTCGGCACCGGAATCGGCGAGCACCGGAAGGCGCTCAAGGCCGGGACCCAGGTCCCTTTCTCGGTCTACGAACCCGGCGTCCAGTGCCAGACCGGCTGCCAACTGGTGGGCGCCTACAAGGATCCTCTCGATCCGGCACACCTGGGGCTGGACCGCTCGGAAGCGCGTTTCATGGGCCGGATGTCCCTGCTCGCGGTGCGCGCGGCACAGATCGCGCTCGAGCAGTCGGGGCTCCCGACGCGGGACCTCGCGGTCGTGGTCGGCACCGGCACCGGAGAGATCGAGACCCACCGGGAGGTCGTGCGCCGCGTGGAACGCGGCGGACGGGTCCGGGTGCTGCCGACGACGATCCCCCGCATCATGGCGTCCACGGTCTCGGCGAACCTCGCCACCGTGCTCAAGACCCGGGGCCCGTCGCTCTCCGTGACCGCGGCCTGCGCCGGCGGCGGCTACAACCTCGCCATCGCCGCCGCCTGGATCCGGGAAGGCATCGTGGACCATGCTGTCGCCGGCGGGGTCGAAGCGGAAGACGTGCACTTCCATCTCGGCTTCGACTCCATGCGCGCCTACACCCGGCTCGACAACCACCGGCCCGAATGGGCTTCGCGGCCCTACGCCGCCGATCGCGCCGGGTTCATCTTCGGCGAGGGCGCCGGGATCCTGGCGCTGGAGTCGCGGGAGTCCGCCGAGCGGCGGGGAGCGGAAATCCTCGGCTCGATCCGCGGCTTCGGAATGTCGTCGGACGGCAGCGGCGAAATGGTCGCTCCCGCCAGCGAGGGCGCCGAACTGGCCATGCGGAGGGCACTCGGGCACAGCGGCGTACCGGAACGGGCGATCGGCTACATCAACACGCACGGCACCTCGACGCCGCTCGGCGACATCTCCGAGGTGCGGGCGATCCGCCGCGTCTTCGAGGACGGTCCCGTCCCCTACGGCTCGACCAAGGGCTACACCGGCCACACCGTCTCCGCCGCGGGGGCGCTGGAAGCCGCCTTCACCTTCCTCATGCTCCGGGAGGGCTGGCTTTCCCCGTCGGTGAACGCGGAACCGCTCGACCCGGAACTCGCGGACTACCCTCCGGTCCTCCGTCCCACCGGCACCGACGCCGAGTGGGCGCTCTCCAACTCGTTCGGCTTCGGCGGGACGAACATCTCCCTGGTCCTGCGCCGGGAGTGCTAGGGATTCCCTTCCCGCCAGACAACAACCGATGCAAGTAGATCTCGAATGGAACGGCGCCACCGGCTACGACGTCACCACTCCCTCCGGGGCCGCAGTCACCCTCGACAGCGACGCCCGGGACCGTCCCTCCCCGATGGAGGCCCTGCTCGCGGCGGTGGCCGGCTGCATGGCGATCGACGTCGTCCACATCCTGAAGCGCATGCGCCGCGCCCCCGAACGCCTCTCCGCCCGCGTCTCCGGCCAGCGCGCCGACGATCACCCGAGGCGCTTCGTCAGCATCCGGCTGGAGTTCACCGCCACCGGCGGCGACGTGGTCCAGGACCGCCTCGAGCAGTCGGTCGAGCTCTCGTTCGCCAAGTACTGCAGCGTCCTCCACAGCCTGGCGAAGGACACCGAGACGAGCTGGTCGGCCCGGGTGGCGGCGGACAGCACGGTCCCCGCCTGAGCTCCTGCAGGGGTCTCACCGGCCCCGGAGAACCGGCCGTCGGTCCCGGTTGGTGACGCCCCCGGCTCAGCGCCGGGCGGTGTACCCCGCGCGGGTGCGGACCCGGACCCCCCGGCGCTTCACCCGCACCTCGATGGGCACGAAGCCCCGGCGTTCCGGGTCGGGACTGAAGGCCAGCACGTAGCGCACCCTGAGGTCCCGCAGGACCTCCCGGAAGGCCTCCTCAAGATCCTCGTCCGAACGGATGGTCACCGATCGTCCCCCGGTCGTTCGGACCAGATCCTCGAGGAGTTCGACCCCTTCCCGATCGGTCCGCAGGATCCGGGATGGCCGGGGCGCGGGCGCGATGATGGAGTAGAGCAGCACTTCCGAGGCCTGCACGGAACTCCTGATGTGGCGTTCCCGCGCCCAGCTCAGGTTGTCGAGTCCGTCCGTGAAGAGCAGCAGCACCGGCCGGCCGCTGCCCCAGTGGAGCGCGGCCAGCGACATCACGACGCCGTCCCAGAGCGCCGTCGCGCCCCCTCCCCCGGTCTGCAGGAGACCGTTCCCGACCTCGTCGTTGCAGGAGGCGAACTCGCGGACCCACGACGCCCGGTTGGAGAACGCGACCACGGCGCAGTCGTCGTCCTCGGTGAGCGCGCCCGCGAACTGGCGCGCTCCGGCGGCAAGCCGCCGCCGGCGTTCGCCGGCGGTGCTCGCGCTCACGTCCATGGCGAAGAGGACGGCCAGCGGCAGGGAATCCGGATCCAGCAGCCGGAACTCCCTGGGTTCTCCCGCTACCAGCAACTCGAAGTCCTCGGCCTCGAGACCGCGTACCGGGCCGTCCCGGGTCGCCGCGACGTCCACCAGGACGGCGCGGCTCTCGACCCGGAACTGGGCCGCCGCGGCGCCCGGACTACAGAGCGTGGCGAGGACAACAGCAAGACCCGCTGCCGGTGCCGTCAGCCGGTGCAACGCGTCCAACCCGCGGATCAGGTGCTGACCAGATTGCGCAGCCAGTCGAGGGACGGCTCCACGGGCTTCGCCCACGTGATCAGGAAATCGGCCCACACCCGGTCTCCCCGGGGCAGCGCCATCGCTTCCGTCGCGAGTTCCGCCGCCTCGTCCCAGCGCCCGCGGGCCTCGAGCGCGGCCACCAGGGCGGCGACCACGGCGTGCGAGGTGGGAGCGAGTTCCACCGCCTCCCGCAGTCCGGAGATCGCCGGATCGAGTCGTTCCTGCGCAATCCGGGTCTCCCCCAGCAGCAGCAGCCGGGGCACCCAGAGCAGATGCGAACTCGGCTTCTCGCTGACCTCCCGCAGCCGGTCGGCGGCGCGATCCACCCGCCCCTGCCCCAGCGCGACGAGCGCGAGCCGCAGATTCAGGTCGTCCCGGTCCCCGAGCCCGCGCGCGACCGTCCTGGGGGACTGCAGCGCCACGCTCCGGCTGACCAGTTCGCGCGAAGCGGCCTCCCGGAGCAGGTCCCGGGCGTCCCGCCAGAGTTCGTCTTCCCGGACGTAGCGGGCCCGAACCGACCAGACGACCGCGAGTTGCCAGCCGAGCGCGGCATCCCGCCGCGGGTCGGACTCCTCGAGAAGCCGGCTCGCCGACAACAGGTCCATCCGCGCCAGCCGGGCCCGCGCGGCCGACAGCACGATCTCCCGCCAGAGCAGTTCGCGGAGGTTGGAAGCCGCCTCCTCACCCCAGCCCGTCACCGCTTCCTGGCGAAGGTGGTCCGGAAGCCCGCGGACCCACTCCCGCGGCAGGTCGTCCACCGGTTCGCGGATCGGCCGGATCGCCCGGTTCCAACCGAAATGGGCGACCGTCTCGGC
>CAYUVU010000037.1:0-2728 GCA_964448205.1 uncultured Acidobacteriota bacterium
ATTCTCTACAAGGCGCTCCTGTTCATGGGCGCGGGCGCGGCCATCGAAGCCACCGGTCTGCGGCGCCTCTCCGACCTGGGGGGGATCTCCCGGCAGATGCGCTTCGCGGTGGCGATGTACGCCGTCGGGGCCCTCTCGATCTCCGGCGCCCCGCTCTTCAACGGTTTCATCAGCAAGTCCATGATCGTCAGCGCCGCCGGCGAGGAACACCTTCTCTGGACGGAGTTGCTGCTCGTGCTCGCGGCCGTCGGGACATTCCTTTCCGTGGGCCTGAAGCTGCCCTGGTTCGCGTTTTTCGGGGAACGGCGCGGAGTGGCCGTCCGGCCGCTGCCGACGAACCTGCTCGCGGCCATGGGGATCGGCGGCGCCCTCTGCCTCCTCTACGGGCTCTTCCCGCACCTCCTCTACAGCCGGCTGCCGTACCTCGCGACCTACGCGCCTTACACCCTGGACCACGTCGTCTCGACGGCCCAGCTGCTCCTCGCCACGGGGTTCGTGTTCTACCTGGCCCGCAAGACGCTCACGCCGTCGCCGGGCCTGGCGCTCGATACGGACTGGCTGTACCGGATCCCCCTCGCCCGGGCGGTCGCCGCCATCACCGGGGCGCTCGGGGCCGTCGGTCCCGTGGTGAGCACCCTGCGCGGTGAGGCGGTGACGCGGCTCGATACCGCGGCGCGCCGGCTGGCGGCGTCGGGAGCCCCGCCACGGCGGCGGGAGAGCTTTGCCTTCCGGGCCTCCATCGGTTGGACGGTGCTGTTCGCGGCGGTGGCCGTGGTGGTCACCTGGCTCGTGGTGTGGCTGCGGAACCTCGGATAGGGGCCCGGCGTAGACAGGGGAGAGTGTTCCGACGACCCTCGCCCCGGGGGAGGGCCATCCCGCGGGCGGCAGCTGCGCGGCGCTAAGGTTCAGGGGCGTCATGCGGCCGGCACGGTGGCTCTGGCCAGCCCTCCTGGGGATCGCGGCAGTCCTGCTGATCCTGCGGCCGTGGGCCGGGGAGGCACCCGCTCCACCGGCCGCGGCCGACCCGCTCACCGAGGCCGAAGCGCTCTACGAAGAGGCGATCGGGGATCTGGAATCGGCGCTCCGCTCCGCGGACTCCGAGGGGTTCGGGGACCTGCACGCGGCGATGGAGCAGGAGCGGCAGGCGCTGGACGCCGCGATCGCCGACAGCCGGCGGCGCGCCGCCGCCGCCCCCGATGACGAAGAAGCCCAGGAAACCCTGTTTGAAAGTCTGCGCCGAAAGCTGGACCTGTTCCACAACACCCTGATGCTCATGCGGGACATGGAACGCGGCGACAGCGAAACGGCCCGGGATCGGATCGACGCCATTTCGGGGCGCGAACGCCCCGACACCGATTGACCATGCAGCGACCGAGATTGCCGAACGATCTGTCCGATCCTCAGGCGGTGGCGCGCCACCAGGCGATGGGTCCGCCAAGGAGCAACCTGTGATGATGACTACCCCCAATCCCGGGCAAGGACCTTGCCGCCGCGCCGCACCGGCGGCGGTGCTGTTCCTTGCCGGCTCCCAGCTGGCGCTCGCGCAGCCCCTGACGGAGCGGGTCGAACACGCGGTCGAGATCCCGCACAACGCCCGGATCTCGATCATGAACTTCGCCGGACACGTGGAAGTGCACGGCACCGATCCCGGCGAGGACTCGACGCTCCGCGTGATCGGCATCAAGCGGCTCGAAGCCGAACTCCCGGCCGAGGAAGCCGAACGCATCTTCGAACAGGTGAACCTGGACCTGCGGCGGCGCGGCAGGCGCATCCACATCGGTCCCAATCGGCCGCGCGGCGACCGGGGACGGCCTTCCGGGGACCGGCGGGAGTCCCCGCCCATCACCGAGGTCCGGCCGCCCAGGCGCATTCCCCCCGTGTCCGTGGACCTCGAGGTATGGCTCCCCGACGGCGCTTCCCTGGAGGTGCGGACGTTCACGGCGCCGATCACGATCGCCGGAATCGGCGCTCCGGACGGCGACTTCCTCCTTCGCAGCGTCAGCGGCCCCATCGAGATCAGGGACCTCCAGGCCGACGACCTCCGGGCGGAGACGGTGAGCGGCAACCTGACCCTCGCCGATGTCCGGGCCCACCGCGGCAGCTTCATGACCCTGACGGCGCCGATCCGGGTGACCGGCGCCCTGCAGCTCGACGGCTGGTACGAGTTCCAGACGCACTCGGGGGCGGTCCTGCTCGGACTCGGATCCCTCTCGGGCTTCACGGTCGCGGCCACCACCTACTCGGGGGAAATCCGGAGTGAACTGGAGTTCGAGGCGGAGCGCGACAGCCGGAGCCTGGAAGGCCGTCACGGCTCGGGCGGGCCGCAGATCAGCGTCAGCACCTTCGGCGGCTCCATCCACCTGGCCCCTGAGGCCGCCGCAGTGCGCGACGTGGAGAGATAGCTACTCGAGGACGAAGAGCAGGACGAACAGCCCGGCCAGGGCGTGGGTCACGGGCGAGACCTCCCTGCCCCTTCCCGAGAGCAGGTGGAGGGCCGACCAGGCGATGAAGCCGGCGCCGATCCCGTTGGTGATGCTGGTGGTGAGCGGCATGCCGACGACCACGAAGAACGCGGGGATGGCGGCGACCGGCCGGTCCCAGGGCACCTTCGCGATCTCCGGCATCATGAAGATCCCGATCAGGATCAGGATCGGAGCCGCGACGGGATAGAGGGTGACCCCCTCTCCGAACGGCACCCCGCCGATCACCGACAGCAGCGGATGGAAGA
>CAYUVU010000038.1:0-3197 GCA_964448205.1 uncultured Acidobacteriota bacterium
AGTCGGGAGGGAAGTCCGCCCGGTGGCGCGCGCCGCGCTCGACACCCCGGAGGACGCCTTCGTCATCTCGGGCGCGGGGCGGTTCGTGCCGCAGAAGGGCTTCGACCTGCTGGTGCGCGCCGCCGCGCGCATCCCGCACGCATGGCTCTGGCTCATCGGCGACGGCGAGGAGCGGGCGGCGCTGGCGGCGCTGGCGGAGAAAACCGGGATCGCCGGGCGCACGCGCTTCGCCGGCTGGGTCGAGGAACCCACCCGCTACGTCGCCGCCACGGACGTCTTCGGCATGCCGTCTCGCCAAGAGGGCCTCGGAAACGCAATCCTCGAGGCATGGCGGTGCGGCGTACCGGTGGTCTCGACCCGCAGCGAAGGGCCGTGCTGGTACATGATCGACGGCGAGAACGGGATGCTCGTAGACATCGACGACGCCGACGCTTTCGCTGCGGCCGTGGAGCGGATTCGAGCCGACCACACCCTCGCCGCCACCCTGGCCGCGGGCGGGCGGGCGCGGCTCGCCGGGATGTTCGGCAGGGAACGGATCGTCGACCGATATCTGGACCTCTTCGCCGGCAGGCTGCCTGGCGATGGCTGACAGGAAAGGGGAGGCACGGGCACACGGGCCATGCGAACGCTGATCATCAACCTCTCCACCGAGACCGAACGCATGGCGTTCCAGCGGGCGCAGATGGCGATGCTGGGCCTCGACTGGGAGCGGCTGGAAGCCACCACCCCCGACACCCTTCCCGTGCCGTTCGGCGATCCGCACTGGCGGCTCTGGGAGCGGCCCCTGCGGGCGGTGGAGGCCGCCGTGCTCGTCTCCCACGTCCGTGCCTGGGAGCGGATCGAGGCGCGGGGCGAACCCCATCTGGTGCTGGAGGACGACGCCTTGCTGGCTGCGGAGGCGCCGGCCTTCCTGCGCGAGATCGAGTCGCTGGAGCGCGAGCGCGCCCACGAGGGTGAAAGCGAGGGCGGTAGCGGGGAGCGGTTCGATCACGTCGGCCTCGAGACCGTCGGCCGCAAGAAGCTCGTCGGACCCCTTCACCCCAAGCTGCCGATCCGGCGGCTCTACCAGGACCGGGCCGGGGCCGGGGCCTACGTGCTGTGGCCGGCCGGCGCCCGTAAGCTCCTGACCCGCGCCGCCGTCCGCCCCGGTCCGGTGGACGCCGTCATCTCCTCCACTTACGAACTGGATTCCTGGCACACCGATCCGGCGCTCTCCCTCCAGCTCTTCCTCTTCGTCGAACATGGAATGACACCGCCGATCACCACCCGATCCTCCGTCCATACCAAGACCCAGCCGCGCGGACACGGCCTCCACCGCCTCCGCCGGATCGCCTCGCAACTCCGCATGGGGCTGCGCTACCTGTCGAAGATCGCCGTGGCGGAGCGGCGCGACATCCCCCTCTCCTCCGACTGGCCGGCTCTCAACCTGCCCGCCGACGCCTCCGATCACGAACGGCCGGAGAGCAATTCCTCGTAACGGTCGACGGCCGTTTCGATGCCGAAGAACGCCGCCCGCTCCCGCAGTGCGTCAGAGCGGGGAGGGGCATCGAGCGCACGTTCCATGGCGCCCGCCAGCGCGTCCGGATCCCTCACCGGCACGAGCTCACCGAATCGCCCTCCTTCCAGGATCTCGTTCGGCCCGAACGGGCAGTCGGTGCTGACCACCGGGCAACCGCAGGCCATCGCTTCGATGAGGACCGTGGGAAGACCCTCGTTCCGGGAAGACAGGACGAACAGGCTGGCGCGCGCCATGAACGCGTAGGGATTCTCGACGAAACCGGGGAAGTCCACGTGCTCGGCCACCCCGAGCTCGCGCGCCAGCGAGAGCAGGCGCCGATGCAGGCTCCCCTGCCCCAGCACGATCAACTTGGCCGGCCGCCGGGCCAGGAGCCCTGCGAAGGCGTTGAGCAAGTTGGGGAAGTCCTTCACCCTCCGCAACCGGCCGACGGCGAGGAGCACCGGACACCCGGCCTCTTCTCGGAGCCAGGGGTGCTCGACCGGCTCACGGAGCCTGCGGTCGAGATCGTCCGACACGACGGGGTTGTAGATGGTATGGACCCGGCTGGATCCCAGGCCGGGGGTAGCGGCGAACTGCGCGGATACGCCGTGGGAGACCCCCACCACGGCATCCGCGTAGGGATAGGAGCGATGCGCCCGCCGCTGCAGACGCCGGTTCCGCAATGCGTCGTGCAGTGTGGCCACGACCCGCGCCGGGCGGTGGCGCGCGAGCCGCAGCGCCATCGTCGCCGCTGCGGCCGAAACGGCGTTCATGGCGAGCACGCCGACCGGCCTCTCGCGGTCGAGGTACGCCGCCACCCCGGCCGCCCATCGGGGCAGCCGCGTGCTCGCGAGGAACGGCAGTTGCCGGCGATCCAGCTTCGCCGCCAGCGCGATGCGCGGGTAGCGCACCCGCCACGGCAGGGGGGCGGGCACGAGGGGCCGCGGCGTGGCGGCCATGCGCCGCAGGTTCGCCCGCGTCCTGTCGTCGCTGCGGCTCGACGTGAAGAACAGCCGGGCCGCGCCCGGCGTCTCGTCCGGGTAGTGGCAGACCAGGCGATTGAGCAGCAGGTCCACCTCGTGCCCGCGCTCGATCAGCCCGGACGCGATGGACAGCGCCTTGCGCTCCGCCCCCTGTCCGGCCAGGGTCGGGGTCAGGATGGCGATCCGGAGCCCGGAAGGCGGCCGGCTGCGGGCGCTCAATGCATCGGACTCCACGGCTCAACCGGCCGCGGCTGCCTGCCCGTCCGGCCCGTCCCGATCCGTTCTGGAGGCGATGTCGAAGGCGCACGCGCACACGATGAGCGCCCACCAGATGAAGCTCGTGGAGAGCAGGGCGTAGAACGCCAGATGCCCGGTGAACGGGAACAGCGCCATGATCGACACGAGGACGTAGGGGTACGCGGACCGGAGCGCATCGCGCCCGAGCGCCCGGACCCTGGCGAAGAACGCCACCGCCAGGACCAGGTAGCCCAGCACCCCGATGGCGCCGGTCTCGGCCGCGATCTCGAGCAGATGCAGATGAGGGGACAGGGGGCCCCTGGGATTCGCGCACAGCTCTTCGAGATAGTCCCGCCCCGGGAGGAACTCCTTGTAGACGTGGCGGAACCCACGCGGCCCGACGCCGTTCAGCGGGTGCTCGGACCAGACGTGCGCCGCCGTCTCCCACAGGGTGAAGCGGCAGGTGGTCGCACGCTCGA
>CAYUVU010000039.1:0-1534 GCA_964448205.1 uncultured Acidobacteriota bacterium
CGTGCTGGTGTTCCCAGGCCAGTTCCTGGACGACGAGAGCCACAAGGCGTTCAGCCAGCGGTTCGGGCGTCTGGAGCGGGTCATCACCCGTCGCGAGGACAGCACGGAAGTCGTCACCAACCTCTCGAACGTGCGCGAGGATGGTTCCCTCATCGAACCGGACGGCAAGCGCGCGCTCTTCCTCGAAGGGAACACCTACTGGCATACCGATAGCTCGTTCAAGCGGGTGCCGGCCAAGGCTTCCCTGCTCTCGGCCCGGCAGGTGCCGTCCGAGGGGGGCGAGACGGAGTTCGCGGACATGCGCGCCGCCTGGGACCGGCTGGATCCGGCGATGCAGGCCCGTCTCGAGGGCAGGACGGCGGTGCACAGCTACCGCTACAGCCAGGGCAAGATAGGAGGGCTCGACGTGCTGAGCGACGCCGAGCTCGACGCCTTGCCGCCGGTGGAGCACCCGCTGGTGCGCACTCACTCCGAGACCGGGCGCAAGAGCCTCTACATCGGCCGTCACGCGAGCCATATCGTGGACGAGGACGTGGGCGAGAGCCGGGCCCTGCTCGAGACGCTCTGCGAGGAGGCATGCCGGCCGCCCCGCGTGTTCACCCATCGGTGGGAGGAGGGCGACCTCGTGATGTGGGACAACCGGTGCGTGCTGCACCGGGGCCGGCCCTATCCGCCCGACCAGCCCCGCCGGATGCGCCGCACCACGGTGGCGGGGGAGTCGGCGGACAACGAGTGGGCGGTGTGAGCGCCGCCCTCCACGCCGGGCGCGCCGCCGTCGTGCGGGCGCCCGGCGTCTAGCCGGGGGCCGGGCCGAGTTCCGCCCGGATGCGTTCGGCGACCCGCGCGAGCTCTTCCCGCTCCGCCCGCCGCCGTCCGTGGACGTCCAGCGAGCCCCCGCCGTGGCGCGGGATGAGATGGACGTGGTAGTGGAACACGCTCTGGCCCGCCGCCCGTCCGTTCAGCTGGTAGACCCCCAAGCCGGGCGGGCCGAGCGCCGCGCGCATCGCGTGCGCCACCCGTTTCGCGGTGTCCATGACCGCGGCGAGGGCGGGGGCCGGCGTCTCGAACAGGTTCTCCCAGTGCGGCTTCGGGATCACGAGCACGTGCCCGGCGGCGAGCGGGTGGATGTCCAGGAACGCGAGCGTGCCGGCGTCGTCCCAGACCGGGTGGGAGTGCGCTTCGCCTGCGACGATGCGGCAGAAGATGCAGCCGGGCCGGGCGGCGGACATCGAAGTCAGGGAAGGCGGTGCGCCGTGGTCATGACGCGCCAGTGTAGGGCATCGGGTCTGCGGGGCGGCTGTGGTAAGCTGGCGCTTCGTTGGAGCGGGGCTCCGGCCTCCCGGTCGGCTCCCGTGCGACGACGGGCCGTTAGCTCAGTTGGCAGAGCAGCTGACTCTTAATCAGCGGGTCCTAGGTTCGAATCCTAGACGGCCCACCAAATCCACCGCTCTCCCGCCCGCGGTCTCCTCGGGGACACCATGGGGACTGCATCTCCGTGCGCCACTGCGCCAGTTTGGTTCACATCCGCGTTTCG
>CAYUVU010000040.1:0-26773 GCA_964448205.1 uncultured Acidobacteriota bacterium
TTCCCGCGCAGGCCCAGAACTGACCGCAAGACCCCGTCCGCACGGGGGGCCTCGCTGGGGGCCAGACGAGCGGATCGAATCCGGTAAACGCAGGGAAGTCAACGGGTTACGGATGTGACGGTGGCCGACCCCCTTTCACACTTTCTCCCGAAATCGCCGGCAGCGAACCGAGTTCGCTGCCATTGTTTGCGCTCGCTCAGGGAAGGCTGCCTCCATGGCGCACCCGGCTTGGAACGCCGGTCTCCATCCAGACCGGCACGCGCGGTGCTCCGCACCGCGCACGTCGTGACGCCATCCAGCCCTCGCGGTGGGCGCGATTGGCTAGACGCGTTCGAGACGCGCGTGTTCCAGGACCAGCCGCTTCCGGCCGTGGTACCGGAACAGGACGGAGAGGCGCGTGCCGTCCGGGTCCACCCTCTCCACCCGTCCGACCCCGAACCTGGCGTGACGCACGGAGTCGCCCTTCCGGAACGGTCCGGCGGCCGGAGCCGTCGCCAGGGGGATCGTCCGGGCCTCGCCGCGCGGCGTCTCGAGCAGATCTCGGGGAATCTCGCCGAGGAACCTGGAAACGCGGCCCCGCGACCGCAGGTAGGGAGCCCCGCCCGGCGCCGACGAGAGCTGCAGGCGCTTCCGCGCCCGGGTCATGCCGACGTAGAAGAGGCGCCGCTCCTCCTCGAGCTGGAGGTCGGATTCGAGCGAGAACGCGTGCGGGAAGAGCCCCTCCCAGAGTCCGGCCAGGAAGACCGAATCGAACTCCAGCCCCTTGGCCGCGTGCACCGTCATCACCATCACGGGAGGAACTCCGGGGTCGGCCCCTTCCTCGGGCATCAGGTCCTCCGCCGACAGCAGGCTCACCTGGTCCAGGAAGGCATCGACGGAGCCCTCCGGGTTCGTCCGCTCGAATTCCCGGGCGGCGTTCTGCAGCGAGACGAGGTTCTCGAAGCGTTCCCGGTCGTTCTCCTGGAAGAAGGGTCCGAGGCCGGTGTCCGCGATCGCCGCGTGCACGACCTTCGCCGGTCCCCCGGGGATGGCGCGGCGAACCGCGGCAATCCCCTCCACGAACGCGTGGAGACCGTTCAGCGCCCGGGCCGGCAGGCCCCGTTCCGCCACGATCCGCTCCGCGGCCGCCAGCAGCGACGTTTCTCCGGCGGTGCCCTGCTCCTCGATGCGCAGCAGCGATTTCGGACCCACGCCGCGGGGAATCGCCGCCAGGGCCCGCCGAAAGGCGGAGTCGTCGCCTGGATTCGCCGCCACCCGGAGGCAGGCGAGCGCGTCCAGCACTTCGCGCCGCTCGTAGAAGCGGAGCCCGCCCACGATCACGTGGGGGATCCGATGGGCGGCGAACGCCTCTTCGAACGCCCGCGTCTGGGCGCGGGTGCGCAGGAGCACGGCGGTGGAGCCGCGCCCCTCTCCCTCTGCCGCGATCTCGACGGCAATCGCCTGCGCCTCGCCCGTTTCGCTGGCGAACGAACGGAACCGGGCCCGCTCGCCCTGCTCCCCGAGCGGCCGGAGGGTCTTGCCGTCGCGGCGCCGGTTGCGGCGGATCACCGCGTTGGCGGCATCCACGATGGCGGCGGTGGAGCGGTAGTTCTCCTCGAGCCGCAGGATCCGCGCGCCCGGGAAGTCCTCCCGGAAACGGAGGATGTTCCGGAAGTCGGCGCCCCGGAACGAGTAGATCGCCTGGTCGTCGTCACCGACCGCGAAGACGTCGCGGTGACCGGCGAGCTTCAGGACCAGCCGGTGCTGGGTGGGACCCGTGTCCTGATACTCGTCGATCAGCAGGTGGCGCACCCGCCGGTTGACGAACGAGCGGGCCGCCTCCGAAGCATCCAGCACCTCGAGGGCGCGGATCAGCAGGTCGTCGAAGTCCACTCCCTTCAGCTCGGCGACCTTGCGCCGGTACAGGGCAGTCGCCTCCCGCACGGATTCCCCCAGCCGCGGGTCCCGCGGTCCGCGAAAGGCGGCGCCGGAGGCCTCGGCGTTCCGGAGCCGGGAGATCAACTGGACGAGCCGCCCGAGCGGGAGGCGGTCGTCGTCGATCAGGAGTTCGCGGGCGACTTGCCGAACCAGCGCGCGGCTCTCATCGGCCCCGAATACCGGGAACCCGGACGGCAGACCGATGTCACCGCCGAAGCGGCGCAGCAGGTTCAGCCCGAACGCGTGGAAGGTGGAGACCCAGGGCAGGGACCCGGTTTCCCGCACCTCGGCGGCGAGGGCGTTCACGCGGGTGCGCATCTCGCGCGCCGCCTTGTTCGTGAAGGTGACGGCGAGGATCGATTCCGGCGGAGCCCCGTCCACGAGCAGGCGCCACCCGATCCGGTGCGTGATGACCCGGGTCTTGCCCGAGCCCGCGCCCGCGAGTACCAGGGTGGGTCCGGCGGGCGCCGAGACCGCCTCCTGCTGCGAGGCGTTGAGCCCCGCGAGGACCGATTGCCCGGCGCGTTCGTCGGTGCGCGCCGGATCAGTCGTCACGGACCGCCTTCTGGAGCCCCGCCGGGGCGTCCACGTCGCGGCCGAGTTGCCGTCCGGCGAAGAAGGCGAGCAGTTGCAGGACGGGCGCGGCCTCGAAAGGACGATGCCAGGGTTCGCCGGCCGACACGATGGTGCACCCGGCATCCCGGTCCGCCGTCTCGCCTGCGGCGGCCAGCCGAAGGAGCGGGGCGCCCGCCTCCGCGAGCGCCTCGAGCGCCCGGGTCTCGCCCTGGGAAACCCCGCCCGGTTCCGAGAGCAGCACCACCGGCGTCTCCCGGTCCACCAGCGCGAACGGTCCGTGGACGAGTTCCTCGGTACGCAGCGCGATGGCCGGGACCACCGCCGTCTCCATCATCTTGAGAGCCCCTTCCGCGGCGAGCGACAGCAGCGGGCCGCACCCGAGAAAGAACCAGGTCCGGCCGGCGGCGAGCCCGCCGACGAAGCGTTCGAGAAGCGGGCCCTGCTCGATGGCCCGCTGCAGGAGTCCGGGAATCCCGCGAATCCCGGTCATGCCGGACGGATTCCCGGCCGCTCCTGCCGCGGCCGTCCACTCCCCCCCGAACAAGCGAAGCGCCAGCAGCGCGGCGGTGAAGCTCTTGGTCGCCGGGATCGCCGTTTCGGTCCCCGCCCGGGTGACGTAGGCGAGGTCCGCGCGCCGGGCCGCCGGGCTTTCGGCCTCGTTCGTCACCACGACGCGGAAGATTCCCTCCTCTTCCGCCCGGTCGAGCAGCCGGAGCACGCTCCCGGTGGCGCCGGACTGGGTCACCGCGATCAGCGCGCCGTCGCAGCCGTGATCTCGCAAGGGGCCGTGAACCTCGCCGGCGGGTGAGACAGAAACGGACAGCCCCGCTTCCCGAAACCAGGAGGCGGCGATCTCGGCGGCGTGGCGGCTCGTTCCGGAGCCGATCAGCAGAAGTCGCCGCCCGTGAAGGGCGAGACTCTCCCGGAGGGTGGCCAGCCGCCCGGGCATTTCGGCCTCCAGCGCCGTCAGCGTCCGTGCGGCCGCCGCCGGCTGTTCGTGGATTTCACGCCAGAGGACCGGCTGCTCCCGGCTCCCCGCGGAGGCGGAAACGCTCAGACCTCGTCGGCTCCTTCGAAGCGGCCCGCCGCCCGGCCCGGCTTCACCGCCTGGCGGCCCCGGGCGATGGCGAGCGCACCCTCGGGGACATCCTCGACGATCACCGACCCCGCGGCGACGAAGGCCCGGCGGCCGATGGTCACCGGCGCCACCAGAATGGCGTTGCTGCCCACGAACGCGCCCGCCTCCACCACGGTCCGGTACTTGCCGCGCCCGTCGTAGTTGCAGGTGATGGTCCCGGCCCCGAGGTTCGCGCGCACCCCGACGTCCGCGTCCCCCACGTAGGACAGGTGGGGCAGCGCGGCGCGCCGCTCCAGCACGGCGTTTTTGGTCTCGACGAAGCTCCCTGCGAAGGACTCGGGTTCGAGCCGGGTGTTCGGACGGATGTGGGCGAAGGGACCCACTTTCGCATCGCGCCCGATCGAGCTGTCGAGCAGCACCGAATGGCTGAGGATGCGCGCTCCGGCTTCCACCTCGGTGTTCTCCAGCCGGCAGAAGCTCTGGACCTCGGCGCCGGCGGCGATCTTCGTGTCGCCGGTGAGCCGCACCGAGGCCCCGATCCGGGCGCCGGGCCCCGCTTCGCAGGTGGGATCGGCCCAGAGGGTCTCCGGATCCTCCACCAGCGCGCCGTTCTCGACGAATCGCCGGGCGGTGGCGCGCCGGGACTCGCGAATGGCCGCGGACCAGGTCGCAGCGTCCGTGATCCGGGTGTGTCCCGGGACGGCGCCCGCGGGAGATTCCGCGGCGCTCAGGGCATTGGCGGTCTCGCCGAAACTCGGGCGCACGGCGGCGCCGAGAGCTTCCGCGGTCCCGGCGAGCGCCAGGGTCTGCCCGGCGTCGTTCTCGAGCCGCAGCGGTTCGTCCGCCGCCGCCACCAGCGCGCGGACGGCGGCGACCGGCGGGGCGACCACCCCCGGCGCGAGGATGGCGCCCCGGGTTCCGCGGCCCTCCAGGGCGGCGGAGTCGCCTGCGGCCCCGTTCAGGACGACGAGTTCGTCCGCCTCAAAGGAGGCGGCGGCTCCGGCCGCGGCCGCCGCGACGGTCGCGCCAAAGAACGGATAGCGGCCGATCTCGGACGACACGGAATAGACGAGCAGGAAATCCATGTTCGGGAAACTCAGCACCCGGGAGTCCGGGCCACGGTCGAAGAAACGGGCGGGCGGACAAGGCCCGCCATCAGCGTCACCCTGCCCCGGCCCGAATTCTACGTGGCGCCCTGTTTCTTCCGGCCCGCGGGGGCGACGACGAGGGTCACCTCCCCGCGCGGCGGTTCCTGCTTCGCCCGCCGGGCGAGATCGGGAAGCGAGCCGAACCAGTGCTCTTCGTGGATCTTCGTCATCTCCCGGGAGACGGAGGCCTCGCGGGGACCGAGGATACGCGCCAGTTCATCGAGAAGCTCCGCCGCGCGGCGGGCCGACTCGAAGAAGACCAGCGACCCGGGCGCCTCGGCCGACCGCTGCAGGAAAGCCCGCCGTTTCGCGCTTCGCCGTCCCGGCGGAAAACCGAAGAACGTGAAACTGTCCGTCGGCAGGCCCGAGACCGAGAGCGCCGAGGCAACCGCGGACGGCCCGGGCACGGCGCGCACCGGCAGGTCTTCGGTGCGCGCCGCGCGCACGACCCGGTAGCCAGGGTCCGAGATCAGTGGCGTTCCGGCATCGCAGATGAGCGCCAGGTCCTCGCCGGACCGGAGCCGGCCCAGCAGGAACTCGACCTGTTGCGCTTCGTTGTGGTCGTGGTACGAGATGAGCCGGGCGGTCAGGCCGAAGTGCGTCCGTAGCCGCCGGGCGACGCGGGTGTCCTCGCAGGCGATCCAGGGAACGGCGCGCAGAACGCTGAGCGCCCGCGGGGAGAGGTCGTCGAGGTTCCCGATGGGGGTGGCGACCACAAAGAGGGTGCCGTGAGCCCCCGGCGCGCTTGCCCCATTCATGCCGCGAACCGTAGCCCGGGGCTCGCGGCGGCGGGTTTTGCCCGACAATGGCCGCCGGAGCCCGACATGGACGATTTCCCCGCCTGGAGCGAGCGCCGGGTTCTGGTCACCGGGGCGGCGGGCTTCATCGGCCACCGGCTCGCGACGCGCCTCGCGGCCGCCGGCGCCCGGGTCAGGGGTTTCGACCGGATTCGGCCGGACCGCCGGGGGACGGACCTTGAGTTTCGCCACGCGGACCTAAGCGATTCCGATGCTCTCGGCGACGCGGTCGCGGAAGCGGACGTGGTCTTCCACCTGGCGGCGGCGAACGGGCACCGGGCCAGCATGGACGAACCGCGGGCCGACTTCGAGGACAACGTGATGGGCGTCGTCTCGCTGCTGGCGGCGGTGACGCGGCGGGCGCCCCGGGCCCGCCTGGTGTTCGCGAGCACGCGCCAGCTCTACGGCCGGGCCGCATCCCTCCCCGCGGACGAGGGGCACGCGGTCGCGCCTCCGGACGTCCACGCGATCCACAAGGAGACGGCCGAGCACCTCGTGCGCCACAGCGCGGAGCAGCGCGGCGTCCCCTTCTCGGTCCTGCGGCTCACGAACACCTACGGCCCGGGGCAACCGACCGCGGGGCCGGCAGCGGGGCTGACCGGCCGCTTCCTGGGTGACGCGCTCGCCGGCCGGGAGATCACGATCCTCGGAGATCCCGGGTTGCTGCGGGACTTCAACTACGTGGACGACGTGGTGGACGCCTTCCTGCGCGCCGGGGAGCGCGAGGCTCCCACCGGAACCTGGAACCTGGGCGCCCCAGCGGTCCGCCTTCGAGCGTTCGCGGAGGCGGTCTTCCGGGCGCTCGGCGAGGAACCGCGGGTGAGGCTCGCGCCGCTCCCGCCGGGCCTCGAGGCCATCGCGATCGGTGACTTCCACTCCGACTGGTCGGCGATCCGGCACGATCTCGGGTGGGAGCCCGCGTGGACCCTCGAATCGGGCTTGGCCGAGACGGTTCAAGCCATGCGCGCCCAAACGTCATGAGGATTCCGTTTCAGCGTCTTGCCGCCGATGCCGATCCCGGCGTCCGGCGGGCCGTCGACCGGGTGCTGGCGTCGGGCCGCTTCGTCCTGGGTCCGGAGGTGGAGGCATTCGAGCGGGCCTTCGCCGCGTCGGTCGGCGTCGCGCACGCCGTGGGGGTGGCCTCGGGGACGGACGCGATCACCCTGGCGCTCGCGGCCGCCGGGATCGGCCCCGGCGACCGGGTCCTGACCGCCGCGTTCTCCACCGGCTACACCGCGATCGGCATCCGGCACGCCGGCGCCACCCCGGTCTTCGCCGACGTCGAGCCCGAGAGCCTCTGTCTCGACGCCGGCGCCGTGGCCCGGGCGCTCGAAGAGCAGGAGGTCCAGGCGATCGTTCCGGTGCACATCTTCGGGGGCGCGGGCGCCGGCTGGGAGAAGCTGCTGGAGATCGCGGGCGGCCGCGGGGTTCCCGTCATCGAGGACGCCTGCCAGGCGCACGGGGCGCGCGCTTCGGGGCGGGCGCTCGGCTCCTTCGGGCGGGCCGCCGCGTTCAGCTTCTATCCCACCAAGAACCTCGGGGCCCTCGGCGACGCCGGGCTCGTGGCCACGGCGGACGAAGGGCTCGCGGCGCGCGTGAGGAACCTCCGCTCCGGCGCGCAGGGGAAGCGCCACCACCACCTCGCGCCGGGCTGGAACAGCCGCCTCGACGAAATCCAGGCCGCGGTGCTTCGGGAGCGGCTCCCCGGGCTGCCGGAAGGAAACCGGCGGCGCGCCGCCCTGGCGCTGCGCTACCGGGAGTTGCTCGCCGGGCTGCCGCTGCGCTTCGTGACCCCGGGCCCCGGGGTGCAGGGCTCGTCGCATCTCTTCGTGATCCGGACGGCGCGCCGGGATGCGCTCCGTGCGCATCTCGAAGCCGCCGGCATCGACGCGCTCGTGCACTATCCGGCCGCGCTCACGGAGCAACCCGCGTTTTCGGATGCTGCGGTGGCCGGCGGAACCTGTCCGGAGGCCGAGGCGGCGGCCCGGGAGGTGCTGAGCCTGCCGCTCCATCCCGGCCTCCCGGAACGCGAGGTCGACCGGGTCGCCGCGAGCGTCCGGGCGTTCTTCGCGCGGGGGCGACCCTCCGAACCGGTGTCAGAATAATCCGGTGGTGTTCGGCGCGAAACGGCAGGGCGCGGTGCTCTGCCCCGGCTGCGGAAAGCTGGTGGGGGTGAACGACCGGGAGTGTCTTTCCTGCGGCCGCCGGAACCCCGGGCTGTTCGGTTTCGCGGGCGTGCTCCGCTTCGACACGGACAGCGTCCTGAAGATCCTGCTCGCGGCCAACATCGGGCTCTTCCTGGTGGCCCTGGTGCTCAGCGTGGGCGCCATCGAGATGCGCGGGTTTCTGGGTTTCCTCAGCCCGGACGGCCGCATCCTCTACCGGCTGGGAGCGGCGGGCGCCATCCCGGTCTTCGGGGTCGGGAAGTGGTCCGCGGTCCTGAGCGCCGGCTGGCTGCACGGCGGGCTGCTGCACATCTTCTTCAACATGTACTGGCTCTGGAACCTGTTCCCGGCGGTGGGGGAGATGTTCGGCACCAGCCGGGCGCTCGTGATCTACCAGGTTTCGGCGGTCACCGGCTTCGCGCTGTCTTCGTTCATGGGAGCCTCCGGCATCGCCATTCCGTTCCTCGGCGGGGCGCCGGGCATCACGGTCGGGGCGTCGGCGTCGCTGTGCGGCCTGATAGGGGCGCTCCTGTACTTCGGGCGGCGCACCAGTTCGGACTTCGCCCGGCAGATCTGGCGCTACGTGATCTTCATTGCGATCTTCGGCGCGCTGGTGCCCGGGATCGACAACGCCGCCCATTTGGGCGGATTCCTCGGCGGTTACTTCGTCGCGTCGCGTTTCGGCGCCTACTCGCCCGAACGGGGCAAGCACGGCCTCTGGGCGCTCGTCCTGCTCGCCGCGAGCGCGCTCGCGATCCTGGCGTCGGCGGTGGGCCTGTCTCCCATCGCCTGAACTATCGTCCCCGACAATTCGTAGGAGAACACAATGGCCAAGCTGGTTCGCCCTTCCCAGGGCCGGATGCTGCTCGGGGTCTGCGCCGGGCTCGCGGACTGGTGGAACATGGACCGGACGCTGCTGCGCGTTCTCTACGTGCTGGTGAGCGTGTGCTCGGCCGCCTTTCCCGGCATCCTCTGCTACATCGTCCTCGGGATCCTGATGCCGCCCGAGGAGTGAGCAGGGGACCCGACCTTTCCCGCCGGGGCGGCACGCCGTAGCGGGTGCTGGCGGAAACCCCGTGGAGCCTTCTCCGGCAGTTGTTTCCGCGCCGCTGCTGGTGCGGCAGGCCGGTCGCGCGGCGCCGGGGAAGTTCCTCAGCCGCCTCACTCTTTCGCCTTCGGAGTCGCGCCGCGAGGGGTTGGCGCGGCTCGCCGCGTGGTCGCGAGACGCCGGGGTCTCCGCGGTGGTCCTCGAGGAGGACGCCAGCGCCCTGATCCCGGATCTCCGCGCGCTCGGGTTCGACGACGCGGGGCCCCTGCCGCGCTACTCCAGTCCGGTGCGGCCCGGCTGGCTGCGCCGGACCGTGCCGGCGCTGCTCCTGCCGCGCGCCCGCAGCGTCAGGGACGTGACGTTGGTCCCCGAGGCGCTGTCCGACCGGGGGGAAGAGAGCCTCCGGGAGCGCCTCGCGCCGGATTTCGGCGCGGTTGCCGGATTTCCGGCCGGCGTTCCGCTTCCCGCCGCGGGCGTGCATCTGGTGCGGGCCGGCGGGCCGGTCGCGAGCTGCCGGTTCGAGCCGGAGGCCGAGGGCGCGCTGGCGGTGCCCTGGTGGATCGCGCCGCCCCGGGAACCCGATCTGACCGCGCTGCTTGCCGCGAGCGTGCTCGCGGCTGCCGATCCCGCCTCGTCGGTCTGGTTCGAGACGCCGCACCGGTTCCTGGCCAGGGGACTGCTTCTGGCCCGTTTCCTCCCGCGCCGCTCGCGGGCGCGGGTGCTGGTGCGCCAGCACGGGGACCGGGACCTTCCGGCGCCTTCGATCGCCGACTGGCACCTGTCCACCACGACCTGGGTGCGAAGGCCGTGACCGCGACGGGCGGTGCTATGATCGTCGGTCCCACGCCTGCGGGTGCCGCTATCGTCTAGGGGTTAGGACGGGTGGTTCTCAGCCATCAAACCGGGGTTCGAATCCCCGTAGCGGTACCAGGCGTGGTTTTGTATTTCCGGTGATCCGGTGACCAGCAGCGAGCCCCGGATTCAGTGCGAAGTCGTCCGGGGAACCGGACCCGCCCTCCTGGTGCACGGAGGCGCCTGGGACATTCCTCCCGATGAGCGGGAAGCGCACGAGTCCGGCGCATTCGCCGCGGCCAGGCTAGGACTCGACTCCCTGAGGGGTGGCGCACCGGCGCTCGACACCGTGGAAGCGGTGGTCGCGCTGCTCGAGGACGACCCGGCCCTGAACGCGGGCACCGGCTCGGTCCTGAACCGCCGGGGCGAGGCGGTGCTCGACGCGTCGATCATGGACGGCGAAGACCTCCGGGTCGGCGGCGTGGCGGCGGTGCGCACGGTCCGCAATCCCGTCCGGGTCGCCCGCCGCGTGATCGAAGCCACCCGGCAGGTGCTGCTCGCCGGACCGGGCGCCGAGGAGTTCGCCCGGGAGCAGGGGTTCGAGGCGATCCGTCCCGAGGAACTCGTGGTGCCCCGGGAGGTGGAGCGGCTCCGCGCCCACCGGGCGCGCCGCCGGGCCGCCGCGCCGGGAGACACCGTCGGCGCGGTCGCCATCGACGGTGCAGGGCGCATTGCGGCCGCCGGATCCACTGGCGGCACGCTCAACAAGCGCCCGGGACGCGTGGGCGACACTCCGCTTCCCGGCGCCGGCCTCTATGCCGATTCCCGGATCGGCGGGGTGGCCTGCACCGGATGGGGCGAGGGGATCGCGCGACTTTCCATGGCTCGCGCCGTGCTCGCCCGGATGGAGGGCGGCCAGGATCCGGCGGATGCCGCCCGCGAGTTGCTCGCCGCCTGCTGGTCGCGGCTCGGCGGGACCGCCGGGCTCCTGATCGTGACCCCGGACTCGCGCCTGGTGACCGCCTGGAGCACGCCCCGGATGGCGCGCGGCTGGGCCCACGGCGGCATGGAAACCCCCGCTTCCGCAGCCTGAGACGCGCCATCGTCCACCGCCGAAACCTGCTAGATTGCGCGCCCCCGGGTCGCGAGCGCCCTTAGCTCAGTGGATAGAGCAACAGGCTACGAACCTGTAGGTCGGGGGTTCGAATCCCTCAGGGCGCGCCACCCGAATTGGTAGGCTTCGGGACCGTCGTCCATCAGACGGGTGGCAGCGGCCATTCGGCCGAATGCTTGCGATGCTGAAGACGAACACCCCGCACCGGTTCGCGGCCCTCGGGATCGCGGTCGTGGTCCTGCTGTGCGCGTGTGGAACGTCCGAAACGGAGGCGCCTCCCTCCGCGGTCCCGGACGGGACCGTCGACGACTGGCCGGCAATCCTGGACCGGGGCGTGATCCGCTTCGTGCGGCATGGTTTCGAGGCCTTCGACACCCTCCCCTCCCAGGGGTTGTCCAAGGAGCGTTATCGCTTCCTCGCCGAACAGTTCGCCGAGCGTCACGGCCTTCACGCCGAGTGGGTGGTCTCTCCCGACGTGGACGGACTGCTGGTCGCGCTCGAAGAAGGCCGCGCCGACGTCGCCGTCGCCACCCTGACGGTCACCGAGACCCGCGAGCAGCGCGTGGCGTTCACCGTCCCGCTCACCATTTCCCGCGAGTGGGTCATCGGCACCGGCGAGGGCGTGTTCGGCGTCCCCGCCGGGACCTCCTACGAGGAGAGCCTCACCGCCCACTATCCGGAGGCGCCCCGAGTGCCGGTGGCCGGGGTCTTCGATCCCCTCAACATCCGGACGCTGATCGAGGACGGCGCTTTCGACACCACGATCATGGACGAGGCCGCCGCGAGAGTCGTCGTCCGGACGAGCCCGGAAATCCGGAAACTCGCGGCGCTTCCCGAGGCGCGGCGCATCGCCTGGGCCGTGCGGCGCGGGAACCCGGAACTCCGGGAGGCGCTCGACGATTTCCTGACCGAGCACCACACCGTCGCCGACGAACCCGCGGAAATCCGCGACTGGGAGGCGATCCGGGCGTCCGGCCAGCTCCGGCTGCTCACCATCAGTTCGCCGGTAACCCACTACCTCTGGCGGGGGGAGCGGCTCGGGTTCGAGTACGAACTGGTGAAACAGTTCGCGGACAGCCACGGCCTGGACCTGGCGGTGATCGTGGCCCGCGATCACCTGGAACTCGTTGAGGGACTTCTCACCGGACGCGGCGACCTGGTGGCGGCCGGCTGGGTGGAGACGCCGGCGCGCGCGGCGGAAGGTCTGCTCTTCACTCGTCACTACCTCGAGATCCAGGAGACCTTCGTCACGGGCGGGGAACCGGTTGCGGACCTGACGGACCTCGCTGGGCGCACGGTGACGGTTCCGGAGGCGACGAGCTACCTGGCGACGCTGGGCGGCCTGGAAGGAGACTTCGAAGTCGAGGCAACGGAACGGTCGAGCCACGCCATCCTCGAGGCGGTGGCAGAGGGCGAGATCGACGTGACGCTCGTGGACAGCCACCGCGCCGAACTGGCGGCGCTCTTCGAGCCGCGGCTGGCCCTGGGGCTCGCCGTCGAACCCACCGTGCAACTCGTTTGGGCGGTGGGGCCGCTGCGCGCCGATCTGAAGAGCGAACTGGACGCCTTCCTGGACGCCGGCTACCGCGGCCTCGAGTTCAACAGCCTCTACAACAAGTACTTCGTGAACCGGCGCCGCCAGGCCCGGCAGCGCGAGCATCGGGTCACCGACGACGAACTGTCGCAGTACGACGCCCTGGTCAAGCCCGCCGCCGAGGCCGAGGACTTCGACTGGCGCCTGATCGTCGCCCAGATGTACCAGGAGAGCGGCTTCGATCCCGACACGGTCAGCTTCGCGGGGGCCCGCGGTCTGATGCAGGTGATGCCCCGCACCGCGGAGGAACTCGGCGTGGACCCCGCCGAACTCGCGGTTCCCGAGGTGGGCATTGACGCCGGTGTCCGGTATCTCGCCTGGGTCCGGGAAAGGTTCCCCGACCTGCCGCCCGGCGAACAGCTCTGGTTCGCGCTGGCGGCCTACAACGCCGGACCCGGGCATGTCCGGGACGGGCGCCGC
Organism: uncultured Acidobacteriota bacterium; assembly: GCA_964448205.1. Classification (GTDB taxonomy): domain Bacteria; phylum Acidobacteriota; class Vicinamibacteria; order Marinacidobacterales; family Marinacidobacteraceae; genus Marinacidobacterium. The sequence continues at coordinate 12,650 of CAYUVU010000040.1, forward strand.
CTCGCCCGCCAACTGGGGCTCGACGGGTCGCTCTGGTTCGGCCACGTCGAGGAGGCCATGAACCGGCTGAGCGATCCGGAGTACGCCAGCCGGGCAGCCTACGGGTACGTCCGGGGCTCCGAGGTGACGCGCTACGTGCGGAACATCCGGGACCGCTACCGCGGCTACGTGGACCACTTCGTCCAGCTCGACGAAGCGGATCGCTAGGCGACGCTCCCTGCGGGGGAGTCCTTCGCCCGTTTGGTGCGCCCCGGAGGGCCGTGGGAAGATTGAAGCCCTTTCGGGTTTCTCAACGGAGGTCGCGATGACCCGTCTTCCCACCCGGCCGGCGGCCGCAGTCCTCGCTTTCCTGCTGCTCCCGGCGCTCGCCGCCGCCCAGAACTGGACCTGCGAGCAGGTGATGGTCCCCATGCGGGACGGCACCCGCCTCGCGACCGACGTCTACCTCCCGCGCGGCCAGGGACCGGGCCCGTTCCCGGTGGTTCTCGAACGCACCCCCTACAACAAGGGTGGCTGCGCCCGTTCCTCCGCGGAGTACTTCGCGGCCCGCGGTTACATCGCGATGGCGCAGGACGAGCGCGGCCGCTATGAGTCCGAGGGCGAGTACTACTGGCTGATGGACGAGGGGTGGGGGGAACGTCAGGACGGCTACGACACCATCGAGTGGGCGGCCCGGCACCCGATGTCCAGCGGGAAGGTGGGAACCCACGGGCTCTCGTTCACCTGCGCGAACCAGCTCCTGACCGCTCCCACCCAGCCGCCCCACCTCGAGGCGATGTTCTGTTCGCAGTACGCCTCGAACAGCTACCGGGACATCTTCTGGCAGGGCGGCGCGCTCCACATGGTCCTGCCGACCTGGCTGCTCACCCAGCGGGAGATGGTGAAGCCGCTCCGGATGAACGTCCCGGGCCACCGGGGCTACCTGGGATCCGGCGAGGCGTGGAACGCCTGGTACGACGAGCACCGCGAGGTCGGTGACTCGTTCACCGAGAGCATGTTCTCGGACATGTACAACGACCTGGTCGGGAACCCCTACTACAACGACTACTGGCGCCGTCTGGCGGTGGACGAGCAGTACGACAAGTTCGACGTCCCGATCTATCACCTCGGCGGCTGGTACGACCGGCACATCCACGGCACCGTCCAACACTTCAAGCGGGTAAACGAGGTCGGCGGCCCCCGGGGCCGCGGACAGCAGAAGCTCATCGTCGGCCCCTGGATCCACGGCTGGCCTCCCACCGACGACCGGGTCGGCGACATGAACTTTCCCGGCTCCAGCATCGACCACCTGGCGCTCCGCCTCCGCTGGTTCGACCACCACCTGAAGGGCCACGACAACGGCGTCATGGACGAGGCCCCGGTGCTCATCTACGTGATGGGCGACAACGTCTGGCGCGAGGAGAACGAGTTTCCGCTTGCCCGGCAGCAGGAGGAGGACTGGTACCTGCGCGCCGGCCCCGCCGGGAGCATCGATTCGCTGAACGACGGCCTGCTGTCCCGGGAGGCGCCCCCGGACGCCGAGGCCCCGGATTCCTACGAGTACGACCCGCGGAAGCCGGCGCCGACCATCGGCGGCGATCTCTTCGTCGAGCCCCGCGGCGCGCAGGACCACCGGCCGGCCGACCGCGTGAGCCTCACCTACACCTCGGAGCCCCTCGACGCACCGCTCGAGGTGACGGGCATCGTGCGCGTGGAGTTCTTCGCCGCGTCGTCCGCGGTGGACACCGACTGGGTGGTCACCATGAACGCCGTCCACGAGTCCGGCTACTCGCAGCTGCTCCGCCAGATGATCCAGCGCGCCCGCTACCGGGAGGGGGAGGAGGCGCCGGTGCTGCTCACGCCGGGCGAGATCGTGCCCTACACCGTCGAGCTCTACCCGATGTCCAACGTCTTCCTGCCGGGTCAGCGCATCCGGCTGACGGTCACCAGTTCCAGCTTCCCGAAGTGGTACCCGAACGGGAACACCGGCCGGGAGATGATGGACGACCGTCCCGGCGTGGTGGCCACGAACACCATCTACCACGACGCCGAGCATCCCTCGAAGGTGGTCCTGCCGGTGATTCCCCGATGATCACGGCGCAGATCGCGAAAAGGAGATTCCGTCTCATGTCTTCACGGCTGTCGCGCCGTTCCGGCGCGCTGTTCCTCGTGCTTGCGCTGCTGCTCCCGGCGGCGCTCTCCGCCCAGGAGCGCGACCTGGACCTGGTGATCACCGGCGGCCGGGTCATCGACCCCGAGACCGGGCTCGACGCGGTGCGCGACGTGGGGGTGGTGCGGAACGAGATCGTGGCCATCTCCCCCGAGGTGCTCCAGAACCGCCTGAAGCAGGGCGGCGTGCTGCTCGACGCTTCCGGAAAGGTGGTCAGCCCCGGGTTCATCGATCTCCACGCCCACGGGCAGTCGGTCGAGGCGAACCGGTTCCAGGCGATGGACGGCGTGACGACCGCGCTGGAGCTGGAGGGCGGCGTTCCCCGCATCGCCCGCTTCATCGAGAGCCGGACCGGCAACGCGATCATCCACTACGGCGCCTCGGTGTCCCACGGCGGCCTGCGCCTGCTCGGAATCCCGGATGTCAGCGAGGTAGCGGAAGGGGTTCTCGACGCCGAGAGCACGGGCGCCGAGCTGGTGATCGAACACGCGAACCTCCTCCGCGAGGCGAACTACACCGGCGTGGAAGACACCGAGGCGGTGCACGAGGCCATCGCCGCCGAAATACGGGCAGGGGGGCTCGGCATCGGGCTGCCCCACCAGTACTTCCCGGGCGCCGATCACACGGAGATCTTCCGGGTCTTCGAACTTGCGGCCGAGCTCGACGTCCCCATCTACACCCACGTCCGGGACATGGCGGTTTCGGCGGTCCAGGAGGTTCTCGCGAACGCGACCGCTACCGGAGCCGCGCTCCACATTGTCCACCTGAACAGCTCCAGCCTGCACCACCTGCCGGTCACCCTCGCCCTGATCAAGGGCGCCCGCGACGCCGGGGTGGACGTGACGACCGAGGCCTACCCCTACACCGCGGCCTCCACCGGGATCTCCTCGGCCATCTTCGACGAGGGCTGGCAGGAGAAGCTCGGGATGACCTACGGGGACATCCAGTGGCAGGACACCGGCGAGCGGCTCACCGAGGAGACGTTCAACTTCTTCCAGCAGGAGGGAGGCACGGTGATCATGCACATGATGGATCCGGAGATGATCGAGCTGGCGATCACCACCTCCTTCGTGATGGTGGCCTCGGACGGGATGCCCTATGCGCCGGGCGCCCACCCGCGCTCGGCGGGCACCTTCTCCCGGGTGCTGGGCCGCTACGTCCGCGACCAGGGGGTGATGACGCTGACCGAGGCGCTCAAGAAGATCACGCTCATGCCCGCCGAACGGCTGCAGGAGGTCGCCCCCCTGATGCGGCGGAAGGGACGCATCCAGATCGGCGCCATCGCCGACATCACCGTGTTCGATCCGGACACCATCATCGACACCGCGACGTTCGAGGACGACCTGACGTTCTCGGAGGGCGTGGCCCACGTGGTGGTGGACGGCGTCCCCGTGGTCCGGGACGGCGCGCTCATCGAGGGCGCGTTCCCCGGGAAACCACTGCTGAGCCGCTTCACGTCGGAGTAAGGAGACCCGAGCCGGGCGGGCTGGGAGCGCCGGTCTTCAGACCGGCACCGCCCGCCGAAGGCGGGTGAAACATGGGTACCGCAGACCAGTCTCGCTTCCTGCTGCTCCAGGTACGCGAGCCAGGCGATGCCATGGCTGCCAACGAGGCGTTCGCCTTCCGCCGGGCGCTCGGCCTGCAACCGGACCAGCTCGAGGTGTTCGATCTGCTCGCGGGAGCGCCGGCGCTGTCTCACCTGCGGTCCGCGGCCGCGGTCCTCATCGGAGGGAGCGGGGACCATTCGGTGGTCCGCGGCGGGCCGTGGCTTGCCGGCGCGCTCGGTGCGATGGAGCTCCTCTACGAACACTCCATCCCCACTTTCGCCTCCTGCTGGGGCTTCCAGGGCCTCGCGAAGGCGCTTGGCGGCCGGGTGGTCACGGACCACGCCCGCGCCGAGGTTGGGGTGCTCCCGCTGGACCTGACGGAAGCGGGGAGACGCGATCCCGTCTTCGGTCCGGTCGGGTCGGGGTTCCCGGTGGTCATCGGCCACGAGGACATCGTGGACGAGCTGCCGAAGGGGGCGGTGAGCCTCGCGTCGAGCCCCACCATCGAGAACGAGGCCCTGAAGTTCTTGGGAAAGCCGATCTACGCGACCCAATTCCATCCGGAACTGGTCAAGGAGGACCTCATCCAGCGGATCGCCGCCTATCCCCCCTACCTCCCGCTCACCGGCGCCCGCTCGATCGACGAACTCCGCGCCATGACCCCCGAGACCCCCGGCGCCGCCGGTCTCCTGCGCCGGTTCGTGGCAGAGGTGGTGGACACGGTATAGCGCTCTCCGGACCGGTGGCGCCGCCGGCTTGGAACCCGGCGCTCCAAGCCGTTGCGTCCCTATCCGTCCAGACGTACCAACTCCGGCAGCACCACCCCGATCTCGCCGCGGACCACCGCGTCGGCGATGCGGTCGAGCGGCGTGGGGTCCCGGTTGACGATGACCAGGCGCGCCCCCGCGAACCTGGCCACCCGGGGGACGGACGCGGCCGGCTCGACAACCAGCGACGACCCGACCGCGAGCATCAGGTCGCACGCCTCCGCCGCCGCCACCGACTGCTCCAGGACGTCGTGCGGCATCGCCTGGCCGAAGGAGATCGTCGCGGGCTTCAGGAACCCGCCGCACTCGCGGCAGCGCGGCGCCTTCTCGCCGGCCTCGATCCGCCGGCACGCCTCGTCGGAGGTGATGCGGTCGCCGCAGGTCAGACAGGCCGCCTCGGTCGTGGTGCCGTGCAGTTCGAAGACCTTCTCCGCGGGAATCCCCGAGCGCTGGTGCAGGCGTTCGATGTTCTGGGTGACCAGCGCGTCGAGCCGGCCCTGGCGGTGAAGCTCGACGAAGGCGTGGTGCCCGGCGTTCGGCTGCGCGTCGCGCATGGCGGGCCAGCCGATGCTCTTCTGCCGCCAGTACTCGACCCGGCCGGCTTCGCTGGAGACGAACTCCTGGAAGTCCACGATCCGGTTTTCCGCCCACACCCCGCCGGGGCTGCGGAAGTCCGGGACCCCCGATTCGGTCGAGATGCCGGCGCCGGTGAAGCCGACGATGTGCGACGCGCCGGCAACCAATTGGCGCGCCGCCTCGACCGTCACCGCCGCTCCGCCGCCAATTGCTCCTCGAAGAGCTTCTCGTAGTGCGCGACCAGCTTGCGGAAACCCTCCGGGTCCACGAACGTGTCCGGGCTGTAGGCGTCTCCGGGCCGATACTTGTCATGGAGCCCGTACTGCGAAGCGTGCGCCGCGACCCACACGTCCACCTCCATCGCCTTCTGGCGGCGGAACGTCTCGGCGAAGTCGCCGGCGATCCCCGGATAGGTCGGGTCCTTCGAGAGCCGTAGTCCGGGGTTCATCGAGCCCATGTTGGCGATCGCGACCCGGTAGTCGCGGCCGTTCTCGGTCACCGTCATGGTGTAGCCGGCGCTCCCGGGAGTGTGTCCGGGCATTTCGACCACCGTGAGCCGGACGGCGCCGAGCCGGATGACCTCGCCATCGCTCAGGACCCGGTCCACCGGGACCGGCGCGAAGGGGTATTCGCCCTGGAAGTGCGGATCGCTCGCCCCTCCGTCCTCGAGCAGCGGGGCGTCGGCGGCGGTCGCCCAGAGCTCCGCCCCGGTGCCTTCCTTGATCTCGGCGAACGCGGCCACGTGGTCGTAGTGCGCCTGCATGGTGAGCAGGATGCGGACGTCTTCGAAACGGAAGCCGAGCGATTCGACGTTCTCCCGGATCAGCGGCGCGGATTCCGCGAGTCCGGTGTTGATGAGGATGTGACCCTCGTCGGAGGTGATCAGGAAGCAGGCCAGGTCGTAGGTGCCCACCGCGTAGAGGTTTCCGATGACGCGATGTCCCGGGAACGGTTTCGACCATTCGGCGGGTTGGGCAGCCGCCGGGGCCGCCGTCAGGAGGACCGCGATTGCGGCGATCAGGCGATGCATGGGCGGGGAGTATCGCGCCGGCCGGCGGCGCCGTTCCCGCCCGGTATCATCGCCGCGCCCCATGGATCGTCCCGACTCCCGCTCCCCGTTTCCGTCGCAACCCGGCCGAGCGCTCGCCGCGGTCGGGCTCGCCCTCGCGTTCGTTCTGCCGGCGCCGGCGCTCGCCGTTCCGCCCCCGGACGAAGGTCCCGAAGAGGACGTGGAGCAAACGGCTGAAACCCAGGTCCAGGAGGAGGAGACCGACCGCCCGACCCACGCCGAGACCGTGGTCGTCACCGCGACCCGCGGCGCCGAGGCGATCGTGGACTCGATCGCGCTGGTGACCGCGGTGGACAGCGACGATCTCGCCAACTCGCCGGGCACCCTGGTGGACGAGGCGCTAAGCCGGGTGCCGGGGTTCGGCCTCTTCCGGCGGAACACCAGCTTCATCTCGCATCCGACCACCACGGGGGTCTCCCTCCGGGGGATCGGGCCGAGCGGGGCGAGCCGCACGCTGGTCCTCTGGGACGGGATTCCGCTCAACGATCCCTTCGGCAACTGGGTCTACTGGAACCGGATGCCGACGCTGTTCCTCGACCGCATCGAGGTGGCGCGCGGCGCCGCCAGTCCCCTCTACGGGAGTTCGGCGCTCGGCGGCACGGTGCAGCTCTTCTCGCGCCGGCCGGAGCCGGGCCTCCTGCGGGCGCGGGCGCAGCTCGGCAGCTTCGGGATCCAGGACGCGGAGGTGCTCGGGTCCCACGAGGCCGACGGGATCTCCGTGGTCGGCGCGGCGCGGATGCTGAACAGCGAGGGCTACCACCGCATCCGGGAAGCGGAGCGGGGGGCCGTCGACCAGCCGGCCGGGGTGGACTTCCGGTCCATGGTCGGCCGCGCCACGTCCGGGCCGGTCCACTTCTCGATCAACTACTACTCCGAGGACCGCCGGAACGGCACCCCGATCCAGATCAACAGCTCCCGGCTGGTGATGCTGGAGAGCGGGATCACCCAGGACAACTGGGACCTTCGGGTGTTCGGCCAGGACTCCCGCCTGAACAGCGACTTCTCGCGGATCCTCGCCGGCCGCAACGAGGAAAGGCCCACCGCGCAGCAGATGTTCGAGTACTCCGGGGTGGGCGGCGTCTTCACCACCCGGATCGCGGAAGGCCTGCAGGCGGGCGCCGACTGGGTGCGCACTTCGTGGGGCGACCACTCCCAGAACCGGCTCGGCGCCTTCGTGCAGAAACGGCTGGAGCTGATGCCGAGCCTCGAAGTGCTCGCCGACGGCCGGGTGGACGTGTGGCAGAACGCCGGCTCGAAGGCCAGCCTGAATCCCCGTCTCGGGGTTCGCTATCACGTCCTCGAGAGCACGACGCTCCGCGCGTCCGCCTACCGCGGTTTCCGGGCTCCCTCGCTGAACGAGCTCTATCGGCCGTTCCGGGTCGGGAACGTGCGGGTCGCCGCGAACGATCAGCTCGGCGAGGAGTCCCTCTACGGAGCGGAAGGCGGTCTCGACTTCTACCCCACCGAGCGGATGCTGGTGCGCGGGAACTTCTACTGGAACTGGATGCGCGACACGGTGGGGAACGTCACGCTGGAGGTCAACGACGAGGGCGTCTTCCGCCAGCGCCAGAACATCGGACGCTCGCGGGCGCGCGGGTTCGAGACCGAGGTCTACGTGTACCCCGACGCGAACAGCGAGTTCTTCGCGGCGTACCTGTTCTCCGTTTCCAAGGTCGAGGAGACGGGCCTGCGGCTTCCGCAGGTCCCCTTCCACCAGGGTGTGGTGGGCGGCGCCTGGCACGGCCCCGTCTCGGTGCGCGCCGACCTGCGTTTCATGGGGAATCAGTTCGAGGACGACCGGAACGAGCTGCCCATGGAGGGGTTCGTCTCGGTGGGGCTCCGCGTGTCCTATCCGGTGAACGACCGGCTCCACGTCTTTCTTGCGGGGGAGAATCTCCTCGACGCCGAGATCGTCTCGGCCCGCACCCCCATCGAGACGCTGGGTACCCCGCGCGCCGTCCACATCGGCGTGGACATCGACTTCGCCAGGTAAAGGGCCGCACGGGACAGGCGGCCGCGCCAAACGCGGATGGTGGCGTACCGGCTTGGAACGCCGGCTTCAGCCGGCACAGCCCGCCAAAGGCGGGCGGTGGGACAGACCTCTTTTGGCCGGGATCGCTCGGCTGCGCACGCCATTGGACCCGGGGTAGCGACGAACCGCCCGCGACCCTGCGGGCCGCTGTGCCGGCTGAAGCCGGCGTTCCAAGCTGGCGCGCCAGCACGGCTGTTGACCGATCCGCGGGTCCAACCGCCAGCCGGGTACGATTGCCGGCTTGATCGGTAACCCCCCATTCCCCGCCGGTGTGTTCTCACGGTGGACGAGCGGCCTCGCCGCCGCCCTCCTCCTGGCCGCCTGCGGCGGCGGGAGCAACGAGCCACCCCCGGTTGAATCCCCCTACGAGGACCGGTCCGACTGGCCGGTCCGGGAGCAGCGCGACGAGCCCTTCGACGTCCTCCACTACCGCGTCGCCCTCGATCTGGACGAGACCACCAAGAGCATGGACGGACAGGTGCAGATCGAGTTGCAGGCCGAGGAGGACATCGGCGAGGTCGTGCTGGACGCCGAGACCTACGAGGTCCGCGGCGCTCGCGCCGGCGGCGAGGCACTCGACTTCACCCACGCGGACGGAACGCTCACCGTGACGCTCGCCGAACCGCTCGCGGCAGGCGAGACGCTCGTCCTCGAGATCGACTACGGCGGGTCCGGAATCGATGTGGACGCGACGCAGTACGGGATGGCGGCGAGCTACGACCTCGGGCTCGACTTCAAGGACGAGACGGAGGCCAACCCCCAGCTCATCAACACCCTTTCGTTCCCCGAGGGCGCCCGGCACTGGTATCCCTCGGTGGACCACCCGGCGGACCGGTCCACCTTCGAGCTGCTCGCCACGGTGCGGGAGGACTGGAAGGTGCTTTCGAACGGCGCGCTGATCGGCATCAGCGAGGGAGCGCGGCCGGGGACCAGGACGCATCACTGGCGGCTCGACCTGCCCCATCCGACCTACCTCTCGGTGCTGGTCGCCGGTCCCTACGAGCTCATCGAGGACTTCCATGGCGACATCCCGGTGAACTACTGGGTCTATCCGAAGGACGTCGAGGACGCCCACCGCAGCTTCCACAAGACGACGGCGATGATGGCCTTCTTCGACGAAGAGTTCGGCGTTCCCTATCCGTGGAACAAGTACGACCAGATCACCATTCCCGGGATCGGCGGCGGCGCCGAGAGCACCACCGCCACCGTGCTCGGCCAGAGCACGATCCACGACGAGCGCGCCGAGCAGGACTTCCCGAGCCACGGCCTCGTCGCCCACGAGGTGGCGCACCACTGGTGGGGCGATCTGACCACCTACCGCGACTGGGGCGAGACCTGGCTGACCGAGAGCTTCGGGACCTACTCGGAGTACCTCTGGCACGCCTACGAGCTGGGCCCCGACGAGGCCGGCGAGAACATGCGGCGGAAGCGCGAGTCCTACCTGCGCCAGGCGCAGACGGTGCTCCGGCCGGTGGTCACGAACCAGTGGCGGCGTCCGAACGACAACTTCGACGCCCATACCTATCCGAAGGGCGCGGCGCTCATCCGGCTGCTCCGGCACATCACCGGGGACGCCGAGTTCCGCGCGGGGATCCAGCACTTCCTGGAGAAGCACTCCTTCCAGCCGGTGGACACCGAAGACTTCATCACCGCCTTCGCCGAGGCCGTGGATCAGGACATCCGCTGGTTCATCGACATGTGGCTGCGGCGCCCGGGCCATCCGGTGCTCGAGATCGAGTCCGAGTGGGACGGGGACTCCGTGGAGATGCACATCCGCCAGGTGCAGGGGCCGGAAGCCAGCATGGGCACGGTGCCGGAGGCGTACCGCGCTCCGCTCTCGGTGCGGGTGGTCACGGAGTCGGGTTCCGAGATCCATCCCTTCACGCTCGAGGGGAGGGAACAGCACCTGAGCTTCCCGGCGGCCCAGGAACCCCGCTACGTCCGTTTCGACGCGGACGACGTGCTGCTGGCGGAGCTGGACATCAGGAAGCCGGCCGGCGAGTGGATGGCCCAGCTCGCGGACGACGACGCCGCCGGGCGGCGCCGGGCGGCGGTGGCGCTCGGCGAGATGGGCGGTGGCGAGGCCCGGGCCGCCCTGCGGACCGCGGTGGCCGGCGACGCGTTCTGGGCGGTCCGCCAGGCGGCGGTCGAGGGACTGGATCCGGAGAATGCGGACGACGCGGAGGTCTTGCGGATTGCGGCGGTGGAGGACGCGAAGTCCGAGGTTCGGACTTCCGCGATCGCCGGGCTGGGCGGCTCGGCGGGAGCGGAGTTCCTGATCGAGCGGTTCCGGAACGACTCCAGCTACCGCGCGCAGGCGGCCGCGGTCACCGCGCTGGGTGAGGTTGGCGGTGATGCGGCCGCCGCCGTCCTGGAGGCGGCCGCCGCGATGGCTTCGCCCCGGGACATCGTGGCGCGGGCGGCCCGGGAGGTGATGGGCGCGGGCCAGTAGGGAACGCCGATCCGTTGCTGTGAAGATGCAGTCCCGCGGATCGACGGGTGAATTGCTGGAAGGGTGAGAACGGGAAGAGTCTCTTCCGTGCAGTATCCTAATTGGTCATGATGGTCAGATCAGGAGTTCCTCAGCGCACGTGGCAGGTCCACGAGGCGAAAGCACGGTTCAGTGCCCTTGTGCGCGCCGCTTCCAGCGTCGGACCTCAGACGGTCACGGTGCGCGGACAACGCGCCGCCGTCGTGCTCTCGCCGGAGGACTACGACCGGCTTCAACGCCCGCGTCCCAACCTGGTCGATTTCATGGCCCGCTCACCGCTGGTGGGTGTTGACCTGGATCTGGAACGCGACGGGTCTTTGCCCCGTGACGTGGAACTGTGAGCTTCCTGGTAGACACCTGTGCCCTTTCCGAACTGAGGAAGCCGCAACCTTCGCCACCGGTTGTTGCCTGGTTTCGGGCCGCGCGGTCGAAAGATCTGTTCGCCAGTGTCATGACGTTTGGAGAGATCCGGAAGGGCGTGGAGAACCTTGCGCCGAGTCGCCGCCGTACGCGGATCGCTGAATGGCTAGAGGTCGATCTGGCTGACTGGTTTGAGGGTCGTGTCGTACCTGTCAGTGCCGGGGTCGCCGACGTGTGGGGCCGCCTCACGGCGCGCCTCCCCGGCCTCCCCGCCGTGGACGGTCTGCTCGCGGCAACGGCTCTGTACCATGGACTGGCGGTCGTGACCCGCGATGCGAAGCACTTTCAGCGCGCCGGAGTGGAGGTCGTCAACCCCTGGATCAAGGAGCCGTAACACCGAGCCGGCATCGTCATGTCGCCGGGTGCAGCTGCTTCTCCACCTGTCCCGGATGTTGCGATGCAGGAAACACTTGCAATCGCACAGCACGTTTTACTTGTAGTCGCCCCACGAACGGGGCCCGTCTGTGTCATGCCGTGCGCGGTGCCGAGCACCGCGGGTGCCGGCTGAAGCCGGCGTTCCAAGCCGGCGCGCCACCGGGCCGATGGGAGAGTGAGCCGTCCCAACGGCCCCTGCACCGGATACGATGGGCGGTCCGATGGAGCGTTTGCGGGTCTTCCTGGGGGTCGCCGCAGTGTGTCTGGTGCCGCTGGCGGTGGGCGCGCAGGGCGGCGACGACCGGTTCCAGTGGCCGTCGTTCCGCGGCCCGCTCGCTTCCGGGGTCGCTGACGGGCAGAACCCGCCGACCCTCTGGGACGCGCAGACGGGGCACAACGTCCTCTGGAAGACCCCGATTCCGGGGCTCGGACACTCGAGCCCGGTGATCTGGGACGACCGGATCTTCCTGACCACCGCGGTCAGCGACGACCCGGACCCGGTCTTCCGTTACGGCCCGGACGGGCGGATGGACCGCCGCTCCGACCGGGAGCGGAACACCTGGTTCGTATACGCGATCGACCGCCAGGGCGGCGACGTGCTGTGGGTGCGCGAAGCGGTCGCCGAGGCTCCGGAGATCCAGCGGCATCCCAAGAACAGCTATGCCTCGGCCACGCCGGCCACCGACGGGAAGCACGTCGCGGTGCTGATCGCCACCGGCAACCTGTTCCTCTACGACTTCGACGGCGCGCTGCTTTGGCAGGCGGACCTCGGTCCCCTGGACTCGGGCGCCTCCTACGACGACACCTACCAGTGGGGGGCGGCCAGCTCCCCGATCATCTGGGAGAACCTGGTGATCGTGCAGGCCGACCAGCAGGAAGGCTCCTTCATCGCCGCCTTCGACGTCGCCAGCGGCGAGGAAGTCTGGCGGACCGAGCGGGACCTGATCTCCGCGTTCTCGACGCCGACCGTCCACGCGGGATCCGAGCGGACCGAACTGATCACGAACGGCGCCGGCACCATGTTCGGCTACGACCCCGCAACCGGCGCGGAGCTCTGGCGCATGTCCGGCAGCTCGAACAACACCACCCCGACCCCGGTGGTGGACGGGGAGCTCATCTACCTGACGAGCGGCTACCGGATCCGCCCCATCTTCGCGATCCGGACGGGCGCCACCGGCGACATCTCGCTGGCCGAGGGGACGGACTCCAACGACCACGTCGCCTGGAGTTCGCCCCGCGACGGGCCGTACATGGCCTCGCCGCTCGTGTACCAGGGCCATCTCTACGTGGTCGCGACGAACGGGGTCCTCACCGTCTTCGACGCCGCGACCGGCGAGCGGGCGTACCGGCGGCGGATCGGCCAGCGCGGGGGCGCCTATACCGCTTCGCCCATCGCCGCCGACGGCCGCATCTACCTGGCCAGCGAGGACGGCGACGTCTTCGTCATCCGCGCCGGTCCGGAGTACGAAGAACTCGCGATGAACTCCATGGACGAGGTGTGCCTCGCCACGCCGGCGATCTCGGAAGGGCAGCTCATCGTCCGGACGACGAACCACCTGGTGGCCCTCTCGGACGGCATCGCCCCGACCATGGCCGCGTCGAAGCCCTCCTCGACACCCTTCCCGGAGAACCTGGCCGCCGACCAGGTCGTGGCGTTCGACGACTTCGAGGACGGCGACCTCTTCGCCCACACCGGCGTCCGCTGGCACACGTTCACGAACGGCGTCTCGAACGCCGACCTCTCGCTCGCCGCCGGCGGCGCCGCCTCGACGCCGGCGGCGGCCCGCGTGGACGGCACCCTGGCGGTGGGTGCGGCCCGCGGCCCGCTCGCCCAGATGTACCAGCCCTTCGATCGCGGCGGGAATCCGGTCAGCCTGGAGAACCTCGGCGGCATCCGGTTCCACGCCCGGGGCAGTCACGCCTTCGAGCTGACCTTCCGCTGCAGCGGGGTCGGTTTCGGGAAGCGGGTCGAGGTGGCGGACGACTGGCGGCTCGTGGAACTCGGCGCCGACGACCTGAAACCGGTCGCGGTGCCCGAGGATGCCGCCCTCTGGGACGGGGCCCGCTGCACCGGGCTCTACCTCTCGCGCCGCGGCGAATCGGAGCTGGGCGAGTTCTGGTTCGAGGTGGACGAATTCACCCTCTACGGCGAGGACGCCTGGGAATCGAGGCCCCGCTAGCGGATCCCTTCCGACATCTTCATCAGCCTGCAGGTCCTGGCATATCCTGAATACCGAAACTGAAAGCGAGTATCCATGTCGCCGAACTCTTCGCAAGCCACCTACCGGAAGATCACCTTCGACAAGGACGTGGGCTTCTACGCGACGCTGAAGAAGCGCGTGGATGAGCGTTTTCCCGGCATCAGGACCCGGGGGACGGGCGGCTGGCGCATGCTGCCCAAGACCGCCATCATCCTGACCGGGTTCGTCGTTTCCTACGTCTTCCTGGTCTTTTTCTCTCCGAACGTTCTCACCACGATCGTCGCCGCCTTCGCCCTCTCACAGGCGCTCGCGCTCATCGGCTTCAACCTGGTGCACGAAGGGGCCCACGGCAGCTACTCCAGCAACCGGACGATCAACTGGCTGGCCGGCTCCACCGCGAGCTTCATCGGGGCCAGCCAGATGATCTGGCAGCACAAGCACAACGTCCTCCACCACACCTACACGAACGTCGAGGAGATGGACACCGACATCCAGAC
>CAYUVU010000041.1:0-3231 GCA_964448205.1 uncultured Acidobacteriota bacterium
GCCCTACCGCATCGAGGGCAAGAAGACGATGGGCTACGAGGTCTTCGAGCAGCTCGGACGCCTGCCCGACGTGATCCTCTACCCGACCGGCGGCGGCACCGGCCTCATCGGCATGTGGAAGGCGTTCGACGAGATGGAGCAGCTCGGCTGGGTCGGGGCGGAGCGGCCGCGGATGGTCTCGGTGCAGTCCGAGGGCTGCGCTCCCATCCCGAAGGCGTTCGCGGAAGGCACGGAAGCCTCCCAGATGTGGCAGGACGCGCACACGGTGGCGTCCGGGCTACGGGTTCCCAAGGCGCTCGGGGACTTCCTCATCCTCGCCGCGGTCCGGGAGAGCGGCGGCACCGCGATCGCGGTCAGCGACGAGGAACTCATGCGCGACGCCCGCCGGATCGCCGCCGCCGAGGGCATCTTCGCCGCTCCCGAGGGTGGCGCCTGCCTCAGCGCGCTCCGCCGCCTGCGCAAGTCGGGTGACGTGACGGAGGACGACACCGTCGTCCTCTTCAACACCGGCACGGGCGCGAAGTACGTGGAAGCCTTCCTCGGCCCCGGTGCGGCCGCCCAACACGCCGAGCTGTAGGGGAGCTTCGGAGCGCCGGTCTCCGGCCGGCATCGACCGCCGACAGGCGGTCGAAACCGCACCCCGCTACCCGGCCTCACGACGTGTACGGCTCGGAACGCCGGCTTCAGCCGGCACGCGCGGTGCTCCGCTCCGCGATGGCTGTCGCGTAACCGACTGTCTTGTCTTGCACTTGGACGCGATCCCCGAAAGTGAGAACCACATCCGGCGACACATCCGCGACGCCAGGTAGCCCCGAATCGAAGGGGGTAGCGGCAGGAACTCCTGCCACCACCGAGCGGACCGGACGGCGGGTCGGGGATCGCCAGGCACGCCGGTCGGGGCAGCGACGGGAACGGATGGGACCTTGGAACGGCGGCGCGGCCCGCCGCGATCGGGACGGCCAGGACCACCAAGGGGACGAGCTGGCCCTCGACGACGATCTCGGCGGGGGATCCCCGAGCGGGAAGCGGAGCGCAACCGCTCCCGCTCTGGCGTCCACGGCGTGCCGGATCGCGCCCCGCGAGCTCGCCGAACGCAATGCCGCCGCGGACAAGTGAACCGTCCCCGGCAGAGCCTTCCCGGGGTCGCTCCGCCAGGGACCCACGCACACGGAGCGCGTTGGCCCCCAAATCCCGCTTTGCGTGGGCCCCCGCACCTCGCCCGAATCTCGTTGTCGCCGTTGGGGTTCGGTCCCTTCGGGAGCTTGCCGCCCGCCCGCTTTTCGGCGGGAGGGCGGGGCTGGGAGTGACCCCCCCATTTCCACCGGAAATGCGGCACGGCGTCGGGTTGCGTTGGCCCACCCCTCTTCCCGTGTCCGGGTCACTCCCAGCCCGCGCCTGCGGCGCGAGGTATCCCTGCGGGAAGGCGACGAACCCGCCCGCTGGCGGGTGGAGGCGGCGGTTCGCCAGGTCTTCGCCCGCCGGGTGATCCTCGATGCGGACCTGAGCGGCGATCCGGCGCGCTCAGAGGCCGCTGAGGGCCTCGTCGGCCCGCTCCCCGAGGGTGGGGAGCCGGAGGGCCTCCGCGAAGCCGACGAGGGCCTGGTCCGCGTGCTCGATGCGGGGGACCACGGCGGCGCGCCGCTGCGCCGGGAGAGCGCACCGGTTTGGGGGTTCGGGGGCAGGAGCCCCCGACCGCTCGATGCTCCGGCAGCGGCGCGGGAGGCCGGGGGTTCAGAAGGGGGGCGGCGCCCCCCTCGCCAGACTCCAGTGTTTAACACTGGGTAGGCTGGCCTACCAACAAGTTGGCCAGCCCGCTCGGGCGCTCTCTCCGCCCGGAGTGGCCCGGGTGACGGAGTCACCGGGGCACACGGAGGCGCGGCCGTGGTCATGCCAGGAACGCGGCCCATTGTTCCATGAGCGCCCGCCGCCGCTCGAACAGGTCCGTCCGCCGGTAGGCGGCCTCGATGGCGTTCGTGTTCACGTGCGCCAGCGCCAGTTCGCAGACCTCACGCGGAGCGTCTGTGCACTCCGCCGCCCAGTCCCGGAAGCTCGAACGGAACCCGTGAGGCACCGCGCCGATCCCGAGATCGCGCACCAGCTTCGCGATCGCCTCCCCGCTGAGCGGCCCGCTGCGAGCCGAGGGGAACACCAGCCCGGAGCCGTCCGCGAGCGCCCGGGCCTCCTCCAGGACCGCCAGCGCCCTGTCGGACAGCGGAACCCGGTGATCCCGTCCCGCCTTCATCCGCTCGCCAGGGATGCGCCATTCCCGTCCCGCAAGGTCCACCTCATTCCACAGCGCGCCGCGCACCTCCGCGCTCCGGCACGCCGTCAGGACGAGGAACTCGAACGCCAGCGCGGGCGCGGGAGAGGCTCCCGACGTCCGCACCGTCCGGATCGCCGCGGCGACCTCGGCATACGGCAGCGCCGGGTGATGCCGGCGCCGGACGCCGTTGCGCGGCAGCGCCTCCCCGATGGCGTCGCCCGCCGGGTTGTCCTCCCGGTAGCCCTGGGCCACCGCCCAGCGCATCACCGCGGAGATCCGGGTCCGCACCCGTTTCGCCGTCTCACGCTTCTCGTTCCAGATCGGGAGGAGGACCGCCATCACGTCCGAGGTGCAGAGCCGGTCCACCGGACGCCTGCCGAGCCGTGGGAGCACGTAGTCCCGGAGGCTCGAGCGCCAGAGCTGCTCGGACCGGCCGCCGTCCTTCCAGCCGTCCCGGTGAACCGCGATCACCTTCTCCACGGCTTCGGCGAAGGTGGGGACCGTTCGCCTCTTGCCGGTCACCAGCTCGCCGCGCTCTCGCGCCAGGAGGTTGAGGGCGCACTTCTGGCGCGCCTCGGCGAGGCTGACGTGGGGCCAGGAGCCGAGTCCGAGGTTGCGGGGCCTTCCGTCGATGCTGATGCGCTGTCCCCACGACTTGGCGAGGTCTCCGCGGGCGGTGAGCTTGACCCGGAGGGAGAGTCCGCCGGAGCCGCGGCCGTCGCCGTAGCGTCCGGGTTCCTGTATGGTCTCGACGAAGCGAGCGGAGAGGCGGTATGGCCGCTGAACCGCGTTGGAGTGGCTTTGGGTGGGCATCACATGGGAGACACGAACTGCACGGGAACGACGAGGCTTCGAGCGTTCTGGGCGGGAACAGTATAGCACGCTAAGCCGTTGAGATATGGCACAGTTAGCGGACTTCGGGGGCACTCCTTGGAACGCACCGGAACAGGCAAAGTGCGGTGCTCCGC
>CAYUVU010000042.1:0-3404 GCA_964448205.1 uncultured Acidobacteriota bacterium
CGGGGAAGACCACCGACCGGGCGGCGCGCTTGGCGCGGCCGATCACCTGGCGCATCACCTCGCGTTCGAGTCCGAGGCGGGACTCGAGCCGGGCGCCGTACTGCTCGAGGTCGATCTGGATCCGGGCAACGCCGCTGTCCATGGCCGCCTTCGCCACCGCGGGGGCCTCCCAGAGCAGCACCCGGGAGTCGAAGGGCGACGGAATGAGGTATTCCGGACCGAAGGACATCCGCTCCTTGCCGTGGGCGCGCATCACCGAGTCGGGAACATCCTCCTTCGTGAGTTCCGCGAGCGCCCGGGCTGCGGCCAGCTTCATCTCCATGTTGATCGTGCGGGCGCGCACGTCGAGCGCGCCCCGGAAGATGAAGGGGAAGCCGAGGACGTTGTTGACCTGGTTCGGATAGTCGGAACGCCCGGTGGCCATGAAGACGTCGCTGCGGGCGTCCATGGCGTCCTCCCAGGTGATTTCCGGGTCCGGGTTCGCCATCGCCATCACGAGCGGCTGGGCGTTCATCGAGACGACCATCTCCTTCGAGACCGCGTCCTTCACCGACAGGCCCATGAAGACGTCGGCGCCGCGCATGGCGTCGTCCAGCGTCCGCATCGAGGTATCGAGGGCGTAGCGCTCCTTGAACTCGTTCATGCCCGACTCGCGGCCGGTGTGGATGACGCCGCGCGAGTCGCACATCACGACGTTCTCGTGGAGCACCCCGAGGCTCTCCGCGAGCTCGGCGCACGCGATGCCGGCGGCGCCGGCGCCGTTGATGACCAGCCGGACCTCCGCGGGGTCCTTCCCCGTGAGTTCGAGCCAGCTCAGGAAGGCGGCCCCGGAGATGATCGCGGTGCCGTGCTGGTCGTCGTGGAAGACGGGGATGTCCATCTCCTCGCGGAGGCGCGATTCGATGTAGAAGCAGTCCGGCGCCTTGATGTCCTCGAGGTTGATGCCGCCGAAGGTGGGCTCGAGGGCCTTGACCACTCGCACCACTTCTTCGGGGTCGGTGACATTGAGCTCGATGTCGAAGACGTCGATGTCGGCGAACCGCTTGAAGAGGACGCCCTTCCCCTCCATCACCGGCTTGGCGGCGAGGGGGCCGATGTTGCCGAGGCCGAGGACGGCGGTTCCGTTCGAGACGACCGCCACCAGGTTTCCGCGGGCGGTGTAGTCGAACACGCGCCCCGACTCCTGGTGGATCTCCCGGCACGGTTCGGCGACGCCGGGGCTGTAGGCGAGCGAGAGGTCCCGCTGGGTCTGGGTGGGCTTGGTGGGCCGGACCTCGACCTTCCCGGGCCGTCCGCTCAGGTGGTAGTCGAGGGCATCCTGTCTACGAATCAAGGGGCTTTCCTCACTCGGTGAGATGCGCGGGCTCGGCAGGCGAAGCGCCGGCGGAGCCGGGCCGCGAAGTGCTCAGGGTCCCGCCCATTCGGGACCGGAAGGCGCGAAGTGTAGCGGCCCGGACGGGACCGCCGGCCTTCAGGCCGGCACCCGCCCGCAGGAAGCGGGCGAACTCGCGAGTCGCCAACCACGCGGACGGCACACCGGCTTGGAACGCCGGCTTCAGCCGGCACGCGCGGCGCCCCGCGCGGCGCAGGTCCCGACCTCACCGACCCTCGCGGCCGGCCCTCGGCGGGCCGACCGTAGGCCGGAATCGGATCAGCGGCTGCTCGCCGCGTCGTCCGTCGCTTCCTCCGGCGTGTGCGCCCGGAACCAGGTCAGGATGCGCTCGGAGACGTCCATCAGGAACTTCGGCTCCCGGGGCCCGTGCGGGGTCCTGGGATAGACGACGAACTCGGTAGGGATCCCCCGGCGGTCGAGCGCCCGGTAGAACTCCTGCCCCTGGGTGAAGGGCACCCGGAGGTCCTGCGCGCCGTGGATGACCTGGGTCGGGGTGGTGACCTCCGCGATGCGGTAGATCGCCGAGTGGGCCTCGTACACCTCGTAGTCCTCCCAGAAGTCGCCGCCCATGTGGCCGGCGAGGTAATCCTGGATGTCGGTGGTGGTCACCATGCTGATCAGGTTCGGCAGCCCCGCGCCCATGCTGGCGGCGACGAACCGGTCGGTGCGGGTGACCGCGAAGGAGGTCATGTAGCCCCCGTAGCTCCACCCCATGATGTAGAGCCGGTCGGCCCGCGCCACGCCCTGCTCGATCACGAGGTCCACCCCCGCCATGAGGTCGTCCATGTCCCCGAAGCCCCAGTCCATGAAGTTGGCGTAACGGAAGTCCTTGCCGTAGCCGGTGGAGCCGCGCGGATTGGGCCGCAGGATCGCGAACCCTTCCTGGGCGAAGTACTGGAGCATGTAGATGGACGGGGCGCCGGTGAAGGTCTCGGAGTAGACCCCGGCGGGCCCGCCGTGGACGTTCAGGACCAGCGGATAGCGCCGGCCTTCTTCGTAGTCCACCGGGAGGGTCAGAAGCCCTTCCACCGGAGTTCCGTCCGGCGAGGTCCAGGTGAGGACGCTGGTCTTCCCCATCGCCGGCCGCGCGACGTCCTTGTGGAGATCGGTAAGGCGGCGCGGCTCGAAGGCGGCCGCGGCGGCGCCTCCCTTCCCCAGGTCGGCGGCGAAGACGTCCCAGGGCGTCTCCGGCGTCTCGTGGGTGAACGCCATCACGTCGGCCGCGGTCGCGACGGCGGTGGAACGGAAGACCCCCTCACCCGGGGTCAGTTCCACGAGATCTCCCCCGTCCGCCGGCAGCCCGAAGAGCCGCCGCGAGGTGCGCTCGGCTTCGGCCACGTAGACGAGCGAGCCGTCCCGCGACCACCCGAGAATGCCCGGACTCCGGTCTTTCGTCTCGGCGAGCTTCACCCGCTCGCCGCCCATGACCGGCATCACGTAGACGTCACCGAGTCCGATGGGTTCGGGCTGGTCGCCCGTGGAGCGGAACGCGACCGTCTGGCCGTCGGGGGACACCCGAGGCGAGCTCTCGATCCCGTTCCCGGCGTGCAGCAGGTTGATCGCTCCGTTCCCCAGGTTGACGACCGAAAGGTCCCCCGAGCGCCGGTTCGTGTTGATGCGCGGATCGTCCTGGTGGCTGAAGACGATGCGGTCGCTGCTCGACCAGTCCCAGCCCGAGACGTGATAGTCGCCCCGCGTGAGGCGCCGGTCTTCGCCGTCGGGGTCGTAGCGATCCGACACCAGGGTCACGTAGAGGTGGCCGTACTTGAAGTCCTGATCCACCAGTTCGACGTCGCGCTTCTCCTTCTTCCGCGTCTTCTCCTCCTCGGTTTCGGGATCGGTCATGAGGTAGCCGATGCTGAAACCGTCCGGCGAGAACCGGAAGGAGCGCGCCCCGTTCTCGGCGTGGGTCGCCTGGAAGGCCTCGCCGCCCGCCAACGGCAGCAGCCAGACCTGCTGGTTCTCCTCACCCTTGCGCAGGAAGGCGAGATAGCGCCCGTCGGGAGAGAAG
>CAYUVU010000043.1:0-3546 GCA_964448205.1 uncultured Acidobacteriota bacterium
CGACCACATGATCGACCTGGAGCTGTCCGACCTCTCACCGGGAAGCGGCACCCTCAGCCGGCTCTTCGACGATCCCGGCGTCTCGCTCTCCATCCTGAACCTGATGGAGCTGATGCTGCTGATCAGCGACAACTCGGCGACCGATCTCTGCCTCCGGGCCGCCGGCGGCGGGGAACGGGTGACCGCCCGGATGAAGGAGCTCGGCGTCGAGGGCGTCGTGGTGGCCCGCTCCACCGCCGACCTGATCACCGACTACGTGGGCGCCGAGGGACTCCCGCCGCGGGATGAACGGACCCGTGCGACCTACACCGAGTACTACGGGAAGGTGTCGGACGAGGACCGCGCGGCGGCCCGGGACGGGTTCGAGGAAGACCCCCGGGACACAGCGACCCCGCGCGGGATGGCCGACCTGCTGGTCAAGATCTGGAACGGCGAGGGACTGTCGCAGTCGAGCCGCGACCTCCTGATCGACATCATGGAGCGGTGCGAGACCGGCGCCGGCCGGCTGAAGGGACGGCTGCCGGAGGGCACCGTGGTCGCCCACAAGACGGGCACCATCGGCCGCACCACGAACGACGTGGGGGTCATCTACCTGCCGTCGGATGCCGGCCACGTTGCGATGGTCGCCTTCGTGAAGGAGTCGGACGACCCGGTGCCCGACCGCGAGCGGGCGATCGCCGAGGCGGCGCGCGCCGCGCACGACTACTTCCTGTTCGTGCGGTGAGGGGGTGGCCGGCGGCTTGGCTCGCTTCCGGCCGTCGCGGGAAAGGCCAGGAATCCTGGTGAGTTAGCCAGTTTTAGCCATGTCTGGCTAATTTAGCCATTGATGGCTAATTCTGGCTAAGAGGGGATTGTCAAAGCATCCGATCGAGGTGTGGAGAACGGCGAACATACGGAGCCAGCCGGTGTAACCGACACTTGGACGCCGTTCTGACCGACACTTTGTCCGACAGGTAAGTCATTGAAGAATCAGTTTCTTCGTGGGAACTGTTCGACACTAACCGACACTTGGACGCTCCGTTAACCGACACTTGGACGCTAGAATGACCGGCAGATGGCCGCTCACCCTTCCTTCGTCCCCCGACTCCTGTCCACCGCGATCGAGAGGGATCTTTCCTACATGCCGGTGGTTGCCGTCATCGGCCCCCGGCAGAGCGGCAAGACCACGCTGGCCCGCCGCCTGGCGAGTGACCGCGCGTACATCAGCTTCGATGACGACCCGACGGTCCGCGCGGCCGCCATGGATCCGGGGCGCTTCGTGGCGGCCCTGCCTCGCCGGGTGACGGTGGACGAGATCCAGCGGGTTCCGCAACTCCTTCCCGCGATCAAGGGTTCCGTCGATCGCGACCGCGAGCCAGGGCGTTTTCTGCTGACCGGGTCGGCGAACCTTCTGCTCCTGCCACGGGTCACCGAATCGCTCGCCGGGCGAATGGCGATCGCGGACCTGCAGCCGCTCACGGAGGCCGAGAAGGAGGGCCGTCCGGGCAAGTTCCTCCGACTGCTGCTCGATGGCGCGATCCGTCCTCGGGTCGGCGGCGGCCCGGCTGACGCGGGCCCCAGCCTTGAAGAACGGGTCGTGGCGGGCGGCTACCCCTCCGTCCTCCCGCTGACCCCCGCCACGGCCCGGGCGTGGCATCGCCAGTACCTGCGGACCGTCATCGAACGTGACGTCCGGGATGTGGCCCGCATCCGGGACGCCGGCGAACTCGGGCGGCTGCTGGCGCTCCTCGCGAATCGGAAGGGCCGGCTCTTCCGCGCCGCCAGCCTGGCGGGCGACGTGGATCTCCACCGCAGCACCGTGGAGCACTACCTGAGCGTGCTGGAGCGGCTCTTTCTGGTCCGCCGCCTGCCGGCCTGGCACCGCAGTGCGGGCCGGCGCCTCATCCGTTCGCCCAAAGTGCACTTCGTGGACAGCGGCCTGGCCGCGACGCTCGCCGCGCTGAGCGCCCCGGACCTCGCCGCAAACCGGGACCTGCTGGGGCATCTGCTGGAGTCCCTCGTCGTCCAGCAACTGATCGCCCAGGCGGCCTGGACCGATCCCGACCTCGAGTTCTGGCACTACCGGGACAAGGACCAGGTGGAAGTGGACCTGGTGATGACCCGCGGTGCCCGCACCTGGGGGTTCGAGATCAAGGCCGGGTCGTCACCGTCGCCCGGCGACGGCCGCGGCCTCGCCCGGCTCGCGGAGCGGTGCGGGAAGGACTTCGCCGGAGGAATCCTCTTCCATACCGGTCCGGACATCCTGCCGCTCGCTGACGCGAGGATGCTCGCGGCGCCCGTCAGCGAACTCTGGCGGCGCTGAGCGGCCGCCCGACGGTCGCCCTCAGGCGGCCCGAATCTCCCGGAGAGCGCCGAGCAGCGCCTGGTGGTGCTCGGAGAGGCCGACCGAAATCCGGAGGAAGGTCGGCAGGCCCCAGCCGGCCCCGTCCTGGACGTAGATCCCGCGCCGGAAGAGTTCCCAGACCACCGGGAGGGCCTCGCGTCCGAGGTCCGTCATCAGGAAGGGCGCCCGGTGCGGCCAGGAGACGCAGCCCAGCTCGGTGAGTCCGGCGCGCAGCTCGGCGAGGCCGTCGTCCACGGTCCGCACGTACTTTTGGACGTGTTCCTGGTCGGCGAGCGCCGGCCCGCAGGCGATCGCCGCCGCGGTGTTGAGGCCGAAGTCGCCCCACCAGACGCCGGTCGCCTTCTCGAACATCGGACCGGACCCGATCACGTAGCCCACCCGGAGGCCCGCCATGCCGTACGCCTTGGAGAAGGTGCGGGCGACGATGACCGGCCCGCCGGCGAGGGCCTGCGAGACGGCGTCCTCCGGGAGGAACTCGGCGTAGGCCTCATCCACGATGAGGATGCCGCCTTCTGGGACTGCTTCCGCGAGCGAGGCGATCTCGTCCCCGGACACCGCGGCCCCGGTCGGGTTGTTGGGGTTCGCGAGATAGACGATCCGGGTGTCGGGCCGGATGGCGGCGCGCATCGCCGCCACGTCGAGCGTTCCCTCCGGCCCCATCGGGGTGCGGATCACGTCGGCGCCGATCTGTGCCGCCACCCCGCCGCACCAGCCGTAGGTGATCTCGGGAAGGACGAGACTCGTCGTGCCCGGCTTCAGGAAGCCCCAGGGGAGGAACTGCAGGAACTCGGTGGAGCCGCAACCGACGAGGACGTTCTCGCGGTTCGCGCCGTGGTGCGCGGCGATCTGCTCGCGGACCGTCTCGGGATAGTTGTAGCGGTGTCCGGCGGCGAGGCCGTCGGCGGCGATGGCGGCGAGCGCCTTCGGGGAGGGGCCGAGCGGGTTCTCGTTGAAGCCGATCCGGACGGCGTCCTCGGCGAAGCCGCCCTCCGGGAAGACCGGGACCGAACTGAGGGCGTCCGCCGCGCTGGCGGCCGGAGCGGGTTCCGGCGCCGCGTCCTGGACCCCGGGAGCGGTGTCACAGCCGGGGAGGGCGCCGGCGGTGGCGGTCCCCGCCGCAGTGGCCGCGACGGCCCTCAGGAACGCGCGGCGGCTCGGGCCGAGCCCGGCGGGGTAGCACTCGAAGCCAAGCGGTCGGGAGA
>CAYUVU010000044.1:0-10129 GCA_964448205.1 uncultured Acidobacteriota bacterium
CGGGAACGACGAGGCTTCGAGCGTTCTGGGCGGGAACAGTATAGCACGCTAAGCCGTTGAGATATGGCACAGTTAGCGGACTTCGGGGGCACTCCTTGGAACGCACCGGAACAGGCAAAGTGCGGTGCTCCGCGCCGCGCACGTCGCAACCCCAATCATCCTCACGGCGCGCACCACTCCTCACACCCGCTGGTAGGGTGAACCCATGGTCCGCCCCCTCCGCTGGGACTCCGAGCGCAAGGTCCTCCACCTCCTTGACCAGCGCCGGCTCCCCTCCGAGGAGACGTGGATCGAGTGCGCTGAAGCGGACCAGGTTGGGGACGCGATCCGCGAGATGGTCGTTCGCGGGGCCCCGGCCATCGGCATCGCGGCCGCCTACGCGGTGGTGCTGGGGTTCGCCCGTGACGCCGGGGATTCGCCCGCGGCCCGGTTCGAGGACCTGGCCGCCGGACTGCTGAATACCCGGCCGACCGCCGTCAACCTGGGGGCTGCCATCGCGCGCATGCGCGCCCGGTTGGAATCGCTATCCGCCGCTTCGGCAGCGGCACGGGTTCGCGGCCTGGAGACGGAGGCGGACCGCATCGCCGCCGAGGACCTCGAAGCCAACCGCCGCCTCGGCGCGCTCGGCGCCGGCCTGCTCCCGCCGGCGGGGAAGCGAACCCGCGTCCTGACCCACTGCAACGCAGGGAGCCTCGCCACCTCGGGCTACGGGACCGCCCTCGGGATCGTCCGGTCGCTGGCCGAGTCCGGCCGCGAGGTCGAGGTGTTCGCTCCCGAGACCCGCCCGTATCTCCAGGGCGCCCGGCTCACCGCCTGGGAGCTGATGGCGGACGGCATTCCGGTCACCCTCCTCACCGACGGAATGGTCGGTTCCCTGCTCGCCGCCGGGGACATGGACGCGGTGGTCGTGGGAGCCGACCGGATCGCGGCGAACGGGGACTCCGCCAACAAGATCGGCACCTACCAGGCCGCGGTCCTCGCGAAGGAGCACGGCGTGCCGTTCCTGGTGGCCGCTCCCTTTTCGAGTGTGGATCTCGAGACGCCGACCGGCGCGGAGATTCCCATCGAGGAGCGCCGCCCCCAGGAGATCGTCGAGATCGCCGGAAGGCGCATCGCGCCGGAGGGCGTTCCCGTCTGGAATCCGGCCTTCGACGTGACTCCGGCGCGGTATATCACGGCCATCGTCACGGAGCGGGGCATCGCGCGCCCGCCGTTCGAGGCCTCACTGGCGCGTCTCGGGGCGCGCGGGTGAAACGCCGGGAATAACCTAACGGCATGCTCATCCTGGGGATCGAGACCTCCTGCGACGAAACGTCGGCGGCGGTCGTCGAAGATGGCCGGCGCGTCCTCTCCAACGTCGTCTCCTCCCAGGTCGCCCAGCACGCGCAGTTCGGAGGAGTCGTGCCCGAGATCGCTTCCCGGCAGCACCTGCTGAACCTCTCGCCCGTCGTGCAGCAGGCGCTCGAGAACGCCGGGATCTCCGTGGACGACGTCGAAGCGGTCGCGGTAACCAACGGACCCGGCCTCATCGGGGCGCTGCTTGCCGGCGTCTCGTTCGCCAAGGCGTTCGCCTTCGCGCGCGGGATTCCGCTGGTCGGGGTGGACCACATCGAAGGGCACATCCGGGCGTGCTATCTCGAAGGCGGCGAGGTTCCCCACCCGGCGCTCGCGCTCGTGGTCTCCGGGGGGCACACGAACCTCTTCCTGCTCGAGGCCGAGAGTTCCTACCGGCTGCTCGGGAAGACCCGCGACGACGCGGCGGGCGAGGCTTACGACAAGCTCGCCAAGCGGCTCGGCCTCGGGTATCCGGGCGGGCCGATCCTCGACCGGTTGGCGCAGCGTGGCGATGCGAGCCGCCACCGCTTCTCGCTCCCGCACTTTTCGGACGGGGCAAAGCTGGACTTCAGCTTCTCGGGCCTCAAGACCCAGGTCCTCCGGCTCATCGAGCACGAGGCCATCGAGCCGCTGGCCGAGGGCGAGGACCCGTTCGACCGCGAAGACCTCCGTGACCTGGCGGCCAGCTTCCAGTCGGCGGTCGTCCGGGCCCTGCGCCGGTCGGTGGACCGGGCGCTTCGCATGTTCGAGGCGAAGGCCGTGCTGTTGACGGGCGGGGTCGCGGCCAACTCGGCCCTGCGGGCCAACTTCCAGGCGCTCGGCGAGGAGCGCGGCCTGCCCGTCTTCTATCCCACCGTCGCCCTCTCCACCGACAACGCCGCCATGATCGCGGCCGCCGGCCACCTGGCGCTCCTCCGCGGCGAGACCGCCGGCCCCGATCTCACCGCCGACACGGAGCTGCGGCTGGGCGAGACCGGGCCGCGCCGTTCCCGGCGTCACCGCTGAGTTCCGCAGTGCCTGATCCCGACCGGGTCACGGCCGTCTATCGGGTCGAGCCCGGCTCCGGCACGCCCGAGGAACTGGCCCGCATCATCGCGGTCGAGCAGACCGTCGAGATACCGGAAGCGCTCATTCCGCCGCGCATCGAGGCGGAGATCGTCGGGCGGGTCGAATCCGTGAGCCCCGACCCCGAGACCGCGGGCGCGAGCCAGGTCACGATCAGCTACGCGGCGGAACTCGCACCCCATCTCTTCGGACTGCTGGCCGTCGCGATCGGCAACGCCCCCATGTACGGCGGGGTGCGGCTTGTGGGTCTTGACCCGCCGCGGGCGCTGCTCGAAGCCCTCCCCGGCCCCCGTCACGGCGTCGAGGGGGTGCGGCGGATGTGCGGGGTCCTGGGGCGGCCGCTGCTGGCCACCGCGCTCAAGCCGCAGGGTTCGAGCGTGTCCGAGCTGGCCTCCATGGGGGAGGCGTTCGCCCGTGGCGGCGGCGATCTGGTGAAGGACGACAACAACCTCATCGATGACTTCGAGGGTTTTCGAGACCGGGTCACCGCGTGCGCGGAGGCCGTGGAACGCGGCAACCAGGCCACCGGCCGCCGTTGCCTCTATCTCCCGCACGCCGGCGCCCGGGCCGAGGAGCTCGAGCGCTACGTGGAGTTCGTCGCCGAGATCGGGCTTGCCGGAGTCCTGATCTGTCCGATGGTCACCGGGCTCGACACGATGCGCGCCCTGGCGGAGCGCTATCCGCTCATCTTCATGGCCCATCCGTCCCTGACCGGCGTCTACACCCACGCCCCGCGGAACGGGGTGGCCCACGGCGTCCTCTTCGGGACCCTGTTCCGGCTGGCAGGCGGCGACATCTCGGTGTTTCCGGACGCCCGCGGCCGGTTCCAGTTCACCAGGGCGCAGTGCGGGGAGATCACCGAGCGGCTCCGCGGCCCACTCGGCGCGCTCCGTCCGGCGTGGCCGGCCCCCACCGGGGGCATCGGACCCGCGGACGTCGCCCAGGTCTGCGAGATCTACGGACCCGACACCGTGCTGCTGATCGGCGGCGCCCTGCTCGGCCATCCGGACGGCATCGAGGCGGGAACCCGCGAGATCCTCGACCGCATTCGCCGGGTCCGTCCGGAGGTATCGATAGAACCCTCGGATCCGCCGCGGCTCCCGCTACCGGAACCGCGGCGGCTCGCCTTCCGCCGCGACTGGAACTGGGAGGGCCGGGACAGCTCTCCCTACAAGGATGCGGGGGACCTCAGCTTCCGGGGGGTCCGCCGGGTGGAACTCGTGGGGAAGTTCGGCGAGCGCACCCGGTACGACCTGCGCTACTTCGAAGTCGAGCCCGGCGGCCACACCAGCCTGGAGAAACACCTTCACACCCATGCGGTGATCGGTGCTCGTGGGGAGGGCGTGCTCGTGCTCGGAGGCCGGCGGATGCCGCTCCGTCACCTTGACGTCGCCTGCGTGGGTCCGCTGGAGGCGCACCAGTTGCGGAACGAGACCGAGGAGCCCTTCGGCTTCTTCTGCGTCGTGGACCACGACCGCGATCGCCCGCAGCGGGCGTAGCAGGGAAGGGACGCCGAACGGGTCGGTCCCCTGGAGTCGTCGCGCCCGGGACCGGCCGCGGGCTGCCGCCCGTGACCGCAGCCTGCTACCGCCGGCTGAGGAGGTGCTGAACCTGCTCGGGAGAGAGTTGCTGCTCGCTTCCCAGCACCTGCGTGACGACGGCGATCTCGGCAGAGCGTTCCAGCGTTTCCATCCGGTCGAAAGCGTTCTGCAGGTCGCGGCCCATGGTGAGGGCGCCGTGGTTGGCGAGCAGGATGGCGTTGGAGTCGACCGCGGCTTCGCCGGCGGCGGCTCCCAGCTCGGACGACGACGGCGCGTGGTATCCGACGGTGACGATGTGACCGAGATCCACCAGCACCTCAGCGAGCGAATGGCGGCACAGATCCACGCCGGCCGCTGCGAAACCGGTCGCACACACCGGATGGGCGTGGACGATCGCCTGGATGTCCGGCCGAACGCGATAAATGGCCAGGTGGACCTTGATCTCGCTGCTGATCCGATGGCGGCCACCGGTCTGGCGTCCCTCGAGGTCGCAGCGGACCAGGTCGTCCGGAGTCAGTTCGCCCTTCCGGAAACCGCTGGGCGTGCAAAGGAGTTCGTCGCTTCCGATCCGGACGCTCGCGTTGCCTTCGCGTGCGACAACGAGTCGCGCGGCGGCCAGCTTCCGGGTCACGTCGCACATCTCCCGCGCCAGCGCGTCGACCTGCGGTCCCGGCGCGTCACCTTCGGGTCGCGAGGAGACACGGTCGACGGTTGCGGATGAGACACTCGGGGAATCGATCACGATTTCGAGCCTATCACCCGCAGGTTCGCTTCCGGGACTGCCTCCGCCAGTTCCCGAAACCGGTAGAACGCATTGGCCAGCCGCATCTGGTGCGGGGGCTTGCACTCCGGAAAGAACGGGCCGCGGCGCTTCCCTAACGGAGGCGGGAGAGAAAGTCCGCGAGACCGGGGGCCGTAGCCGCTGCGGCCACGAGATCATCAGGGGTCGCCCCGGCGAGAACTTCACGATCGTCCGGCGTGAGACCGGCCGGGAAGTCGGACGGAACCTCGACGCCGCGGTGACGGAGGATCGCCGCGGCCATGGCCGCCCGCTCCGCCAGCGCTCCGCGGGCGCGGCCCTGCCGCTCCACTCGCCGGACCAGCGGGTCGTCCTCCGGGACCGTTCCCCCGGCCTCCCCGAGCGCCCGTCCCACCCGCCAGAGGACCAGGTCGGTTTCCGGTGAGAGCTCCGGCTCGTTGAGGGCGCGGTGGATCTCCTCCGCGCGCCAGCCGGGAAACGCCCGGCTCGCTGGAGATTCCCGGTAGTTCCCGTCCTCCAGCACGTAGATCGTCACCCGCGGCCGCAGCGACCGGGGCCGGCTCGGCGAACCCTCGTCCGGGGTCTCCACCCAGACCTCGGGGAACCCCCACTCCCCGTAGGCGATCAGCTTTCCGCGCCGGATGTCGGTGGTGTTGTCCACCTCCAGCACGACGTCGGGTGGGGCATCCTCGCCGACGATCAGGGCGACGCCCTGCGGCATCCTGGACCTGCCGGGGTGCAGGTACACCGCTTCGTCGGGTTGCATCAGATCGCCGAGCGATCCGTCTTCCCGCCGGATCCGCAGGTCCGAGGAGCCGAAGCATCGGGCTGCCGACCCACGCGCCTGGCAGATCCGCTCCACCAGCGCCGCCAGCCGGCGCGACGGGACCTCGTGATACGGGCTCGCCGCTTCCCGGGCCATCCACGCCGTCTCCGTCGCCGCGTGCCAGTACTCGACGCGGCGACCCTCCCATTCGGGCGCCTCGATTTCGGCCGCGCGGACCCGGACCGGATCGCAACCGGTGAACTCCAACGCGGACACCGGTGTCCGGCGCCGCCGTTCCATCGCCGGCGTTTCCAGCATCGCCGTATTCTAGGCAGCGGTCCCGTGCGTCGCGGACCTGCCGCACCCGGGGTCTCCGCAGGGCCGGGCCGGTGATATAACGCCGAACCGCCCCAACCCCCCACCCAAGGAGGCGTCATGGCGAACGGAACCGGCAGCACCCGCGAGTTCACGCTCCGGGCACTTCTCCTTGGCCTGTTCATGGCCGTCGTGCTGGGAGCGGCCAACGCCTACCTCGGCATCCGCGCCGGCCAGACGGTCGCCGCCACCTTCCCGGCGGCGGTGGTCTCCATGGTCGTCATCCGGGGGCTCTTCAAGGGCAGCCTCCTCGAAGAGAACATCGCCCGGACTACGGCCTCGGTGGGAGAGGCGCTGGCCGCCGGGGCGATCTTCACGCTGCCGGCGTTCGTGATGGCGGGCGCCTGGGAGGAGTTCAACTACTGGGAGAGCACTCTGCTGATGCTCGTCGGCGGTCTGCTCGGGATCCTCTTCGTCGTCATCCTGCGGCGGAGCATGGTGACCGACCCCGAACTCCCGTTCCCCGAGTCGGTCGCCGCCGCCGAGATCCACCGCGCCGGCCAGGGTGCGAGCGGGGGCCGGCTGCTGTTCCAGATGATGGGGATCGGCGCGCTGATCGAGGTCCTCAAGAACTCGAAGGGGATCCAGCTCTTCACCGACCGCATTTCGGGGGCCCTGGGCTACGGCTCCTTCCAGGGGTCGGTCGCCGTGGGTGGCCAGTCCTTCGGGGCGGCGGCCCAGCCAGGGGTGCTGCCCTTCTCCACTCCGGCGGCGTCGCCCGCGTATCTCGGGGTGGGCTACATCATCGGCTTCCGGCTCTCGGCGCTCGTCTTCTCCGGCGGGGTCTTCGCCTGGTGGTTCATGATCCCGGCGGTCCTCTTCTTCAATCCGGAGTTCGCCGACGCGGGAAGGCTGGCCGCGGCGGGCGCCGACTGGACGGCGGTCAGCAGCGTGGTCTGGGCCGAACTCGTGCGGCCGATCGCGGTGGGGGCGATGATCGCCGGCGCCGTCTGGACGCTGCTCCGGATGCGGAAGTCGCTCGGCGAAGGCCTCAAGCGGTCCATCGGGGAGTTGAGGACCGGCCACCCGGCCGGATCGGGCGACGAGAAGGACCGCGACATCCCCTTCAGCTGGACGACCGCGGGAGTCGTGGCACTCATCATCCCGACCTTCTTCCTCTACAACTACTACACCGGGCAGCCGCTCGGGGCGCTCGGCTCGGCGATCGTGATGATCGTGGCCGGGTTCTTCTTCTCGGCGGTGGCCGGCTACCTCGTCGGCGTGGTCGGGAGTTCCTCGAACCCGGTCTCCGGACTCACGATCTCGACGCTCCTGCTGGCGGCGCTGCTGATGACCTTCCTCGGAATCACGGGGACGGCGGGCGTGGCGGCGGTGCTGGGGGTGGCGGCCGTCGTCTGCTGCGCCTGCGCGGTCGCCGGGGACATGCTGCAGGACCTGAAGGTGGGTCAGATCCTGGGAGGCACCCCGTTCCGCATGGAGTGGGCCGAGATCATCGGCGTGGTCTTCGCGTCGATGTTCCTGGTGCTGCCGATGATGCTGCTCCACCAGGGAGACATCGCGGCGGGCGGCATCGGGATCGGCGGCGAAGAGCTGCCGGCGCCCCAGGCTGGGCTGATGGCGCTCCTCTCCCAGGGCATCGTGGGCGGCGACATGCGCTGGCCGCTGGTGGTCTTCGGGATCGCGCTCTGCCTCTTCCTGATCCTGATCCAGGCGCCTTCGCCGATGCTGATCGCGGTGGGGATGTACCTGCCGCTCCAGACCACCTTCGCGATCTTCGTCGGCGGCTTCTTCCGCTGGCTGAGCGACCGCCAGATGGCCAAGCTGCCCGCCGAACGGCGAACGCTCGGAGAGAGCGCCGGGACGCTGATCGCATCCGGGCTCATCGCGGGCGAGGCCCTGATGGGCGTCGGGCTCTCCGGGTTCGCGGTCGCGGAGCTCCAGCTGCCGGTGCTGGTATCCACGCCCTCCGGCATCCCTGGATTCCTGGTGTTCGTCGTGCTCGGCTGGTTCCTGATCCGGATCCCGCTCCGCCACGCACGGGGGTAGTCAGGGGGCAGACCGCCGCAGCGACCGGCCTACGGGATTCGTCGACTGACGGACTGGACGGAAGACCCGTCGACAAGGGCGCCACCGCAAGGGACCACCGGTTTCGGAGGCCGTGACGTCGCATGTGGACATGGCCATATTGCCATGGCTACAATTGCGCCCATGACGACCATCGGGGCGGGGAAGTTCAAGGATGTCTGCCTGAAGCTGCTCGACGAGGTGGCCCGCACCCGGACTCCCATCATCATCACGAAGCGCGGCCGGCCCGTCGCTCGGTTGATGCCGTATTCGTTCCCGGAACGGAGACGGAGTCTGGCTGGCAGCGTCGTGCGTGAAGTTGGCGACCCTTACGGCACCGGCGAGAGATGGGATGCCGATCGTTCTTGATACGCACGCGTGGATCTGGTGGGTCACCGAGGATGATCGGCTTTCCCCCTCCGCGCGCGAGGCAATCGACGCTGGCGCGCGCGAAGGACGCCTCTGGCTCTCCTCGATCTCCATCTGGGAGGTCGGCAAGAAGATCGAAAAGGGCCAACTTGTTTTCGACCGGGCGCTGGACGACTGGCTCGACCTCGCCCTGGGCCGCGCCGGCCTTCGCACCGCGGAGCTGAGCCGATCGGTCCTGGTCGAGAGCTGCCGGTTGCCCGCCGGGCTCGCCGGAGACCCCGCGGATCAGATCATCGTTGCGACCGCCCGCGCGCACGGAGCCGTTCTCGTTACGCGGGACGCGAAGCTACGCGGGTATCCGCACGTGAGGACGCTCTGGTAGATCAGCGCGGCGGTCCCAGCGAGTACTCCCGGAACACGTAGTTGCCGCCCGTCGTCGGGACCGCTCGTGCGGGATCGTCGAGCCGAGGGGCGCTGA
This sequence comes from uncultured Acidobacteriota bacterium, assembly GCA_964448205.1. Taxonomy (GTDB): domain Bacteria; phylum Acidobacteriota; class Vicinamibacteria; order Marinacidobacterales; family Marinacidobacteraceae; genus Marinacidobacterium. The sequence goes on from CAYUVU010000044.1 coordinate 8,715, forward strand.
CGAAGCGCTGCCTGGCCACGACCGTCGAGGTGCGGTAGCCGAAGATCGCCGGCTGCAGGGCGACCAGGTCCCGGTTCAGGTCCAGGTAGTGCTTCTCGCGCTCGGTCCGGTCGAGGATGGTCCTCCCCGCTTCGATGCGCGCGTCGATGGCGGGGTCCCCGAGCCAGGCCATCGCCGACCAGCTCCCGGTGCTCTCGCTGTGATACATCGCGGTCAGGATCGAGTCCGGATCGGGCGTGTAGGCGCTGACGTCCACGGTGTTGGCGTGCGGCGTCGTCTGGGGACGGCTCGCCCGGTCCAGCACGAGGGCCCAGGGGGCGGAGGTGATTTCGACCCGCACGCCGATCTCCGCCATGTTCTCCTGGAAGAGGAGCGAAGCGCGCTCCGTGTTGCCGACCTCCGACACCCACTGGATCTCCACGGGATACTCGCCGGCCGCGTAGCGGGAGAGCGCCAGTTCGCGCCGGGCTGCCTCCAGGTCACGCCTCGGAACCGGCGCCTCGGGGTCGTGCCCCAGGAGTCGCGGCGGCACCGGTCCCCGGCTGGGAACGCCGTTCGCGAAGGTCTCGTCCACCCGGAGCAGCCGGAGCAGTGCGTCGTAGTCGAACGCAAGCGCCAGCGCGCGGCGAAAGTGCACGTCGTCGGTGGGCGGACGCCGGGTGTTGAGCATGATGAAGAAGCTCGAGGTGCCCCGGTCGTGGGCGAGTTCGACCTCGGACGACCCGGCCATCGCACGCATCACCTCGGGCGGCATGCTCAGCCGGGTGATCTCGTGCTCGCCCCGCGCCATCAGCGCCCGCACGGTGGGAACCGCCATCGAGTACTTGAGGCGCACGATCTCGGGCGCCCCCGGCGCGAACGGCTGATGGTGTGCGGCGGACCGGTGCAGCACGGTCAGCTCGCGCGGGTCGTGGCTCACCACCTCATAGGCGCCGCTTCCCGCGGCCTCGGCGGAGAGAAAGGTCTCCGAACGGTCTTCCACGCGCTCGCGGTTCACGATCGCCACCCGGGTGAGCGCCGCGACGAAGGGCGCGAACGGTTCGGTGAGCGTGAACCGCACGGTGTGCGCGTCCGCGGCGGCGAGGCCCTCGAGCTCGGGGAGGAGGTAGGAGTAGCCGCGCTGCAACCGGGTCATGCGCTCCATCGAGAACACGACATCCTCCGCGTCGACGGCGCTGCCGTCTTGGAAGCGGGCGTCGTCCCGGAGCGAGAACGTGTACGTCCGTCCGTCGTCACTGACGGTCCAGCCGGTGGCGAGGTCGGGGACGACGCTCCCGTCCGCGGCGGTGCGGACGAGAAAGTCGTAGACGTTCATCATCAGGATCGAATCGGCGTAGTCCGACGCCTTGTGCGGGTCGAGTTCGCCGATGGCGGCGTCGTTGACGCGCAACAGACTCCGCTCGGGAGGCTGGCAG
>CAYUVU010000045.1:0-20731 GCA_964448205.1 uncultured Acidobacteriota bacterium
AGCGACTGGCCGCTCGAGGTTTCCACCTCCGCGTCGCTGATGGCCCCGTCGCGGAAGATCGTGAACCGGATGACGACGGTGGCCCGGCCGCGGACCGGGATCTGCTGCCAGTTGGCCTGGATCCGCGCGATCATCTGGCGCTGGTAGAAGGCGTACTCGAAGTCCTGGTCGAAGCGCGTGCCTCCCGGCGTTCCTCCGAGGCCGATCCCGGTGTTGGCGGACGCCTGACGGTCGGTCGAGCCGGTGGTGGAGGGTCTCCGGGTGGGCCGGGAACTGGTATCCACGGGACGGCGGGTTTCGAGCCGCGCCGAATCAGCCCACGCGGCATCGCGGCCCCGGAGGCCGGATTCGGGGCGCTGGGGGCGCGCCGCCCGGCGGCGGGCCCGGGCGTCGGGGACCGGCATGCGGTCGCGGTTCTCCACCGTCGGGCGCGCCACGTCCGGACGCGACGCCGGAGGTTCCGGGACGGGTTCGGGTTCCGGCGCCGGAGGCTCGGGAGCCGGCGGCTCCGGTTCGGGTTCCGGGACCGGCTCCGGGGCAGGGGGCGGCGCCGCGGCGCGCCCCAGACTGGGGGTCGGACTCGGGCCCGACATCCCGAGTTCGATGAAGGCCGCGGAAGGAGGCGCCAGGACGGCGCCCGAATCCAGCTCCAGACCCACGGCGGCGCCCCCCAGCAGCACGACGTGAGCCGTCGCGGACCAGATCAGGTTGCGCCGGAACGGTTCGTCGCCCCGGTCCGGTCGCGAGGACGCGGCCGGCCCTCGCCGGGTTGGCGGCGTCCGGGGTGGATCCGGCACGAAGCGCTACCTTTGCCGCTGTTCGCCGGGGTAGGCGTACACGAGACCCACACGGTCGAAACCCGCCCGTTTCATCGTGTCTATTACCTCGATGACCTGGCCGTATTCTAGCGAGACGTCTCCCTGCAGATAGCCCTCGCGGGTCCCTTCCAGATCGACGATTTCGCGGAGTCGTTCCTCGAGCAGCAGCGGGTTCACGGCTCGCTCGCCGACAAAGGTCCGGCCCTCGGCGTCCACGGTGACGATGAGGCGCTCGGTGGCCTCCGCGGACCGCATCCGGGCGGTGGGCAGGTTCACCTCGAGGGAGCGGACGAGGAGTGGAGCGGTCACCATGAAGATGATCAGCAATACCAGTACCACGTCCACGAAAGGGGTTACGTTGATCTCGGAGAGCGCGCTCCCCGCCGCCGCTCTCCGGCGGGCGCCGAGCTGGGCCAGGGCCGAACCGGAACCGGCGCCCGAACCTCCGGCGGCGCCGCCGGCGGTCCCCATCCCCATGCCGTCAGCGGGCCAGGTGCCGTTCCAGCATGGCCACGTACTCCATGGAGAAATCGTCCATCGTGGTGTTGATCCGGCGGATCCGGGCCAGGAACGCGTTGTAGGCGATGACGGCCGGAATCGCCGCCCCGAGTCCCGCGGCGGTCGCGATCAGGGCTTCCGATACGCCGGGCGCGACCACGCTGATGTTCGCCGACTGGGTGAGCGCGATGTCCCGGAAGGAGTTCATGATCCCCCAGACGGTCCCGAAGAGTCCGATGAACGGCGTGGCGCCGCCGGTCGTCGCCAGAAACATCATCCGGTGTTCCATGGCCGCCGTCTCGGTGGACGAGGCGCGGAGCAGCGATCGCGCCACGGCTTCCATGTTGGAGACCCGCAGGCGTGCCGGTTCTTCGTCTTCCGGGTCCTGCCGGGACTGATAGCGGACCTCCTGGTAGCCGGCCTGGAACAGCCTCGCCAGGGGGCTGTCGGGGTGTTTCCGGGCCCAGCCGACGACGTCCGCGAACCGCTTGGCGGACCGGAAGTGGTTCAGGAAGGCGGCCGAGCTCCGCTCCAGCCGGCCGAGCCGCCGCGCCTTGTGCAGGATGATGGCCCAGGAGACGAGGCTGAAAAAGAGCAGCGTGGCGAGCACGAACCAGGCGACCGGCCCGGCCTCCACCACGAGCGCCAGGAAACCGCCCTCATCGAGGAACCCCGTGGAGGAATCGAGTTCGACGGCGGTCACCGCCTCGTCCACCGTCTCGGCAGCCTGGGGTTCGGGCGGGACCTGGCCCGCCAGGAGGGCATGGGGAAACAGCAGCGAGACTCCGGCCCGGAGAACAGCGTTGCACGAAGCCGTGAACCGGGCGAACACGTAGGAGCGGCGGGGGACCGGGATACCCAACATATAGTAGCCTAACCCATGCTCAACCACTACCCATTGGGGTTACCGGCGTTTTCGGCGCCGATCCGCCGCGGGGACCGTTCCGGGGCTGGCCCGGGGACGGCGGTCCGCGGCGTGCCGCGCTAGGGCCGGACTCGACCCCCGTTCCAACTGCCGGCCGCGATGCTTCACTGGCTCCGGGCGCGAAACGTCGCCCTTCTGAGGGACGTCTCGCTCGAGTTCGAAACGGGGCTGAACGTGGTCACCGGAGAGACCGGGGTGGGGAAGAGCATTCTGCTGGAGGCGCTCGGGCTGATTCTGGGTGGGCGCGCCCGTGCGCCGCTCGTCGGACCCGTGGCGGATCGCGCGGTCGTCGAGGCGGGCTTCACGGCGCCCGACCCGGAGACGCCGGACGGGGAGCGATTCGGAGCGCTCGCCGAGGAGGCGGGATTCCCCGCCGAGGACGGCGATCTCGTGATCCGCCGGGAGCTGCGGCTCGCGCCGGGACGGCGCTCGATCTCCAATCGGATCACCGTGAACGGGACCGCGGTGCCGGTGGCCGCGCTTCGCGCGCTGGGGACGATCCTCGCCGAGGTCTACAGCCAGGGGGAGTACCTGGCTCTCCTTCAACCCGGGGCCGCCCGCGAGACGGTGGACGAGGCGGGCGGTCAGGCGCCCTTGCGGCGGGATGTCGCGGCTGCTTTCCGAGCGCTCCGCGCTCGCGAAGCGGAACGCGACGCTCTGCAGGACCGGCTCGCCGCCGCGGCGGTCCAGCGCGCCGAGATGGAACGGGCCCTCGAAGCGATCGAACGGGCGGCGCCGCAGCCGGGCGAGGTCGGGGAGCTGCTCGAAGAGCGCCGGACGCTCGGCCACGCGGAACAGCTCGCCGGCCGCCTGGAGAGCGCGTATCAGGCGCTCTACGGGTCGGAGTCCGCGGCCGGCGCGCAGTTGGCGGTCGCGCTCCGCGCCCTCGGGGAGGCGGGCGCGCTGGACCCCCGGACCGCCGGGCTGCTCGAGGGACGGCCGGACCTGCTCGTCGAGGTGGAGGACCTGGCGGCCGCGGTGCGGGACCGGCGCGACAGCGTTCGGGCGGCGCCGGAGCGGCTCGCGGAAATCGAGGACCGTCTCGTCGTGCTGCGCGGTCTGGAGCGCCGCTACGCCGGAGGCGCGGGGGGCGCGGACGCGCTCCTCGAGCGGGCCGCCCGGATTCGCGAGGCGCTCGCCGCACTCACGGACCAGGCTGAGGAACGCCGCCGCGCGGTAGCCGCGGCCGCGGCGGCGGCCGCCCGCTACCGGGAGCGGGCGGCATCGCTCCACGCCGCCCGCAAGGCAGCCGCGGCGGTCCTTGCCCGGGCAGTGCAGGGAGAACTCGTCGGCCTCGGCATTCCGCGGGCCCGTTTCCTCATCGGGATGGAGCCGCTCCCGGAAGAGCCCGGACCGGGAGGGGAGGGGGGGACCGGACACTTCACGGAACACGGCCTGGACCGCGTGGAGTTCCTGTTCAGCGCCGGCGCCGGGATGGCGCCGGCGCCGATCGGCGAGGTCGCCTCGGGAGGAGAGTCATCGCGGTTCTTCCTGGCGCTGAAGGCGGCCGGGGCGGGGAAGGGGGGCGCGGCGACCCTGGTCTTCGACGAGGCGGACACGGGGACCTCCGGCCGCATCGCCGATGCCGTCGGGCGGCGGCTGCGGCGACTCGCGGCGGCGCGGCAGGTCGTTTCCGTCACGCATCTGCCCCAGGTCGCCGCGCTCGGGCGGGCCCACCTCGTGGTCGAGAAACTAGAATCCGGCGATGCGGTTCGGGTCTCGACTCTTGTCGAGGACGCCCGGATCGAGGAAATCGCCCGTATGCTCGCCGGCCCCGAGGTCACTGACAGCGCTCGAAACCACGCCTCCCAACTGCTCGCCGATGCGGACGCCCACGTCCCCGGCGGCGAGACCGACGGGCTCGCGCCGGAACCGGCGGGGCGCTGAATGACGGTCTGCGCCTCGGACCCGCTCCTGCCGCAGACCGGTCCGGCGAACGGGTATCCCGCCGTTACCCCGATCTCGGGGCGTCCCCTCCGGTTTCGGATCGAGACCTGGGGTTGTCAGATGAACGTCCACGACTCGGAGAAGATGGCGGCGGCGCTCGGGTCGCTCGGTTGCCGGCCGGCGGAGACGGAGCCCGCGGAAGTGGTGCTCCTGAACACCTGTTCCGTGCGCGAGAAAGCGCAGGAGAAGGTCTTCGCCCGGGTGGAACAGCTCGTCGGCCGGGGCGGCGAGCGCCCGCGGTTGATCGGAGTGGCGGGGTGCGTCGCGCAGCAGGAAGGGGAGGCCATCTTCGGCCGGGCGCCGGCGGTGGACTTCGTCCTGGGCACCCAGAGCCTGGTGTGCCTCCCCGACATCGTGCGCCGTCTCCTCGACGGAGAGACCCGGATCGTGGAGATCGGGCGCCATCCGGACAACCTCGATATCCCCCCGGAGCAGATCGACCGGATTCCCGGGGTCAAGGCGTACATCACGATCATGGAGGGGTGCGACAACTTCTGCTCGTTCTGCGTCGTGCCCTTTACCCGCGGACGCGAGCGGTGCCGGAGCGTGTCTTCCATCGTGCGGGAGGCGGAGTCGCTCACGGCGTCGGGTTTCCAGGAAATCCAGCTTCTCGGCCAGAACGTGAATTCCTATCGGGACCCCGAAGACGGCAGGGACTTTGCCGAACTGACCGACGCCGTGGCAGCCGTGCCGGGCATCCGCCGGATCCGTTTCACGAGCCCCCATCCGAAGGATTTCAGCGACGCTCTCATGGAGCGTTTCGCGGGCGGGGGACCGCTGATGCCGCACATGCACCTCCCGGCGCAATCCGGTTCGACGACCGTGCTGGAACGCATGCGTCGCGGATACAGCCGCGAAGAGTTCCTGGAGCTGGTGGGACGGGCGCGGGACAAGGCTCCCGAACTCGCTCTTTCGACGGATCTGATCGTCGGCTTCTGCGGCGAGACGCGGCGCGAGTTCGAAGAGACCCTGACGCTCCTCGACGAGGTGCGGTTTTCGTCGGTCTATTCGTTCAAGTACTCCGAGCGCCCTCACACGCTCGCCTCGAAGCGGTTGCCGGACGACGTTCCGGACCCGGAGAAGACGCAGCGTCTCGTCGAACTTCAGGCCCGGCAGCGGGCGATCCAGCTCGCCCTGCACCGCGACCTGGTCGGGCGCGAGGTGGAGGTGCTCATCGAAGGGCCCAGCCGCAAGGGCGGTCAGCTTGCGGGCCGGGGACCCGATAACCGCATCGTCAACTTCGACGGACCCGCCGAGGCCACCGGCAGCTTCGGCGAGGTGAGGATCACGGGGTTCGGCCCGAACAGCCTGTTGGGCGAGCCGCTCGGTTCCCTGACGCCGCGCCGGCTCCCCGGCTCCCCGGCGGCGCCGGCCGCCGATCCGGGGGCTGAAATCCCCCTGCCGGTCGTCCAGGAGGCCATGGGCGGCGGGCGTTCCGAGGCCGTGCGTTCCGGATGAGCGGCGAAACGAGGGATTGACCGTGGAGATCGAGGTAAGCATCAAGGCGATCCTGATGGTGCCGCGGACCAGCGCTGCGGTCGTGATGCTCAAGGAGGAGTCCGGGGATCGCGAGGTCCCCATCTGGGTCGGCCCCATGGAGGTCCGCGCGATCGGCCTGCAGATCGAGAACTACGAGCCGCCCCGGCCGTTCACGCACGACCTGATCCGGGAACTGCTCCGGGAACTGGATGCCCGGGTCACCAAGGTGGTGATCCACGATGTGCAGGACAACACGTTCTACGCGCACGTCCATCTCCAGCGCAAGCGCCAGCGGCTGGCGGTGGACGCCCGGCCGAGCGATGCGATCGCCCTCGCGCTGAGGACGAGGGCGCCCATCTTCGTCCATTCCCGCGTCATCGAACGCGGCGCCCGGCGGGCGGAAGAACTGATGGCGGAGGACGTCGAACCTCCGGAGGACAGCGAGGCGCTCGGCGACTGGCTGGAAGCTCTCGACGAGGACGACCTCGGTGACACGCACTAGGGCGTGACGTTGTCCACAGGCTGCTAGACGTCGCCCGATGCGAGCCACGATCACCGTCGCGAACCAGAAGGGCGGAGTGGCCAAGACCACCACCGCGGTCAACCTGGCGGCGGCATTCGCGGGCGCCGGACACCGGACGCTGCTTGTGGATGTCGACCCCCAGGCGAATGCGTCGGTGAGTGTCATCGAACCGGACCCGTCCCGTCCTTCGATGCTGGAGGCGCTCACCGGCGAGGTCCGCTTCGCGAGAATCATCAGCCCCACGTCGGTGGAAGGCCTTTCGGTCGCCGAGGCGCGTATCTCGCTCGCGAAGCTGGAGCGCCAGCTCATGGGCGACATCGACGCCCACTACCGCCTTCGGGACCGGCTCCAGTACGTCCGGGAGGAGTTCGACTACATCGTGATCGACACTCCTCCGACGCTGGGGCTCATCACGGTGAACGCGATGGTGGCGAGCGACTTTCTGCTGCTGCCGCTGCCGCCGACCTACTACGCTCTGGAGGGCGCCGACGACCTGCTCGACACCCTGGAGCAGGTCCGCCGCCGTCCCAATCCTGATCTCTCGCTCCTCGGAGTGGTGATCACCATGGCGGATCAGCGCACCCGGATCGCGCGGGACGCGATCCGCAAGATCCGTGGGCATTTCGGAAACGCGGTCTTCCGGACGCTGATCAGCCGGAACGTTCGACTCGAAGAGAGTCCCGCCTACAAGGAGTCCATCTTCGCGTTCGCCCCCAACTCCCGGGGAGCCGAGGACTATGGACGCCTGTCTCGGGAGGTGCTTGCCCGTGTCCAAGCGAACCGGTCTTCCTGAAAAGGTCGCGCTGAAGCCGCGTGAGAGCCACTATGTCGCGGGCCTCTCTCCCGACGAGCCGCAGGTCCGGCACCGGATGATCCCGACGGCTCAGATCCATCCGAATCCCGATCAGCCGCGCCAGCGCATCGGGGCCCTGGAACCGCTCGCGACCTCGATTCGCGACCAGGGCATCCTGCAACCGATCCTGGTCCGCCGGCTGGGTCCCAAGGACTTCCAGATCATCGCGGGCGAGCGCCGCTACCGCGCGGCGGTACTGGCCGGACTGCGCGAAGTGCCCTGTGTCGAACGCGAGGCCGCGCCCGGGGATGCGCTCGAGCTGGCCCTGGTGGAAAACCTGTTGCGGGACGATCTCTCCGCGTTCGAGGAGGCCGCTGCGTACGAAGGGCTCATCAGGGAGCACGGGCACACCCACGACTCGCTTGCCCGCCGGGTCGGCAAGGGACGCACTTCCATCACCGAGACCCTCGCCCTCCTGAACATCCCCGAGGAGATCCGGGAGCTCTGTCAGGCCTCCGGGATTGTCTCCCGCCGCCAGTTGCTGCGGGTGGCCCGCGAGCCGAATGCCGAGGCCATGCTGGCCTGCGTCCAGCGGCTCGCCCAGGGACTCGAGGACCCCGTGCCCAAACGCCCGAAGGGCAGGGGAGAGCGGGCGCGGCCCTTCGTCTTCCGCTACGCCCCCCGGGGCGGTCCGTTCCGTCTCCAGTTGACCTTTCGCCGCAGTGAGGTGGAAGAGGCGGAGGTGCTGGAAGCGCTCAGGACGCTTCTCCGGCAGCTCGAAGAGCAAAGCGCTGATGTCGGCGCGCCGACATCCGACGCAAGCGACAGCGAATCAAAGAGTTAGGAAGGGAGTCGGTCAGTTCTCCAGGGGAAGGGCGATACCGCGACACCCTCCCGCGCCGGGTCGCTGAAACGCCCGGAGCAACGACTCGGCTGACATCGCCGGCATCCGGAGGCGCCGTCCGCGCGGGAACTGCCGATTGCTCCCGACGGCTCTCCGGCCGAAGGCTAGAATGCGCCGCATGTCTCGATTTCCCGCTTCCGCGTTGCTGACGGCCGGTCTGGCCGCAGGTCTCGTCGCCACCACGGGGTCCGCCCAGGACACCGACACGCCCACCGTGAAGGTCGGTGACCCGGCGCCCGATTTCGAACTCAAGGACGCCCACGGGGCTTCCTACCGTCTTTCCGAACTGCTGGAGCGCGGCCCGGTCGTCCTGGAGTTCTTCCGCAGCGGGGGTTGGTGACCATTCTGCATTGCGCAACTCGGCGAGTTGCAAGGATCCCTGGCTGAGTTCGAGGCGGCGAACACGACCGTGCTCGGCATTTCCAAGTACGGGACAGGGGATACCCTGATGTGGCTTTCGAAGAACGACTGGTCCTTCCCGGTCCTGGTGGATGGAGGCCCGGTCATCCGCGAATACGGCATCCCGAACCCGGATCACGACGGGACGGACCGGGAGGGCATTCCCCATCCCGCGACCATCATCGTGGACACGGACGGCGTCGTCCGTTTCGTCAACGTCTGGGTGAACTACCGCGACCGCACGCCGCCCAACGAGATCCTCGCCGAGATCTCCCGTCTCGGGGGGTCCTGATGACCGTCCATGTCCAAAAGGAGTTTCGCCCCATGAAACGCCGTCTCATTCTGTCCGCCCTGCTGTTGGCCGTGTCCGGCGGCCTCGCCGCCGGCCAGGCGCCGATGATTCCCGACTGGGAGAACGCGGCGAAGTTTGAACTGGTGGCTTCGCAGTCCCCGGTCCGGCCCGGCGATCAACTGGAAGTGGCCGTGGTTGCGGAGCTTGACGAGGGGTACCACCTCTACGGGCCCGAAGAGGCCTTTCCGACCGCCACCGTGGTGGAACTCGTCGAGGGAGGGGCCTTCAAGAGCGGCGAGCCTTCCTATCCGCCCCCGATTCGGCGAGATCTCTCGGGACTCGGGGAATACGACCTCTACGAGGGGAAGATCGCCATCCGGATCCCGGTCACCTCCGTTCTCGAGCGCGGCCGTTCCGCCGATGCCGAGGTGCTGGTCCGCTACCAGCTCTGTACGGACAACGCTTGCAGTGCCCCCACCAGCACCACCCTGGAGCTGTCGCTGCCGACCGCCCGGGCCGGAGCTCCGGTGAAGGAACTGCATTCCGCGATCTTCAGACAATCGCGATGAGCCCCAACCCGAAGAAGAAGGTCGTTCACACCTGTCACGCCCGGATCATCAAGGAAGCCGGTCCGGTCCGGCAGGCCTTCCTGGAGGACTTCGAGCAGCCGGTCCGATTCGGCGTCCACAGCGGGATCGCCGCGTTCTATGGGGTGACCCCGGTGGAGGAGCTGCCGGCGACCCTCGACTACGTGGTGGCCGCCACCGGCGGTTGAATGGTGGGGACGTTCGGGCGGGCGCTCGAAGTACGCGGCATTCCGAGCCAGCCGGATCGGCTCTCGGCCGACATCGAGGGCGACATCGTGGATGAGGACGGGGTCATGGCGCTGCGCGCCATCCGGATTCGCTACCGGGTAGCGTTGCCGGCCGGGAAGCGCGCGGAAGCCGAACGCGCGCTCCGCTTCCACGAACGGGGCTGTCCGCTCGCCAACACCCTGAAGGGCAGCGTGGACATCACCTATACGGCTGATTTCGAGGAAACGCGCGAATAGCGCCCGGCTGGATGAGCGACCCGGGTTCGGCGATCCGCGGTCTGATGCGCCGCGCGCCGCAACTGGTGACCGTGGTGACCGCCAGCGGCCCGGAAGGCCCGAGAGGCATCACCGTCAGTTCCTTCATCCCGGTGAGCCTCGACCCGCCGCTGGTGCTGGTCTCGATCATGAACTCGGCGCGGGCGCACGCCGCGATTGCCGCGGGCGCTTTCCGGGTGCACCTGCTCGCCTCCGATCAGGCCTCGGTTTCCGGGCACTTCGCGAAGCCCGGACTGGACTCGCGGACTCAGTTTGCGGCCCCGTTTTCCGACGCGGTGCGGGCGGACGGCTCCGGTGATCCACCGCTCTTGGCCGGCTGCATCGGCTGGCTCGAATGCGCCACCGTCGGCAACTACGCGGAGGGCGATCACACCCTGTTCATCGGGAGGGTGACCGAGGGCAGGGTAGAGCGCGCGGAGGCTGCTCCTCTCCTCTACTACGACCGGGGCTATCGCGAGGTTGGGACCGCCCGGAGTGACTCGCCGGGTTAAGTCGATGCGCATCGGGGGGACCGTGGTCCTGCTCCTGCTGGGCCTCGGGACGCTCGCAGGTTGCGGTGGCGGCGCGGAAGCTCCCGCGCCCGTCGAAGAACCGGAGCCTGTCGAGGAGGCGCCTCCCGTCCCGGAGCCGGAACCGGCCCGACCCGCCCCGCCGCCGGCTCCTCCGCCGCCGACCACGGGCGCTCTCCAGGTGGAGGGAACCGAAGGGGCCAGCGTGTCGCTCGGCGGCCGGGTGCTCGGGACCGTGCCGGGCGCGTGGGAGGAACTGGAGGCGGGGGAGTATCCGATTCGAGTCGAGAAGGAGGGTTTCCATCCGCTGGAGGTCAACATCACCATCCGGGGAGGCCGGACGCGATCGCTGGCCGCGGATCTCATCGAAATGCTGGGATCCATCACCGTGGAAAGCGACGTGGCTGGGGCGAACGTCTTCCTGAACAGGAACTTCAAGGGAAACACGCCGGTGACCATCGCGGAGCTGCAACCCGGCGAGTACAACCTGACGGTGTCGGTGGAGGGACACGACGTGGTCTCCCGGAAGGTCGCGGTGGCCCGGCGGCCCGTTCCGGTCCGGGTGGAGTTCGGCGACCTGCTGGCCACGCTGGACGTGCGGGTCGCGGTCGTCCACAAGCACCGCTTCGGATCGTGTGAAGGGACGTTGGTCGCCACGCCGGAGGGGTTCGACTACCAGACGGATCACAAGGATGCCTTCCGACTGTCATTCGGAGAGACGGAGCGGTTCGAGATCGACTATCTGGACAACAATCTGCGACTCAAGGTGCAAGGCGGGCGTACCTACAACTTTGAGTCGCCGACGGAGGATGTGGACTCGCTGTTCGTGTTCCACCGGGACGTCACCGCGTTTCGGGAATAGGGGTACGTGGCGCGAGATTCGCGGTTCCGATCGGCGTTCCGGCCGGTTCTTAACATAATCATCCTTATCGGAAGCTAGCTCCTCTGCGGCTGCGGACGCGCGCGCACGCAAGACCGCAGCCGCCGCCAACCGACAGGCGAAGGACTGGGCCAAGACCCGCCGAACTCTGATCATCGCTGCAGTGATCGAGAACAAAGCGCGGCTCTCCCGTTGGGACAACCTCGAGTTCCCGGACGGAACCCCGGCCGACAAGGCGCGTGCCCTCGCCGCGCAGGTGCGCCGAGACGGCTGGCGCGTCCACCGGGGGAGCGGCAATTGCCTGGTGATCTCGGAAGTCCCCACCACCGCCGACCCTCCCTCCGCACTCATGACAGCACTGGAATCCGCCCCCGTCAATCCGGCGGGCCTCTCAGCTCTCGCGGAGGTGGTCCAGGACGTTCGCGCCTGGGATTCTGGGTGGCAGGCGCGCTTCCCGGCCGGCCTCGAACGATCGAAGTTCATCACCCCTGAACGGACCGAGTCCAAGCTGCCCGCCTACCCTCTCCCTGCCGAATCCCGTTCGGAGCCGCCACGCCCGGGCTTCTTACCGTTCCACGGTGCTCCGACGCATCCGGATGCGCCCCCTGCGCCTCCTGCACTCGCAGCCTTCGACTTCCTCGGCGGGCAGTCGATGCGCAGCGGCCGGGGCGTCACCCACGAGGCTCGACTCGTGGTGCATGTCCTCGGCAACCTCAGCCCTGCCGCCCGCAAAGGCGGGGCCATGACCCCGCAGTACTTCTCGGCGGCCGAGATGGCGGCGGAGTTATGGACCCAGATCCCACGAGGTGGCCGGGCGATCTCGATGCTGCGACGGGCGCTCGATCGCATGACGCACCTTGAGGCCGGGCCCATCACCCTGCCCGACGGATCACTGGCCGCTCTGCGCCCGCTAATGATCGGGGCGGTCCCCTACGATCTCGACGGCTCGGTCGAGATATTCGTCCGAATGCCGCCAAACCCGGAGGGGCGAGGCTTCCGGTACGACCGGTTCCGAGCCCGGCACTGGGGCAGACGCTCGGCGCCGCACTGGCGGCTCTATCTCGGGGCCTGTTTCCTGCGGGATCGCTTCGCCATCAACGGGCGCGGCATCGAGCTGACGATCCCCGAGGTGCGGCGCGGGCCCGGCGGCGTCATTCTGGACGCCGCCGGCAATCCCATCTACAGCAAGGGAAGACCGGTCCAGGAGTGGCATCACCCCAAGGCGATCACGACCGGCAAGCGGATTCCTAACCCGGCCGCGCGGTCTCTCTCCGTCTATTCCCTCGAGGATCTCTCGCGCCTCGCTTGCGGTCCTATTCCGGAAACGATGGACAAGCGAGCGCGACACAAGCGTCGTCTGCGAACCGAAGCTGCTCTCGACGACCTCCAAGATGCCGGCGACCTGGAATACGAACTCGCGGACGATCGGAACGCACGCCGCGGTTTCCGCCTCGCGGCCGTGGACCCGAGACGTCGCCACCGCCGGCTGACGGAATAGCTGGCCCCTCCCTTTGGGGTGGGGTGTGTTTCCAGGGCGACCGTGTGTTTCCAGGGCGACCTGCTGTGTTTCCAGGGCGACCTACTGTGTTTCCAGGGCGACCTGCTGTGTTTCCAGGGCGACCAGTCTCTCGAATTCCGGTGGTGCTCTTGCACCGAACGCCCGTACCCCAATTCTTCCCCAATTCCTTCCCAATTCTTCCCATATGGGGAAAGGGAATTGGGGAAGTGCGCGCGAGGGACGCAGAACAACCACGCGCAGCGCGCGCGGCGCGCTGAGAGAGCAGCCGACGCAAACGTCCACCCCGCACCGGCAGTTTCACGCCATCTAGCGCGACTTCGTCACGCGCCTCCGGTCGGGCTCCGCTTCGCGGCCCCTCCCTCTCCCGCCGCTGGCGCGGCGGGTCAGCTACGAACGCGAAAACCCTGGCTGGACCAGCTCCGCACCATCAGGATCGCCGCCAGCGCTGGAGGCTGAATTCGCCATCGCCGGCGTACCTGTGATAGATAACCGGCGACGAACCCGTGACCACACACACACACACACACACACACCGCAAGACCCGGACCAGGCCGCGGCGTATATCCGGGCGTTATTTCACGCTGAAGAACATCTCGCTCTCGTAGCGATCGACCGGATCGCAGGCCGCCATCCGGAACAGCGCATCTGCCAGGCGCGAGCCGTCACCGCGCCCAAGTTCCAGGCATTCCTCCGGCACCTGAACGCGGAGGGCTACGACATCTTCGTGTCGATGAACCCCGTCAGGCCGGAGCGGCGCCGCCGCGAGAAGCAGGACGTGGCGAAGGTGCGCCGACTCCAGCTCGACCTGGACCGCAACGGTCCCGAGTCCCTCCACCGTGTTCTCGCCGACGTGCACGCCGGGTCCCTGCCCCGCCCCGCGGCTGTGGTCCGGAGCTCACGCCACAACTACCAGGTCATCTGGCACGCGGATCCGGACGTCTGGACCGCCCCGGAGGCCGAGGACGCCATGCGCCGCCTGGCGGCCGAATACGGCGGCGACTCATCGGTGGCCGACGTTGCCCGCGTCATGCGTCTTCCAGGCTTCCGCAACAAGAAGCCGGAGCGCGATGACGCCCCCGTCCGCTGGACCGACCACGCCGGACGGAAAACGCACCCAGATGCGTTCGCGCATCTACGCGAGGTGGAGCTGTCTCCGAAGCGCTCGTCAGGAGCGGCCCGCCAGGTCGAGGGGCGCGACAACAGTCAGTCCGCCAGGGACTGGGCCTACGCGAAGGACCAGCTCCGCAAGGGCGTTTCTCAGGAGAAGGTCATCGCAGTCCTCGAGAAGCGGCGGGCCGGCGAAAAGCACGACCCGCACTACTACGCCGAGCGGACCACCCGCAAGGCATTCCTCGACATCCAGCGCCCGCGGCAGCGGACGCAGCCATCCCGCTGACGCGAAAGGAGAAGCGCACATGGCAGTCCGAAAGATCACCGTGGACGGCCAGCCCGCCGTCCAGGTCGACACGGAGGAGGACTTCGCCAGAGCGCTGGACTCCGGACTCCTCATCGTGGCCGACGACGAGATCGGCGAGCCCTTCGGGTTCCCGCCCTACGAGGACGACCTGGCCACCCTCGAGGACACCGAGCCGCCACCCGACGACTGGGCCTAACGGCCGGTTCTCGACTACGCCGGCGAAACCAACATGGCCAACGCCAAAAGCAAGACTCCCGGCAGGGACCGTATCGAGCAGTACCATCAGCAGTTCGCGGACTCGATCATCAAGCAGATCGAGGCCGGCACCGCGCCGTGGCAGAAACCGTGGAAGCCCGGTGAGCGGTCCCTGCCCCGGAACGCCGTAACGGGCGACGAATACCGAGGCGGCAACTCCCTCTACCTCAGCCTTCGCGGCCAGGAACGCGGCTTCGCGGACACCCGTTGGGCCACCTACCGCCAGATCAAAGAGGCGGGCGGTCACGTCCGCAAGGGCGAGCACGGCGAAAAAATCCTCTACGTCGGCAGCCAGCGGATCACTCCCGAGAAAGACGAACAGGGCCGCCCGGTCGTCGATGAGGAAGGCCGGCCCGCCTACACGCGCCACAGCAAGCGGGGGGCGCGCTTCTGGCGCACCTACACCGTCTTCAACGTCGAACAGACGGAAGGGCTGCAGCTGCCGCCGCGCGACGCTCCCGCCCCCGAATGGCAGCGCCACCAGGCCGCCGAAGCAGTCATCGAAGCGGCCAAGGTGCCCATCACGCACGTCGCGGGGGATCGGGCCTACTACAGTAGCAACCGCGACCAGATCGTCCTTCCGGAACGCGGCCAGTTCCGCTCCGCCGAGCATTACTACGCGACTGCCCTCCATGAGTTGTCACACGCCTCCGGACACGAGAGTCGGCTGAACCGCGAGACCTTCCACAACGCGGTCAAGTACCCCACGGGGGGCTTCGGCAGCGCGCCCTACGCCCGCGAGGAGCTCCGGGCGGAAATCGCGTCCATGATGACCGGCGAGCGCATCGGCATCGGCCACCTCCCGCATGACGGGTGCGGCAACCAGGCCGCGTACGTCAAGAGCTGGATCCAGGCGCTGAAGAACGACCCGCGGGAGATCCACCGCGCCGCCGGCGAGGCCGAGCGCATCTCCCGCTACCTGGTGGAGCCCGCCCGCGAGCGCATCGAGCAGATCGGCCGGGACAAGCCGCCTGCTCCGGATGCGGCGGAGATGCGCGTTCCGGGGCTCACGCCCCCGGCGCCCTCCCGGCAGCAGCCGGCCATGAGCCCTGGACGATGACCATACCGCCGCTCCTGCCCCGCCTGGCGCTCGGGCTCGTTCCGATCCTCCTCTACCCGGCCCTGGGCTGCGACCGCATCCGCGGCGCCGACACTCCGACCACGCCCGAGGTCTCTCCCGACTTCGTCGTCACCGATCCGGTGATCGGAGTCGACGGATGCCCCGTCCCCTTTCCCTTCGTGCCGCACCAGGCCGACCGGGCCGCGTACCAGGCGGCTCTGCCCTTTGACTCCGTGGACGAACCACCGGAGCTCCGCTGGATGCCGGCCAACGGCGTCTCCGGCGAGTTCTTCGTCGAGCTGCAGGTGGTGTTCCTGTTCAACGGCCGCGCCCGAGTCACGTCCGTACTCCACCGTTCGGACGACTGCATCGCGGCCGTGATGGTCCGCCGCGTCCACTACGCGTTCTTCCACCCCGCGCGCCTCCACGGCAATCCCGTGTCCGTTCGGGGACGCATCGAGTTCAAGCATCCGGAGACGGAGGACGAGGAATGACGGACCAACACGTCGTTCTCGACCATCGCGGAGCGGCGGCGCTCTACGACTCGCTATCCCGAAACCCCAACCCAGGAGCAACCGACATGGCCGAAGCCAAAACCTCTCCGTCCCCGAAGCCCGCGGTCGACTCGCCCAGCCGCTACTACGGCAAGTTCGCCGACACCGCCATCCGGCAGATGGAGGCCGGCAACGCGCCCTGGCAGCGCGCCTCGAAGACCGGAGAGCCGGTCCTGCCCCGCAACGCCATCACGGGGCGCGCCTATACCGGCGGGAACTCCGTCTACCTGGCGAGCCGCGGCCAGGACCGGGGCTTCACCGACAACCGCTGGATGACGATGGACCAGATCAAGAAGGCCGGCGCCCAGCCGCCGAAAGGGCCCGGCGAACGGGTCCTCGTGCGCGAGGACCGCGATGGACAAAAGCCCGTCTGGCGGACCTCCCTCGTCTACAACGTGGAGCAGGTCAAAGGCCTGAAGCTGCCGCCGCGGCGGCCCCGTCCCTACTGGCAGGCCCACAACAACGCCGACGCCGTCATCGCGACCTCCGAGGTGGAGATCAAGACCTCCCCTGGCGACCAGGCCTACTACAGCAAGGACCGCGACCAGGTGGTGCTGCCCGATTCGAAGGCGTTCCGGAGTCCGGAGCACTACTACAGCACCGCGCTCCGGAACATGGCCCACGCCTCCGGACACGAGAGCCGGATGGACCGCGAGACCTTCAAGCAGACGCACAGCGAAGGGCTCAAAGGCGCGGCGCACGGCCGCGAGAAGATGCGGACGGAGATCGCCGTCATGACGGTCGCCGACCGCCTCGGGGTCGGCTACGAGCCGAACGCGGACCCGAGCTACAAGGAGCTGTGGATCAAGGCGCTCAAGGAGGACCCGCGGGAGATGCACCGGGCGGCTTCCGAGGGGCACCGGATCGCGCGGAACCTCATGAGACCGGCCCGCGACCAGCTGCGGGACATCGCCCGTGAGGCGCGCGCCGCGCGCGATGCGGAGACGCCGGAGCGCGCTCCCCAGGCTCCTCCCAAACCCACGCCCCAGCGCCAGGCGCCGGCGATGGCGCCGGGACGCTGACCCCGCGTTATGGCGAACGCCGCAAGCCCCCCGTCGCAAGCGCCGGAGCGCGAATCCAGCGCGGATTTCCTCAAGGGCTGGCGCGCCGTACGCGACCTCGCGCGGGACGTTCTTGACCGCCTGGATCCAGCTCTTCTCATCGACCGCGAGCAGCGGGAAGACAACGCCGCCAAACGCGCCGCGGACCGTGGATACCGGGACGACCTCGCGCGGGGCCTGAACGGGCAGCCCGCGGTCGACTCGCCCAGCCGCTACCACGACACGTTCGCAAAGACCGCGATCTCGCTCATCGACCGTGGCACGGCACCCTGGATGCACAATGATCTCCGCTGCAGCGAGGTCCAGCCGCGGAACGCCGTTACCGGGCAGGCCTACACCGGCGCGAACTCCGTCTATCTCGCGAGCCGCGGCACGCACCGGGGCTTCGAAGACAACCGCTGGCTGACCAGGGACCAGATCGAGAAAGCCGGCGGCCACCGGCCGATCGGACCCGGTGAACGCGTCCTCGTCCGCGACGACAGCAACCACCAAGAGCCTGCCTCCCACACGTCCGTCGTCTACAACGTGGAGCAGGTCCCCAGCCTGGAGTTCGGCCTGGGTGAGGCGCGGGGGGAGTGGGAGTCCCTACGGAAGGCCCGCGCCGTCGTCCTCGCTTCCGAGGTCACGTTGCTGACCTCACCCTCGGGCAAGCAGTCGTACTACAACGCGCAGCACGACACCGTCGTTGTCCCGCGGCACTTCCGGAGCCCGGAGCACTACTTCAGCACCGTCTTCCGGAACTTGGCGCACGCCTCCGGACACGAGAGCCGGATGAACCGCGCGACCTTCCGGGAGGCCCACCGCGATGGCCATGGAAGTCTGGCGCACGCCCGCGAGATGCTCCGCGTCGAGATCGCCGCCATGACGCTCTGCAACCGCCTGGGGGGCGACTACAAGCCGAGTTCGGACTCCACCAACCCGAAACTGTGGATCCAGGCGCTCAAGGAGGACCCATGCGAGATGCACCGTGCGGCCTCCGAGGGCGAGCGCATCGCGCGGCACCTCATGAGGCCGGCCCGCGACCAGCTGCGGGACATCGCCCGCGAGGCCCGCACCGCGGTCCAGGCCTCAACCGAGCGCGACCCGCACGAGATCCCCAACCCGAGGCCCGCGCTCCAGCGCCAGGCGCCGGCGATGTCGCCCGGACGCTGACCCAGGTAGATGAGCCGCCGCCCCGAATCCCGCCACCCGGACCGGCCGGCAGTTCCCCGCGGCCGCGAGCTGCGGCGGACCGGCCACCGCCGGGAACACGGCTCCCGGGAGGGCGCGCCCCGGAGGCGCGACCGGCGCAAGGGCGCCTTGGCGGACATCAGCGCGCATCGCGCGGTGGCCTACCAGGACATTGTCGACTTCCACTTTGAGGGCCACCCCTTCGCGGGACGGGCCGAGATCAACCGGCTCAAGCGCGACGGCCTCGTGACCGAACAGCGAGCAGAGGGCCCGAACGGCGGCTCCTTCGCGGTGCTGGCTGCGACCCCGAAGGGCGCGCGGGAAGCCGCGGACGCGGCGGCGGGCCGCGGCTACGCCGAGGACCAGCACTTCTGGAGCGGACTCGGGCGCCGCGAGGACCTCGCCCACGATGTCGTTGTCTACCGTGCGGTCCTGGCCGCCCGTGAAGAGCTCGCCGCGAAGGGGATCACGGCGGTCCGCGTCCGGCTCGATGCGGAGCTGCGCCGCGCCGTGATCCGGCGGAGCGAGAAGGCCCGCGCCCGGGCGGGACGCGAGGCGGCCGACGCCGAACGCCGGCGCGCGGCAGCCGAACTCGGGCTCCCCCACACCCCGGAAGGCGCAGTCTCGTTTCCCGACGCGCAGCTCGAATACGCCGCCGACGACGCCGGCGGCCGCGACACGTTCGGCAGGGTGAACATCGAGGTCATCAGCGAGCACTACCGGGAAGGGGCCGTGGCGGCCAAGGCGGCCGCCGGGTTCGTCCTCCATGGCGCGAACGGCAAGGCCGGACGGATGATCGCGAAGGTCGCGAAGGCCTTCCGGGAAGCGGCGAAACCACAGCGCAGCGGCGGCGGGCGGGATCCACGTCCGCCGGAACTCATGGAGATCTGACGTGCACCCCTGGAAGATCAGCGTCGGCGTCGGCGTCGCGGTGACGGCCGCGCTCGTCTACTTCGGCGCGTCGCGCCTCGACTACCTGTCGCCCTACCGCCGGCTCATCGTCACCGATTACTGGTGGCCGATCACCGTCTACGCGGGCAGCGCGTTCCTCACTGTCGCGATCGCCGCCGCCGGGATCCTGCGGAGCCTGGGCCTCTACGACATCGGCCGGAAGGTCGACCTCGCGGAGCGCTCGGCGCGCCGCGGTGACGGCGACCCCGACCTTTCCCGCCGCCTTGCCGAACAGGAGAAGGGCGACTTCAACGACTGACCATGAGGTGTTCGCATGAGACCCATCACATCCCGCATCCGCGTCGTCCTCACCCTGGCGGCCACCGCAATGCTGGTCGCCAGCGTGGCATTCGGCGGTGGCACCAGTCCCTGGGTGCAGGCCGTGAACCGCCTGCAGGCGGCCTTCACCGGCCCGATCGCGCGGGGGCTCTCGCTCGTCGCCATCGTCATCGGCGGGCTGATGTTCGCCTTCGGCGAGGGCGGCTCCAAGAAGGCCATCGCCGGGATCATCTTCGGCCTCGGTATGGCGATCGGCGCCACGAACTTCCTCGGCTGGATCACCTGATCCCGCTGGGGACCTGCACCGTATTGATCGTATGCATTGTATGAAGGCATACGGTATGCGCCGTGCATACGGTCCGGGCTGAGCCGTGACCGGCAAGCACGCCTGGCACGGGCACCCGGCGCTCAGCCGGCCGCTCACCATCATGGGCGTCGAGCGACGGTGGTTCCTGCTCTCCGCCACCCTGGGCATGGCGATGTGGAACGCCATCAACTCGCTCCTCACCGGCGGGGTGATCTTCCTCGTCCTCTACGGCCTCGGCCTGCTCGCCTGGCGCGAGGACCCCAACATGCTGTCCATCGTGAAGGCGAGCGCCGAGAGCCGCACCCGCTACGACGCCGGCAAGCCGGGCCGCTGGCACGTGGACCTCCTCGAGTGATGAACCTGAAGGCCGAGCAGCAGGACTTCGCCGCGGCGGGCGCGCTCGCCGACGAGCTGCCCTACTGGGGCTGGCTGAAGGAGCACCCCTTCTGCATCACCCGCGCCGGCGAACTCCTGGCGGCCGCCGAACTGGAGCCTGCGGTCCTCGACGGCCGCACCCCCGAGCAGCTCGACCAGATCCTCAACCGCTGGCAGCGCCTGCTCTCCTCGCTGGACACGAGGACCCGCCTCTACTTCTACCTGCTGCGGCGGCCCGGCGTCCTGCCCGACGTCAACGGCCTCGACGGCGTCGCAGCGCTGTCCCAGCGCAACCGGCGCGACTTCCTGCTCTCGCGGATCCACGACCTCCGGACGTTCGTCGTCTGGAGCCACAACCCGGGCCTGGAGCGGGCCGGCCGCTCCGGACCGCGCGGCGGCCACTGGCTCGTCGAGTCCGCCCGCAACTGGCTCCGGGCGCGCCGCAACCCCCACGAGTCGGTCTTCCTCCTCGCCGAGGTGCGGCAGGCCGCCACCCGCTTCCGCCAGCTCGTCGAGGCCTCGGCGGCGCTCACCAACGAGGTCACCCCGCTCCGGATCCTGCCGGCGGAAGAGGCCACGCCCTTTCTCAGCGAGCTCGTCAACCGCCCCGGCCTGGAGTGGCACGGCGACCCGGCGCCGAGCGCCCTGAACTGGCGGCTGCCGCTCTCGGAGCTCGAAGCCGAGCGGCAGCACCTGCGGCTCGACGGCGAGCCGGTCATCCTCTAC
>CAYUVU010000046.1:0-5495 GCA_964448205.1 uncultured Acidobacteriota bacterium
TGTCAAGCGACACCCAGATTGGCCCAGATAAACGACACGAACTTTGTCACCCTGGAGAGCCTGCTTCGGCGGGTCAGGAGGGACGTTGGGGAGCGCGGCGGGAGCCCGGAGGGCGACCAGAGCGCTCACCGACGTCCCTCCTGACCCGGCGGCGCCGCGGCGGGGGATGAGGCCGCCTCTTCAGGGAGGAGGAAGGATCGAGCGATCGTCTCCTGGCGCTCCCGGAAGATCTGCTCCAGGTCCCGGAGCCGATAGCTGCGGCCCCGGATGTCGAGGACCACGCAGCGGTGCAGGAACCGATCGAGGATCGCGCTCGCCAGCACCGCGTCCCCCGCCAATACCTCCGGCCATTCCCGGATCGCCTTGTTCGTCGTGATCAGCACGCTCCCCCGCTCGTGCCGGTCGTTGATCAACCGGAACAGTTGACTCGCTTCCTTCGCGTCCAGGGCCTCGTAGCCCATCTCGTCGATGATCAACAGCGACGCCGACAGATACCGCCGGTTCCCGCGGGGCGTCGTCGACCCCTCGTGCCGCTTCAGGGTCCGCAGCAACTCATCCAGCCGGTAAAACGCCACCCGGAACCCGTTCTCCAGCGCCCGCATCCCCAGACCCGCCGCCAGGTGCGTCTTCCCCACGCCCGGCGGGCCCTGCAGCAGAACGTTCTGCCGCTCCCGGATCCACCCGCACGTGCCCAACAGTTCCACCCGCGTCCGGTCCAGCGTCGGCTGGAAGTCGAAGTCGAAGTTCCCCAGGGTCCGTCCCAGAGGCAACCCCGCCATCCGCAGCCCCATCTCCAGGCGCCGCTGCCGGCGGAACTCCCTCTCCGTCTCCAGGACCCGAACCAACAGGCGATGCGCCGGCAGGTCCTCCCGCGCACTCTCGGTCAGCAACTCGGACAACCGCGCCGATGCCTCCCGCATCCCGAGCTCCCCCAGGATCCGCCGCGTCCGGTCCAGATCCACCTCCATACTCACCATCGCGCCACCTCCGCCAGCGCCGCATACAGATCCAGGGGGCGTTCCTCCGGAGCCATCGCCCCGATCTCCTCCAGCCGACGCCCCATCCGCCCCAGCGGCGCCGGCGCCAGCACCCGGCCCGTCGACGCACCCTCGTAATGCGACAAGTCGCGCACGATCAAGGAGCTGCCGTCTCGAGGATGCTCCGCCACCACCTCCCCGCGATCCAACACCTGCACCCGGCGCGCGCACCGGCGCACCTCCACCCGGGTCCCCACCAGGCGGAACGGCACCGACCAGCTCCGGCCGTCGAACGCCACCGTGCAGTCCTTCCGCACCGGCCGCGTCCCCACCAGGTCGAACGGCTCCGGCAACCCCGTGCAGTCGCCCAAACACCGCCGCTCCTCCTCCCAACTCTCCAACACCCCGCGCCCCGTCGCCGGGCTCGTCCGGCGCGACTCCCACGCCAACAACCGAGCGTCCGTCCACGCCTGCAACTCCTCCAGGCTCGACCACTCGCTCGTCGGCGCCGGACCCCAACCCCGCAGGTCCAGGATCCCACGCTCCACCTTCCCCTTCGCCTCCGGAGCCCGCGGCGGACACGGATCAATGTGGAACCGCGCCTCCTCCGCATACCGCAGATACGCCCGGTTCACCTCCCCCCACACCCCCGCGCCGCGCACGATCGCCGTCTTCACGTTGTCCACCCGCACCGTCGCCGTCACCCCCTGCAAACGCACAAACGCCTGCCCGTGAACCCACAACCACGACAGCGTGTCCTTCAACTGGGACCACACCACCGCGCTCTTCCGCGAAAAGCTCAACCGAAGCGCAAACGCACTTACCCCCCGCCGGCCGCCAACCAGCATCCGCGGCGCCTCCGCCCAGTCCGCCTGCGCCTGCGCCCCCGGCGGCGTCTCCACCCGACGCCGCGCCCGAACCCGGCCCGGCCCCAACCGACGACGCAGATACCGCTGCACCGACCGCAGGCTCCCCTCATACCCGTGCGCCGCCACCAAATGCTCGTGCAGCGCCGTCGCGTTCAAGGGCTGACCCACCGCAAAGTCCGCGCACCACTCCCGGATCACCTCCCCAAGCCTCGAAGCACGCTCCGGCTGCCTTGCCCGGCCATCCTCCATCCCCAAGTCCCGACCCAGCTCATAACGAACCTGACGCTCGCTCACCCCCGCCGCTCGCCCGATCTCCCGCCGCGAACATCCCCGCTCCGAAAGCGTCCTGATCGTCATCCGTAGATCCTTGCTGAGCGCCACGCCGGTTCCCCCGATACGAGAACCGCAGACTCTCCCAACGACGCACACCCCTGACAAAGTGGGTGTCGTTTAAGACCGATCCTTACCTGTCGTTTGACACCTGTCCTCACGACGCGTACGGCTTGGAACGCCAGCTTCAGCCGGCACAGCGGGCCCGAGGCCCGCGGATGGCGCACCGCCGGCCTGCGTGAGGGCCCGCCCCACTACGATGCCGCCGTGACTCAAGACGGCGGGCCGGCGATCACCGACCTCGACCTCACCCTCATGCGCGCCGCCCTCGCGGAGGCCGAAGCGGCCGCGCAGAACAGCGAGGTCCCCGTCGGCGCCGTTGTCGCGAAAGACGGCGAAATCCTGGCCACCGCCCGGAACCGCGTCCTCGAGACCGGCGACCCCACCGCCCACGCCGAGATCCTCGCCCTCCGCGGCGCCGCGGAGCGCACGGGCAACTACCGCCTGACCGGCTGTGACCTCTACGCCACCGTCGAACCCTGCCTGATGTGCGCCGGCGCCATCGCTCACGCCCGCATCCGCCGGCTCGTCTACGGCCCGCCGGAGCCCAAATTCGGTGGAGTAGAATCGAAGGTCGCGCTGGACGGCCTCGGGTTACCGCACCATCTCACGGTGGTTTCGGGAGTCCTGGCCGACGAGGGACGCGAGCTGCTGCAGACGTTCTTCCGCGACCGGAGGTAGCCGGCGGCCGCCACCGGCCGACGCCAGCGCACCGTGTCCAACCTGGGCCGGAGAGGTACCGAAGTGGCCGTAACGGGGGCGCCTCGAAAGCGCTTTGTCCGGTGAAGAGCCGGGCACGTGGGTTCGAATCCCACCCTCTCCGCCGTTGGGGGGTGTCCTCGGGGTTCCGATCTGGTCCCGAGAGATCGCGTAAACCGTGAATAAAGCGTGATATAATGGCTCCCATAGCCGCTTGGACGTTCCCGTCGATTTCAGGGTTTTCCGGCTGAGTTCGTGGGACCATTCGGGGTTCGAGTTCGATTTGCGAGTTCGATCCCACGAAAGAAGCGCGGTAGGTGAGAACCATGAGAACGATGACTGCAGCGAGGGCGAAAGCGCTCCTGGAGCCAGGGAAGTACCAAGCTGACCAGACCCTGTATCTCCGGGTGAGGCCGAGCGGGCGAAAGAGCTGGGTGCAGCGCCTCACGATCCACGGGAAGCGCCGCGACATCGGCCTCGGGCCCTTCGACCTGGTGCCCCTGGCCGAGGCCCGGGTGAAGGCGTGGGAGAACCGGCGCGCAGTGTTCGAAGGCCGCGACCCGCTGGCCGAACGCCGGCAGGCGAAAGCCCCGACCTTCCGGGATGCTGCGGCCCGCACGCTGGAAGGGCTACGCTCGCAGTGGCGGAACGGGAAGCACGCGGCGCAGTGGGCGACGACGCTGGAGACCTACGCATTCCCGATCATCGGGGACCAGCGGGTCGATTCGATCCGCGGAGAGGACGTGTTGCGGGTGCTGCTCCCGATCTGGACGACGAAGGCGGAGACGGCTCGGAGGGTCCGCCAGCGAATCCGGACGGTCCTATCCTGGGCGCAGGCTCACGGCTTCACGTCCGGGAACGTGGCGGCGGAGGCCATCGACGGCGCGTTGCCGAAGGGGAACGTCCAGAAGACGCACTTCCGCGCCCTCCCCTACCGGGAGGTGGGCGAGGCCCTGACGACGGTAGACGCGTCCCCGGCAAGCCCTGCGGTCAGGCTCTGCTTCCGCTTCCTGGTTCTGACGGCGGCGCGGTCGGGGGAGGCGCGCGGCGCGCGGTGGAGCGAGATGGATACGGAGGCGCGGGAGTGGCGCATTCCCGGCGAGCGGACAAAGACGGGAGCGCCGCACCGGGTCCCCCTGTCCGCGGAGGCGATGGCCGTTCTGGAGCGGGCGGGTGCCTTCGAAGACCGCACCGGGCTGGTGTTCCCGGGCCGCCAGCGCGGGCGGGAACTCTCCAACATGACCCTGACGAAGGTCCTCCGGGACAACGGATTGGCGGACCGGGCGACAGTTCACGGATTCCGGTCGGCGTTCCGCGACTGGTGCGCGGAGACGGGCGCGCCGCGAGAGGTCGCGGAGGCGGCGCTTGCACATACGGTCGGCGGGGTCGAGGGGGCGTACTTCCGCTCCGACCTGTTCGAGCGCCGCCGGGCACTCATGGAGTCGTGGGGAGCGTTTCTGTCTAGCCCGGCCGCGGACGGGTCCCGCGGGTCAGCCGGCTAGCTCGCGACCGAAACGGCCCGGCCTCACGAATCAGCCGGGGGTTGTCCCGGCTTTGGCCGTCGGTGGTAGCGAGGAGTGTCCCGGACAAGGACATAGTCCGGGGACCTCCAGGACGGTCGAGGTCCAGCCGTGGCGCCGTCGGTCGGTAACGACGATGCGGCGGCCGGTAAGGACGGCGGGGAGCACGTCAGCGGCGTCGTTGCGGGCGCCCCAGCTGCCGTCAGGGAGCTTGGCGGGACGCCACCAGGGGATCACAGGGAGGTCGGCGGGAGAGGGTCCCGCCCGTTTGGTGCTGTCTGGTTTATCCATGGTGACGAGGTTCCGGGTAACAGGCCGTGAGCGCCGAGGCCGCTCCAACGGCGGTGAGCATGGGCATGCTCATATCTGACCGGCTTCCCGCGCGCGCCAGTAGGGGCGCTCGCGGGGGAGGTAGTGCGGCTTGAGATAGGCGCGGGTGGCGGGCCGGGCGTTGGTCCCGTCGTAGGGGAGGACGATGGCCTGGCAGTTCTCGAGGAGGGAGAAAGTGCGGGGATGGAAGAGGGACTCCCGCTGCTCGCGGTAGGACTTCGAGGTCCCGAGGGAGCCCTTCGCGCCGCCCGCGCGGGCGGTGATGACCGAGAAGCCGGGCTTGGCCGATTCCGTGAAGGAGTAGGAGGGGGAGAGCCGGAGGACCTTGCCGCACATGTTGGAGGCCTGATCGGCGCTCGCGTCGTCGCTGAGGGAGAGGAAGATCTTGGTCCGGAGGGTCTGGAGCAGCGTGCGCCAAGCGTTCTCGCCGGACAGGACGCTCCTGAGCGAACTGATGGACTGGGTGGCGACGATGGGGATGACGCGGCACTGGCGGGTGAGCGCGAAGGCCTTTTCGTCGCCGGAGGGGTCGTCCTCTCCGACGGAGGCGAAGGACTGGTATTCGTCGCAGAGGAAGACGGCGGGGCGGAAGTAGCGGTTGGGGTGGGTCTTGATCTGCGTCGGGCGGGTGAGCAGCGTCTGGAGCCAGGCGTTCTTGAGCATGACGCCGATGGTGCGGGCGAGTGCGGGGTTTGCGCCCGCCGGCATGT
>CAYUVU010000047.1:0-1884 GCA_964448205.1 uncultured Acidobacteriota bacterium
CGCCAGATACCGCGCCAGACGACCGATGTCCGGATGGTCGAACACCACCGTGTTCGGCACCGGGACTTCCGGTCCCAGCGACCGGCTCAGGCGGTTCCCGAGCTCCACCGCCATCAGCGAGTCCATCCCGAGGTCGAAGAATCCACTCTCCGTCGCCGGCGGCGTCGAAAGCCGCAATACCGACTGCACCTCTTCCCGCAGGAAGTGGACGAGCGCCGGCTCGCGCTCCGTCTCGTCCACCGCCCGGAGGCGCTCCAGCAGGCCCCCTGCGGGCGCGCCGTCCGCATCCCGCGACATCTCGGACGCGAAGTCCTCGAACTGCGGCGATCCCTCGCCTTCCGCCGCTCCCCAGTCCACCAGGGCCGCCGCGCTCCGCGGCACATCCTCCGCCAGCAGCCATTCGAGGGCGCCGAGACCCTGTTCCGGCGTCAGCCAGCCCGCGCCCAGGGCATCCAGGCGCCGCCCGATCCGCTCCCTCGCCTCCTCCGCTTCCCCGACCCCGGACCACGGTCCCCAGGCGATCGCCTGCCCGGCCAGCCCGCGATGGCGCCGCCAGGCCGCCAGGCCGTCGAGCCAGGCGTTCGCCGCCGCGTGGTTCGCCTGCCCTGCGTTCCCCAGGAAGCCCGCCAGGCTCGAGAACAGGACGAACAGTTCCAGTTCCAGCTCCGACGTCGCCCGGTGCAGGTTCCAGGCGCCGAGCACCTTCGGCCGCAGCACCCGGGCGAAGCTCTCCCCGTCCTGGTTCACGAGCGCGCGGTCGGACAGCACCCCCGCCGCGTGGATCACCCCCCCCAGCGGGGGCAGCCCCCGGTCCGCGAACCCCGAAACCAGCCCGGCCACCGCCGCTTCGTCTGCGACATCCGCGATCTCCACCCGGACCTTCGCTCCCCGCGAGCGAAGCGCCTCCACCGCCGCCAGCGCCTCCGCCTCCGGCGCCCGGCGGCCGTTCAGGACCACCGCCCCCGCTCCCCGCTTCACCAGCCAGTCCGCGACCCGGAGCCCGATCCCGCCCAGGCCGCCCGTCACCAGGTAGCTCCGCTCCCCGCGCACCCGGCGCGTCCCGGCGCCCCGCTCGAGAGCAAGCCGCGTCAGCCGGCGGACCCGGCGCGTCCCCCCGCGAACCGCGACCTCCTCCTCCCGGTCCGGATGGAGCAGCTCCTCCGCGAGCCGCGCCCCGTCGTCGCCCGCCTCCTCGGGGTCGAGGTCCACGAGCCGCACCCGGACGTCGCCCAGCTCCCGGGCGGCGCTGCGCCCGAGCCCCCAGAGCGCCGCGCCCGCAACCGCGCGTTCCGCCGTCCCCCCGGGCAACTGCGCCCCCCGGGTGGCCAGGGTCACGCCGAGCCGGGGGCGCGCCTCCGCGTCCGAGAGCCCCTGCAGCAGCGCCAGGGCGCTTTCCGTGAGGCCCCGCACTCCCTCCCCCATCGCCGCCTCCCCGGGCATCGTCAGCCCCCCCAGGTGCGCCACTCCGCGCAGCGGCGCTCCCTGCGGCAGCCCGCGGAACAGCTCCCGCCACGACTCCCGGCGCTCCGGGTCCTCGCCCGCCGCGAGCGTCACCACCTGCTGCCCCCGCGCGGCGAGCGCGCGCGAGAGTCCCGAGGTCCCGGTCTCCGCCGCCTCCGGCCATACCACCCACAGACCGGCGTCCGGCGCCGCCTCCGCGGGGTCGGCCAGGGAATCCGCTGGCCGGCCACCGCTCCCGGCGGGCGACGCCCGCCACTCCTCGCCGTAGAGCAACTCCCCGATCCCCGCCGAGGCCGCGAGGAGCGCCGAACGACGCGCCCGGCGCAGCCGCAGGCCCCGGACCTCGCCCACCGGAGCGCCGTCCTCTGCCGCAAGCCACAGGTCCGCAATCCGGTCTCCCGCCGCCTCCCGGACCCCCTCCGC
>CAYUVU010000048.1:0-12823 GCA_964448205.1 uncultured Acidobacteriota bacterium
TCGTGAAGACGCTGGTGGACAACGGTCACGCGCGCGAGGACCACGCGGCCATCGCCCGCTACTGCGAGGACGCCGCCGGAACCACCATCGCGGCTGGCGCGAGCTAGCGCGGCTGGTTGGTAGCATCGATTCATGGGACGAAACAAGCGCGGCGCCGACGGGTACCGCTCCTTCGGCTATCTGACTCCGGGCGAGGACTACCCGCCGGAAGACCTGGTCGAGGACGCCGGACTCTTCCCGGCGCACCCGGTTCCGCTGTCTGCCGAAGAGGAGGCCCGCGCGGAGCGCCTCGCCGGCGAGCTGGTGCTGATTTCGCTGCACGAACATCTCGGCAGCTTTCCCCGCGACATCCACCGGACTCCCGCCTACGTGCGCGAGGGAAGGGTCTTCACTCCCTTCGAGGCGCTGGCCCAGTCCGACTGGGACTGCGTGTTCGACAACCTGCTCGACGGCATCTGCCGGATCGAGTCGCGGACGGGTTGGAAGTGGAACGAAGTCCTCCACGACCTCGGGATGCGTCTCGCGGACATCGCCCACCAGGACTTCCTCATCCACTGCCGGACGGTGGACGACATCCTGCGGGCCCACGCGGAGGGACGGATCGCCTGGGTGGCGGCCATCGAGGGCGCGGCGCCCATCGAGAACGAACTCGACCGCGTGGAGGTCCTCCACGGGTTCGGCGTCCGCGAGATGGGGATCACCTACAGCGAGTCGAACGCGCTCGGGAGCGGGCTGAAAGAGGCGAATGACGGGGGGCTCACCGCGTTCGGCCATCAGGTCGTCGAGCGGATGAACAAGGTCGGGATGCTGATCGACACCGCCCACTGCGGCGACCAGACGACCCTCGACGTCATCGCGGCGAGCGCGAAGCCGGTCTCGATCACCCACATCGGGGCCCGCTCGCTCTGGAACACCCGGCGAATGGCCCCGGACGACGTGCTCAAGGCCTGCGCCGACAAGGGCGGCATCATCGGGATCGAGGCCGCCCCGCACACGACGCTCACGGAGAACCATCCCCGGCACAACCTCGAGTCGTTCATGGAGCACTTCGAGTACGTGAAGGACCTCGTGGGTGTGGACTACGTCGGTTTCGGGCCGGACACGGTGTTCGGCGACCACGTCGGGCTCCACGGGGTGTACTCGGCGGCACTCTCCATCAAGAAGGCGAGCGCGGGAAGCGGCGCGCCCGCCTTCGACCGGGTTCCCTACGTCGCGGGCATCGAGAATCCGGTCGAGGGGTCGAAGAACATCCTGCGCTGGCTGGTGAAGCACGGTACCTCCGACGAGGACATCGGCAAGGTGATGGGCGGGAACGCGCTCCGGGTGCTGAGGGACGTCTGGGCATAACTCGAGTGCCCCGCGCCCTTGCTTCCCTGGGGCTCGTCCTCGTCCTTCCGGCGGGCGCCGGCGCTGCCCAACCGCCGGCGGCGGAAATGACGGTGGTCTTCGAGAATCCCGCCCGGGCAGCGGTCCGCACGCGGATCCCCCCGAACCATCCGTTCGCCGGTTCCCCGGCGTTTCACGTCCTCGCGCCGTCTCCGGAGACGGACTGGCGGCGGGCGCCGGCAGGATTCGAACGCGGCGCGGCGGGTGCGCTGCTGTTCCGGGACCGCGTGCAGGTTGACGATGCCGGCTGGGTCCACGTCCCGGTCCCGCTCCCCGACGAGGCCCCCGAGCCGGGGGCCGAGCCGGCGTTCAGGGCCGTCATCACCCCGCCTCCCGGCTACCGGATCGCGGACGCGTTCCCCGCGCTTACGGCGGGCAGCGCCGGGGGCGGGACTCTCGAAGCGCAGCTTCCGGCGACTCCTTCGCTCCTCCGGTTCCGGCTCGTCCCCGGGGAGGGGTCTGCGATCGGCCTGGCCACCATCGTGGACGGGGGCCTGGCCCTGCTGCTGATCGGACTCGGCGTCTTCGGGGCGCGCCGGCTCCTCGCGCCGCCGCCTCCGGCCGGGACGAGCCCCCCATGACCCGTTTCTCCTTCTGGGGGCTGTTTGCGGCCTTCGGCGCCATCCTGCTCGCCTACTGGTTCTGGATGCGGCGGCTCG
The DNA here is from genome assembly GCA_964448205.1 of uncultured Acidobacteriota bacterium. Lineage (GTDB taxonomy): Bacteria > Acidobacteriota > Vicinamibacteria > Marinacidobacterales > Marinacidobacteraceae > Marinacidobacterium. The sequence continues at coordinate 2,046 of CAYUVU010000048.1, forward strand.
AGCGGCGGGAACCGGCTGACCATCCCGGGGACGGCCCGCCGTGACGGCGATCGTCTTCGGCGCCTACCTCGCGGCGATCTTCGCCATCGGGGCGGTGGCGCTCCGGCGTACCCGCACCGAGGGCGACTACTGGATCGCCGGGGGCAAGCTCGGCTGGCTGCTGGGTGGCGCCACGCTCGCCGCCACCCACGCGAGCGCGGGCACCTACATCGGCACCGTGGGGGTGATTCACACCGTGGGCTGGGAGTTCACCTGGCTCGTGCTGTTCATCCCGTTCAGCTACTGGTTCATGGCTGGCGTCCTGGGCCCGCGCTTCGCCCGCACCCGGGAACTGACGCTGCCGGCCTTCATCGAGCGGCGCTACTACAGCCGGCGGGCCCGGGCGCTCGCCGCGGTGGTGATCCTGATCGCCGCCACCGTGTACGTGCAGGCGCAGGTGATCGCCGGCGGGTTGATCGCCGAGACCGTGTTCGGGATTCCGGCGGTCTGGGGAATGGTGTTCTTCACCGTCATCCTGCTCGCCTACACCGCGATCGGCGGCATGGTCGCGGTGGTCTACACCGACCTCGTGCAACTGGTCGTCATGGTGATCGGCGCCCTGGTGGCCGTCCCGATGGTCTTCCGCCTGCTCGGGGGGCCGGGCCCGCTGTTCGCCGCCGTGGAGACCCTGCGGCCCGAGGCCTTCGAGTTCGGCGCGCTCCCCGGCGTGCTGCTCTTCACGATGGGGATCTCCTTTCTCCTGGGAGGGATTGCCACCCCCGAGAAACTCGTGCGCCTCTACGCGATGCGCGGCCAGCGGGAGATCCGGCGGGGCCTGTTTCTCGCCATGATCGTGGCCACCGGCGTGAACCTGCTGGTCTTTCTCATTGCGCTCGGGGCCATGGGGCTGTTCCCCATCCTCCCGACCGGCGACCTGGCCATGCCGCTGATCGCGTCCTACGCGCTGCCGCCCGTCCTGGGGACCGTGCTGCTCGCGGCCATCGTCTCGGCGATCATGTCCACCGTGGACTCGCTGCTGCTGGTGGCCGGATCGGCGCTTTCCCACGATCTGCTGGGCGTCCTGAGGCCCGGCGCCGGTCCGCGGGCGAGGATGCTCGCGGCGCGCTGCGGGATCCTGATCGTCGGCATCGCGCCGCTGGTGCTGATCCTGAGCGGCGTGGGCCAGGGAGAGCTGGTGCAGTTCATCGTGCTGCTGTTCACCGCGATCATGGCGAGCGCGTTCTTCGTGCCGGTCGTCCTCGGAGTCCTCTGGCGGGGTCTCACCCGGGAGGGCGCTCTCGCCGCGATGGTGGGAGGCGTCACGGGGGTCTTCGTCTGGCAGAGCGGGGTGTTGCCGTGGCCCGGCTGGGGTCCGGAGCTGGTCCACCCGGCGGCCCCGGGCGTCGTGGTTTCGCTCGTGCTGGGAGTGGCGGTCAGCCGGTTTACCGCCCCGCCCCCGGAATCGGCGCTCGCCCCCTATTTCGCGCGTCCGGCGGGGGACTCCCGGTGAAGCTGGACGGCCGCCGGGTGCTGGTCACGGGGGGAGCGCAGGGCATGGGGCTGCTGATCGCTCAGGGAGCCGCGGCCCGGGGCGCCCACGTCGCCATCTGGGACGTGAACTCCGCGGCGCTGGCCGACGCGGCCGCGCGGATCGGCGGCGCTCGCCCCCGCGGAAGTCAGCTCGTCGTTTCGGAAGCGGTGGATGTCGGGGACCCCGGCGCGGTCGCGGGAGCGGCGGAACGTCTCGCGGCTTCTTTCGGCAAGGTGGACGTCCTGGTCAACAACGCCGGCGTGGTTTCCGGGAAACCGCTGGTCGAGCTGGCGCCGGAGGAGATCCAGCGCACCCTGCGGGTCAACACCGCCGCGCTCTTCTGGACGACCCAGGCAGTGCTCCCGGCCATGATCGAAGCGGGATCGGGGCACGTGGTCACGATGGCGTCGGCGGGCGGCCTGGTCGGGGTCTCCCGGCTGTCCGACTACTGCGCTTCCAAGTTCGGGGCGGTCGGCTTCCACGAATCGCTGCGGGCGGAGTTGCGCCGGACTGCCCCCGGGGTGGGAACCAGCCTGATCTGCCCATTCTTCGTGGGCACCGGCATGTTCGCCGGCGTCCGCACCCGCTTCCCCTTCCTGTTGCCCATCCTGGAACCGGAGCGGGTCGCCGCCGCCGTCATCCGCGCGGTCGAGAAAGATCGCGCCGTGGTCGTCCTTCCCTGGTTCGTCCACTCTCTGAAGCTGCTGCGCCTGCTCCCCGCCCGCTGGCTCGATCCGATTGCGTCGTTCTTCGGCATCCACGTCGCCATGGACACCTTCTCCGGCCGTCCGAAGTCACCGTGACGGGATGCTCGTCCGCCCGCTAGGATGACCCCAACCGTCGTGGAAGAGCGATCTCGAATGACCCAGCGGATCAAGATCGATCAGGGTGGACTGGGTTTCGGCCTCTGGATGGTCGGGTGGCTGTTCACGATCGGTTTTCTGGACCTGGGCTTCTGGCGAGGGTTTCTGGGCCTCTTCGTGTGGCCCGTCTTCCTCGGCACCCGCCTCGCGGAACTGATCGGTTCCTGAACTCCGGCGTCCGCCGTCATGGAGCGGACGTCAACCGCTCACGTCTTGCGGGTTCGGATCAGTGGACGTGCGTGCCGCCGGTGCAGTGGTCGAGGGTCATCTCCATGATGGCCGCGTCAATCGGCGCCTCCATGGTCTCGTCCTCGAATCGAAGCGCCAGGCTGCCGCCGTGGAGCAGGAAGTCCACGAGCCACTCCTCCGGCTCGAACTGGAAGACCCCGGGAAAGGGCCGGTCCTCCGTCTTTTCGATGCTCCGGGTGTCCCCGCCGTCGAGCTGCACGTAGAGCGTCCGCTGCTGCCGCCCGGACGGGCTGGCTTCCTCGTGCGGAACGTGCACCGTCACGAGGATCTGCTCCTGCTCCTCGTTGCACTGGATCAGGATCCCGGTGTGGTCCGCGACCACGAACTCGGCTCCGTGCGTTCCCATGTACTCGAACGTCTTCCACTCCACGGCGCTGGGCAGCGCGAGGAACATCGCTAGCAGGCTGATCATCGGATCTCCTTCCGTCGGGCTGTCCGGCGGATCGGCGTTCCGGAAGATGGTCGGAACGGCAGATCGGAATAACCACCCCACCCAGGAGGCAGTCCGCCAGCCGACGTCCTGAGCCGGAAGGATAGCGGGACTCACTCACCACCCGCGACCGCGAGGGTGCGTAAAATCGGAAGTCCCTCATGACCACCGCCATCGACACCTCCCGGATGTCGGCTGGCAAACGCGCCGCGTTCGAACTCACCGAGGCGGCGCGGGAGACGGGTTGGCGTTACCCGACCTTCGCCGGGGGACTCTTTCTCGGGCGCTTGTCCACCGGAATCGTGCGCCCTTACCCCGACAGCGGGGTCGAGCCGGAGGGCGAGGCCTTCCTCGAGCGGCTGGAGTCGTATCTCCTCGAGGCGGTCGACGCCGACGCGATCGACCGCACCGGCGAGATTCCCGACCGGGTGTTCCGCGACCTGGCGGCCATGGGCGCCTTCGGGATCAAGATCCCGAGGCGCTACGGAGGGCTCGGGCTGTCGCAGCGGACCTACACCCGCTCCGCCATCCTGCTGGGCAGCCACTGCGGGAGCCTCGCTTCCCTCATTTCCGCCCACCAGTCGATCGGGATCGCCCAGCCCATCCTGTTGTTCGGAACCGAGGAACAGAAGGCGGAGTTCCTGCCCCAGGTCGCGGCGGGTGACATTTCGGCGTTCGCGCTCACCGAGACCACGGTGGGGTCCGATGCGGCGCGCATGCAGGCGCACGCCGAGCCGACCCCGGACGGCCGCTCCTTTGTCCTGAACGGCGAAAAACTCTGGTGCACGAACGGCACCCGGGCGCGCTGGCTGGTGGTGATGGCGCGCACTCCCGCGGAGACTCCGGGAGGGCGGGCCGGGATCACCACGTTCATCGTGGATACGCGCTGGCCGGGCGTCGAAGTCGTGCGCCGCTGCCGCTTCATGGGGCTGAAGGCGCTCTACAACGGGGTGATGCGTTTCACCGACGTCCGGATTCCCCGCGAGAACGTGCTGGGCCCGGTCGGGAAAGGGCTGCGGGTCGCCCTGACGACACTGAACACGGGCCGGCTCACCCTCCCGGGGATCTGTATCGGGACGGCCAAGCGCTCGCTCTACATCTCCCGGACCTGGGCGCGGGAGCGGGTGCAGTGGGGGGCGCCGATCGGGGAGCACGCGGCGATCGCCGACAAGATCGGGCGGATGGCCTCGACGACGTTCGCGATGGACGCCATGTCCGACCTCACCTCGCTGCTCGTGGACATCGGAGGCGCGGACATCCGCATCGAGGCCGCCATCTCCAAGATGTACGCGAGCGAGGCGGCGTGGCGGATCGCCGACGAGACCGTCCAGGTGCTGGGCGGACGCGGCTACGAGACCGCCGATTCCCTAGCTGCGCGGGGCGAGCGGCCCTTCCCGGCCGAAAGAACCCTGCGCGACAACCGGATCAACACCATCTTCGAGGGCTCGAGCGAGATCCTGCGCCTCTTCATCGCCCGCGAGGTCATGGACCCTCATCTGAGCCGGGCGGGTGCGGTCATGAACCCCTCGCTGCCGGTTTCGCAGCGGTTGGCGACTGCGATCCGCGCCGCGGGCTTCTACGTGCCCTGGTACCTGCGCCAGTGGCTGCCGGCCGGCGCCCCCGCCGGGGGCGAGCCCTGGGCGCGGCGCCACCTCCGTTTCGTGGCGAAGAACAGCCGCCGGCTCGCGCGCGGTCTCTTCCACGCGATGCTCCGCTACGGCCCGGGGCTCGAGAAGCGGCAGATGCTTCTCTGGCGCTTCGTGGATTTCGGAGCGGAGCTCTACGCGCAGGTCGCGACGGTCGTCCGCGCCGAAGCGCTGATCGCCCGCGGCGAGCGGGAAGAGGACGTGCTCCCGCTCGTCGACGACTTCTGCGCGGGCTCCCGGACCCGCATCGGAGAGTTGCGGCGGGGCCTCCGGCGGAACCAGGACGAAGGGACCTATGCGCTCGCCCAGGGCTTTGTGAAGGGTGCCTTCCCCACGCTGCTCGCCGGCCGGGTGCCGAACCCGTACGACCCGCCGGCGGAGGTCGAAGCTCCGGCGGACGCACGCCCCGCCGGAACGCCCGTCGGGGTTTGACGGCCGCACGCCCTTCGCTCGCGGCGGCGCTGCTTGCCGGCGCCTGCGCCGGAGCCGCCGATCCGCCGCCTCCCCGCGCGGTCTGGCTCGACGTCGACCCCGCGGTGATGCCCGGGGGTCACGAGCCGGACGACGGCGTGGCGATGGTCGAGGCGTTCCACTCGCCCGAGTTGCGGGTCGCCGGGGTCAGCGTGGTGTTTGGGAATGCCCCCGTGGACCGCGGCTACGCCATCGCCCGGGACATCGTGGGCCGCTTCGCCCCGGAGAGCGTCGGGGTCTTCAAGGGAAGCGCCGCGGCTACTCCGGATCCGACCCCCGCGTCCCGGGCGCTCATCGCGGCGCTCGAGCGGGAACCGCTGACGGTGCTGGCGCTCGGGCCGGCGACCAACGTGGCCGCGGCGCTCCGCGAGCGGCCCGACCTGGCGGGCCGCATCGAAACAGTGGTCCTGGTGATCGGCCGCCGCGCCGGCGAACCCCTCACGTTTCCGGGCGGCGGCCCCAACCTCCTCGATTTCAACTTCGAACTGGATCCCGCGGCGGCGGAGGTCGTCGTGGGAAGCGGGGCGCCCGTCGTTCTGGCCCCGTTCGAACTCGCCGCGAAACTGCCGGTCGACGCCGAGGAATGGGCTTCATTGTGGGACACCCCGTTCGGGGAGTTCTTCCGCCGTCCGATCGAGGACTATCTCGACTGGTTCGGCGACAACTACGGGCGGCGGGCGACCTACCCGTTCGATTCCTTCGCCGTCTCGTTTCTGGTGGCCCCGGAGCTCCTCGGCTGCGACCGGACCTCGGTCGTCGTCCGCGAGGGTCCGGCCGATGGCTACTCGGACACCGGGGGGACCAAACCGTGGCTCGTCCGGACGGACGCGCCGGAGGGTTGGCCCGTGACGTGGTGCCATACGCCCGATCCCGGACTGAAAGAGGAACTCCTCCGAAGGCTGGCCGGAAGGCAGCCATAGCGGTAACCTTCCGCGTTCCGCTGGGAGCGCCTGTAGCTCAGTGGATTAGAGCGCTTGCCTCCGGAGCAAGAAGTCAGAGGTTCGAATCCTCTCAGGCGTACCAGCGTCGTCGCATCGGGTTGGGCCGTTAGCTCAACCAGGCAGAGCAACTGACTCTTAATCAGTAGGTTGAAGGTTCGATTCCTTCACGGCTCACCCCCCGATGCGGGAACGCCGCTCTTCAGAGCGGCACGCGCTGGCCGCAGGTCAGCGCTCGTCGTAACCGCTCGGCACTCTTGCCACCGGCCGTTTCTCAATCCCTACGCGGGGTCCGCGTACCATCGCGGTCGGGGAGGGTCATCCCCACTCCCGCCGCCGTGCAGCAAGTTCTTCCCACCCCGCCAGCCGAGGCGGAACGACCAGCCGGCGCCGCGGCGCATCCGGGGCCGGACTCGCCGCGGCGCATCCTCATCAGGTCGCCGGAGATCCGCATCAAGGGCAGAAACCGGCCCTCCTTCCGGGAAGCGCTCAAGCGCAACCTGGGACAGCGGCTCCGCGGGGTCGGGCTGCGCTGGCGGGCGAGTTCGGCCGGCGACCGGGTGTGGATCGAGGTTCCGCCGGAGGAGACCGCGGCGCTCGACCGGGCCCTCGCGGCGATCGCGACCGTCTTCGGCGTCGAGCTCGCGCTTCCCTGCTTCGTGATTCCCCGCCCGCGCGGCGAAGCTCTCGCACCCGAGCGATTGCTGGACGAGACGACGTCGCTCGCCTGTGGACTGGCGGCCGGGGCGCGGCCGGAACCGGAGACCGGTTTTGCCCTCCGGGTGCGGCGCCGGGACCGGCACTTTCCCATCCGCTCGCAGGCCATCGCGGAGTCCGTGGGGCGCGCGATTCTGGAGCGCACCGCCTGGGACCGGGTCGACCTCTCGAATCCGGCGCTGAAGATCTTCATCGAGCCTCACGAAGAAGCCATCTACCTGTGGACGCGCCGGGTGCAGGGGCCTGGCGGGCTTCCGGTCGGCGTTGCGGGCCGGATCGTCGGAATGCTCTCCGGCGGTTTCGACTCGCCGGTGGCGGCGTGGATGATGGCCGGAAGGGGAGCGGCGCTGGACTTCGTCCACCTGACGCCCTCCCGCCCCGATCCGTCTTCGCCCACTGCCGGGAAGGCGGCGGAGCTGGTCCGCATCCTCTCGCGCTATACCGGCCGATCGCGGCTGGTGCTCGTTCCCTACACCCACTTCGACCTGCGGCTCACCGGCAGCCGAACCGGCCACGAGGCGGTGCTGTTTCGGCGGTTCGCCTTCCGTTGCGGCGAGGTTGTGGCGCGGAAGTTCGGAGCGGCCGCCCTGGCCACCGGCGACAGCCTTTCCCAGGTCGCGTCGCAGACGCTCGAGAACCTCATCAGCGTGGACGCCGCGCTTTCCCTTCCGCTCCTGCGGCCGCTGGTGGGGCTCGACAAGGTGGCCATCATGGAGCGGGCGCAGCGGATCGGCACCTGGGAAACCTCCGCCGTGCCGGCGAAGGACTGCTGCGCGCTGATCGCGGGGTCTCCCCGCACCCGGTCGGAGCCCGAGCGGATCGCGGAACTCGAGGGGCGGCTGTTCCCGGATCCCGGCGAGGTCGTGGCGACGTCGCTCCGGGAAGCGGTGATCGGCGCCTTCCAGGGGGGCGAGGAGATCGAGGAGTTCGCCCCGGCAGCCGACCGTTTCGTCCCTGACTCCGCGGACGGCTGAGCGCCCGCAGCCCGAATCACGCGCCGGCCTGGAGCCCCCACCGGGAGAACTGGGCCGGCTTCAGACGGCACCGCCCGCCGCAGGCGGGCGGCGGGACGGATCTCATTCGCCGCGATGGCGCGGTTGCGCGTTGATCCACCCGGGTAGCAACGCACCGCCCGCGGCCCTGCGGGCCGCTGTGCCGGCTGAAGCCGGCGTTCCAAACGGTCCCTGCCACCCTGGGCTCGACGTCCAAAACGGGTCTTGCCCTTTCGCTTAGCATCGTTCTTGCTTGCCTGAAGGAAGACCTTGCGAGGAGGGCGACGTGCCGAACTCTCTTTCCCATCCGACCAAGGGCCGGGTATCGGGCGTCGTTCTGACGCCCGTCGCGCTCCTGGCGCTGGCGGCCGCCGCCACCGGGCAGGACGAGGCGCCCCGGCGTCCACCGGAGCCGTTCCGAGTGTTCGTCCTTGCCACCCCTACCGCCGACGCGGCTGTGCGGGCGAACCTGGATGACGCCGTGCCGTTGGTCCGGGAACGCGTGAGCCGGCGCAACAAGTGGTTCCAGCTGGTGGACTCCGCGGACGCGGCCGACATCACCCTGCGGATCACTCACTATCGGCAGGCGAACCTGAATGGGTTAGTCCGAGGCGGGCAGACCGAAGCCATGTTCACCTGCTGGGCGACGGGGTATCACTACGTGGACGCGGTCGCCCTGGCCGGTGTCGTCCGGGCGGCGTTGTCGGGACTGGACCATCGCTGCGTCGACGAGGGACCGAGCCTCCGGAGCGCCGCCGGTCACCTGGCCGGGGAGCTCGAGCGGTTTGCCAGGGACAACTACGGCGCCCTGAGCCGCGCAAAGGCGCGGGCAAGGCGGGAGCGCGGAGCAACGCCGCGGTGATCTCGAGTGGTCCGGCCCGAACCTGGGCCCTGGTGCTTCCGCTCTTCCTGGCGCCCCTGGGTAGCCAGTCCGCCGCCGGGCAGGACGAGGCGCCCCGGCGCCCCGCGGAGCCGTTTTGGGTCTTCGTTCAGGCGAGCGATCCGCCCGATACCGAGTTGAAGTCGCGGCTCGAGGAAGCGGTCCCGATGGTTCGGGAGCGCGTGCAGCGGCGGAAGTGGTTCGAATTGGCCGAATCCGCGGCAGAGGCGGACATCGTGCTGTACATCGTCAACTACCACAATTCCCACGCGCACAAGTGGGGCTGGTACGAGGGCCCCACGGTCGAGCTGGTCTACGTGGACGCCGTCGCCGTTGCAGGATCGGCCCGCGAGAAGCTCTCCGGCCTGGACCAGCGTCCCGCGCTCCTTCGAGCCAGCCTCCGGAACGCCGCCAGCCATCTGGCGGAAGAGCTGGAAAGGTTCTGCAAGGAGAACTACGCGGCCTTGACGCGCCTCCGGAGGGAGGCCGGACGGGACCCCCGCTGACCCACCCGGTCCGTCCGGTCAGGGAGCGATTCCCTCGCACCGCTTCCGGGACACCGCACACGTTCCCCGTGCCATGATTCCGGGGCGAGCGGCCCTGGTTGGCGGCCTCGCGCATCCCGGGGAGGCGTCATGACCATCCACCGCTTTCGGCATCCGTGCCCGGCGGCGTTCGCCGCTGTCCTGCTCCTGACCGTTTTCGCCGCTGTGGCGGCCGGCGCCCAGGCGCCCCGTCGTCCCCCCGAGCCCTTCACCGTCTTCGTGCATCCCAGCGATCCGGAGGATCCCGAGCTGCGGCAAGGGCTGGAGACGGCGGCCCGGGAAGTCCAGGACCGCGTCCGTGGCCGGCGGAACTGGTTTCGCATCGTCGACTCGGCGGAGGACGCGGCGATCACGGTGCGCGTCATCAACTACCGGACCTCGCAGATGATGCTCCCCAAGCTCGAGCGGCTGATCATCAATGGCCGGGTGGAACTGGTCGAGCGCAGCGAGATCGTCGAGTTCTACTACGTGGACGCGGTCGCGCTCGCCGGAACCCTGCGTCAAAGCCTTACCGGGTTGGACGAACGGGAAACCGGCCCCAGCCTGCGCAACGCCGCCAGCCATCTGGCCGAACAACTGGAGGAGTTTTGCAAGGACAACTACGCGGCCCTGACCGGCCAGTAGCCTGCCGCCGGCGTTCCTTCGCCGCGGTCCTTTCCCCCGCCGTCCTCGTTTCCGGACTGGCGGGAGCGGGGTGTGCGCCGCCGCCGGAGCCGCAGCGGGCGAAGAACGTCATCCTCTTCATCGGGGACGGGTTCGGCATGAACCAGCTCGCCCTGGGGATCGCGTACGCGTCCGAAGCGCGGGGCCGGCCGCTCGCGATGTCCGAACTCGCCGACGCGGGCCGGGCCGGCTACGCGATCCCCTTCTCCTTCGACCGGGTCACCACCGATTCCGCCGCCGCCGCCACCCAGATGGCCACCGGCCGGAAGGCGCTCACCGAGACGCTGAGCGTCGATCCGGAAACCGCCGAGCCGATCCCGACCCTTCTGGAGTGGGCGGAAGAGCGCGGCCTCGCGACCGGACTCGTCGCGAACATGCGCCTCACCCACGCGACCCCGGCAGCCTTCAAGGTCCACGCCAGGTCGCGCTACGTCCCCGAGCCCGAGCTTGCCGACCAACTCTTCGACGAACCCGAGGTGGAAGTGCTGCTGGGGGGCGGGGGCCGGGCGATGGTCCCGCAGGGGACGAATGTCGGAGACAGCGTTCCCGGTCTGCCCGGGGGAACCGACGGCGCCTCGAACCGGAGCGACGACCGGAACCTGATCGCGGAAGCGGAGGCCCGCGGCTACACCGTCGTGGGCGACCGCGCCAGCCTGGAGGCGGCGCGCGGCGCCGAGCGGCTGGTGGGGATCTTCGCGGCGAGCCACCTTCCCTACGTCCTTGACCGTTCGTGGGAAGGACTCGGCGATTCGGTGCCCACCCTGGCCGAACTCACCGGCGCCGCGCGCCGCCTCCAGGCTGGCGCGGTCGCCCACGACGGTGTAGCCGCGGGCCTCCGCTTCCGCGATCAGGTTCCGGTCGTCGCTCCGGTTCG
>CAYUVU010000049.1:0-4834 GCA_964448205.1 uncultured Acidobacteriota bacterium
GACCGCCTCCCGGCGGTCGAAACCGCACCGTCGCTGCTTCCCTTCACGGCACGCACGGCTTGGAACGCCGGCTTCAGCCGGCACGCGGCCCGGAGGGCCGCAGGCGACACCCCGGACCCGCGCCTGAAGCGCGTCTCCTCCGCCCGTAGAATCGGACTCCACTCCCCCCGGAGGTTCCAAATGCGCTCACTCACCAAGACCGCGGCCCTTTCGGCCTTCCTCCTCGCGGCCCCCGCCGCCGCCCAGGACCTCGAGACCCTCCGACCCATCGCCGACCAGGGCGCCGCCGAACGCGCCAAGCTCGCCCAGGTGATGGTGGACTCCGTCTTCAGCTTCGGCGAGCTCGGGTTCCAGGAGGTCGAGACCTCCCGCTACCTCACCGGCGTCCTCCGCGACAACGGCTTCGAGGTCGAGGAAGGGATCGCCGGAATCCCCACCGCCTGGATGGCGCGCTGGGGCTCCGGCTCGCCGGTCATCGCGCTCGGCAGCGACATCGACGGCATCCCCAAGGCGTCCCAGAAGCCCGGCGTCGCCTACTTCGACCCGCTCGTCGAAGGCGCCCCCGGCCACGGAGAGGGCCACAACTCCGGGCAGGCGGTGATCATCGTGGGCGCGCTCGCTGCCAAGGAGATCATGGAGCGCGAGGGGATCCCCGGGACCATCGTCATCTGGCCGGGAGTGGCCGAGGAACTGCTCGCCACCAAGGCGTGGTTCATCCGCGCCGGCTATTTCGACGACATCGACATCAACATCTTCACCCACGTGGCCTCCGACTTCGGGGTGAGCTGGGGCCAGGGCAGGGGCAGCGGCCTCGTGTCCGTGGAATACACCTTCGAGGGCGAGTCGGCGCACTCGGCGGGGGCGCCGTGGCGCGGACGCAGCGCGCTCGACGCGGTCGAGATCATGAACATGGCGTGGAACGTCAAGCGCGAGCACCTGCGCCTGCCGCACCGCTCCCACTACGTGATCTCGAACGGCGGCGACCAGCCCAACGTGGTGCCGCAGCTCGCGTCCGTCTGGTACTACTTCCGCGAACTCGACCAGCCCCACATGAAGGAGCTGTACGAGCTCGGCAACACCATGGCCGAGGCGGCGGCCGCGATGACCTCCACCAAGGCGTCGTGGCGGATCCTGGGCCACGCGTATCCGCGGCACTTCAACAAGCCGGTCGCGGAGGCGCTGTGGGCCAACATCGAGCGCGTGGGTCTTCCCGAGTGGAGCGAGGCCGACCAGACGCTCGCCCGAGGGCTCCAGCGCGAGCTCGGCGTCGAGGAGCGCGGTCTCGCCATGGAACTCGGCCAGATGGGCGGCCCGGCGCCCGAGCCCCGGCTCGGCGGCTTCTCCGACGACATCGGGGACATTTCCTGGAAGGTGCCGACGGTCACGATGCGCTATCCGTCGAACATTCCGGGCGGGCCGGGCCACCACTGGGCGAATGCAGTGGCTATGGCGACCCCGATCGCGCACAAGGGCGTGACCGCCGGGGCGCGGGTGATCGCGATGACCCTGATGGACCTGTTCCTCGACCCGTCACTGGTGACGGCGGCGAAGGAGTACTTCGCGGAGCAGACGGCGGAGCATCAGTACAGCCCGCTGATCGGGCCGAACGACCCGCCGTCGATCCATCTCAACAAGGAGCGGATGGATTCGTTCCGGGAGGCGATGCGGCCGTTCTACTACGACCCGGAGCGTTACGACAGCTACCTGGAGCAGCTGGGGATTGAGTACCCGACGGTGCGGGAGGGCGAGCCGGAGAACTGACGCCGGCCCGGATCAGGAGCCGGGCAGCGCCTCGCCCACGCCGCTCAGGTCGGCGCTGGCGACGATGAGCGGATCCGGACGGCCCACGACGCCGTCGTTCTTGTTCGTGTAGGGCAGCGCGGCCAGGAAGTGCCGCATGCAGTTCACCCGCGCGCGCTTCTTGCAGTCGGACTTGACGATCGTCCACGGGGCGTCGGCGGTGTCGGTGTAGAAGAACATCGCCTCCTTCGCCGCGGTGTAGTCATCCCACTTGTCGAGGGACTGGCGGTCGATCGGCGACAGTTTCCACTGCTTCAGCGCGTCGTGCTCGCGGGACTCGAAGCGGCGCCGCTGCTCCTCGCGGGTGACCGAGAACCAGTACTTGAAGAGCCGGATCCCGCTGCGCACGAGCATCCGCTCCAGCTCGGGCGCCTGCCGCATGAACTCCAGGTAGTCCCGTCCGCCGCAGAACCCCATGACCCGCTCGACGCCGGCGCGGTTGTACCAGGAGCGGTCGAACAGCACGATCTCGCCGCCGCGCGGCAGGTGGTGGACGTAGCGCTGGAAGAACCACTGGGTCTGCTCGCCCTCGGTCGGCTTCTCGAGCGCCACCACCCGGGCGCCGCGCGGGTTGAGATGCTCGGTGAACCGCTTGATGGTCCCGCCCTTTCCGGCGGCGTCCCGGCCCTCGAAGAGAAGGACGATCTTCTGGTTCGTCGCCTTCACCCAGTCCTGCACCTTGAGCAGCTCGACCTGCAGCGCGGCCTTCTGCCGTTCGTACGGTCCGCGGGTGAGCTTCCGCTGGTACGGGTACTCCCCGGTCTCGAAGAACCGCCGGATGGCGTCCCGGTCGCGCTCCCTGCCGGTTGGCTCCGCCCAGTTCTCGCCCGTGGCGACCGGAGTCCCCGTGGGCGTGCCTCCCGCTTCCCCTTCCACGGAACCGAGGCTAACACGATGCCGGGTGGGACGGGAGGGCCGCCGGCGGGAATGGCTACAGTGGCCTGATGAGAAGGATCGCCGCGCGAGAGGCCAGGAACCGCTTCGGGAGTTTGCTTGACGGCTCCCAGAGCGCTGCCGCGGTCGTCACCAAGAAGGACAGACCGGTCCGCTTGGGGACGGCGTGACCTTCCTGCCGGTGACTCCGGAGCGATGGTCGGACTTCGAGCGCCTGTTCGATGCTCGCGGGGGACCGAAGTACTGCTGGTGCATGGTGTTCCGCCGGGATGACGCCGGCAGGACTCCTCGCGGGAGCGCCGAGCGCAAGCAGGCCATGGCGTCGAAGATCCGGTGCGGGACGCCGGTCGGGATCCTGGCCTACGACGACAAAGAGCCGGTTGCGTGGTGCTCGGTCGCGCCCCGGAACACCCTAGCCGTGTACCGGGGGCTCGAGTGGCCGGAGGGCGATCCGTCCACCGTGTGGTCGATCACCTGCTTCTATGTGAAGCGCCAGATTCGGCGCGGTGGTGTCATGTCGCGCCTGATCGACGAGGCGGTGGCCCACGCCAGGCGCAACGGGGCCAGGGTCGTCGAGGCCTATCCGGTGGCCCCCGATTCACCCAGTTACCGGTTCGGCGGCTTCGTCCCCGTGTTCGCCGCGCACGGGTTCGTCGAGGTGGGCCGCGCCGGGAAGTGGCGCCATGTGATGAGGCGGGAGCTGGGCTGAGCCAGCGTCGCGACGATCTTGCCGGTCGGCGTGGGGTTGGCTTCGTTGGGCTCGTCAGGGTGGCCGATGCTCCGGTCGATATCGGGGGACCAGCGGATGGCAGCTCCGGTCGATAACGCCGAGGTCCGGTCGATAACGCCGAGGTCCGGTCGATAACAGGGGCCGGCGGGTGGAAGCTCCGGTCGATAACGTCGAGCTCCGGTCGATAACGTCGAGCTCCGGTCGATATCCGGGGTCGGCGGGTGGAAGCTCCGGTCGATAACGCCGAGGTCCGGTCGATATCCGGGGTCGGCGGGTGGAAGCTCCGGTCGATAACGTCGAGCTCCGGTCGATATCGGGGGCCGGCGGATGGAAGCTCCGGTCGATAACGTCGAGCTCCGGTCGATAACGTGGATCTCCGGTCGATATCCGGGGTCGGCGGGTGGCAGCTCCGGTCGATAACGCCGAGCTCCGGTCGATATCCGGGGCCGGCGGATGGAAGCTCCGGTCGATAACGTGGAGCTCCGGTCGATATCGGGGGCCGGCGGAAGGTGTCAATGAGAATGAGACCACTCGGTTCTGCATTTAGGGAGCAGTGGATGGGTTACCGGGCGTTTCGGGGCTGAGCAACGGTGGGTTGATCCAGACTGCGGCTGGGGGTCGTTTCGCGACGGGCGGGATGCCCTTGAACCGGTTGGGCTGTTGTCGGAAGGCGGCGTCGAGAGTTGTCTGTCGGGCTCGCAGGCGTGGCTCGATGAGCCCGCGGTGGACATCGGCGGGGGTGAACAGCGCGATACCGGAGTGCCGATGCTCGTGGTTGTACCAATGGAAGAAGTCCTGGCAGAAGGCGCGGGCGTCTTCGATGGAGCCGAAGCGCTCGGGGAACTCGGGTCGGTATTTGAGGGTTTTGAACTGCGCTTCGGAGTAGGGGTTGTCGTTGGAGACGTAGGGCCGGGAGTGGGTCTTGGTGACGCCGAGATCGGCGAGGAGCAGGGCGACCGGCTTGGACTTCATGGAGGAGCCGCGGTCGGCGTGGAGGGTGAGCTGGCCCGGTGGGATCTGGTGTCGGTGGCAGGTCTGGTCGATGAGCCGGTTGGCCAGTTCCGCGGACTCCCGGTGCGCCACGGTCCAGCCGACGACGCAGCGGCTGAAGACGTCGAGGATGACGTAGAGGAGGAAGTGGACCCACTTGGCCGGCCCCTTCAAGGTCGTGATGTCCCAGGACCAGAGCTGGTTGGGGCCGGTGGCGAGGAGTTCGGGGCGAGCGTAGTGAGGATGGCGGCGTTGGGCTCGGCGCTCCTGGGACTCGCCGCGGGCGGCCAGCAGACGGTAGAGGGTGCTGATCGAGCCCAGGTAGCGATTTTCTTCGAGCAGGGTGGCGAAGATGGCGCGGGGTGCTCGATCCGCGAAGCGCGGTGAATGGAGCACGGCGAGGGCGGCCTCGACCTCCTG
>CAYUVU010000050.1:0-9263 GCA_964448205.1 uncultured Acidobacteriota bacterium
CTGTGGGTCCGAACCGGCCCCGCCGGCCGCCACCGAACCCGGCGCCCACGCCGACCTCGTCGCCCTGTTCGAGGAGTGGCGGGAATTCGAGCGGCCGGAGTTCCGGGAGGGCATTCCGGACTACGGCGCTGCGGCGATGGCGCGCCAGCACGCCGAGTTGCCAGCCTGGCGCGCCCGGCTGGACGCGCTCGCCCCCGAGAGCTGGCCGGTTTCCGAGCAGGTCGACTGGCACCTGCTCCGCGCGGAGATGAACGGGCTCGATTTCGACCACCGGGTACGGCGGCCGTGGGCCCGCGATCCGGGCTTCTACGTGCAGGTCTTCGCGGCCCAGAGCGACGTCCCGGCCCACGAAGGGCCGGTGCTCCATGGGTTCATTGACTTGTGGACCTACGACTACCCGCTCTCCGACGCGGATGCGGCGGAACTCGCCGAGCGGATCGGAACGGTTCCCGGACTCCTGGCGCAGGCGAAGGAGAACCTCGCCGCGTCGAACGCCCGGGATCTCTGGCTCGGTGGATTCCGCTATTTCCGGAACCAGGCGGCCGATCTCAGCGCTTTCGGCGAGCGGGTGGCGGGCACGAGCGCCGAACTCGATGCCGCGGCGGAGGCGGCCCGCGCGGCGACCGTGGACTTTCGGGAGTTCCTCGAGGCCGAGGCCGACTCGAAGACGGGTCCCTCGGGAGTGGGTGCCGAGCACTACACCTGGGCGATGCAGCACGTGCACCTGCTGCCCTGGTCGTGGGAGCAGATCGTGACGATCATGGAGCGGGAGTTGGCCCGTTCGCACTCCTCGATGCGCCTCGAGGAGAACCGGAACCGCGCGCTGCCGGAGCTGGAGCGGATCGCGTCCGCCGAGGAGTTCGACCGGCGGCTCAACGCGTCGGTGGACCGCTACATGGAGTTCCTGGTCCGCGAAGAGGTCCAGAGCATCGAGGACTACATGGATCCGGCCCTCCGGGCGGTGAACGGGACCTTCCAGCCGCTCGAGAACCCGGACGACCTCCGCAACTTCTTCAGCGAGGTGAACTACCGCGACCCGGACGCCTTCCGGCCGCACATGCACCACTGGATCGAGCTGGCGGCGATGCGGGACGCGCCCCACCTGAGCCCCGTCCGCGCGGTGCCGTCGCTGTCCAACATCTACGCGTTCCGCTCGGAGGGGCTCGCAACCGGAGTGGAGGAGATGTTCATGCACCTCGGCCTCCTCGAAGGTTCGCCGCGGTCGCGGGAGCTCACCTGGATCATGCTCGCCCAGCGCGCGGCGCGCGCCATCAGCGGACTCCACCTCCACGGCGGCGGCTTCGACATGGAGGAGGCGGTCGCCTACGCGATGAAGTGGACCCCGCGCGGCTGGCTGACCGAGGGCGCCCTGGTGCGCGGCGAGCAGAGTCTCTACCTGCGTCAGCCCGGCTACGGGACCAGCTACATCATGGGGAAGATCCAGATCGAACAGCTCTTGGCCGAGGTGGCGGTGCTGGAGGGCGAGGACTTCAACGTGAAGGACTTTTTCGACCGCTTCTACGCCGCCGGAGTCATCCCGATCACCCTGGCGCGCTGGGAGATGACCGGGGAGAAGGACCCGGTGCTGGATCTGCGGCCTTAGCGGCGCCAGCCCGGGACTGGCATACTCCGCCGCCGGCATGAACGAACGCCGCACCGCGCTCTCCGGCGCGCTTGTGCTGTCGCTGGCGGTTTCCGCCGCCGCATCGGCCGAACCGTTCCGGCTGGGGACCTTCGAGCGCCGCGGCGAGGCGTTCCTCGGGATCGTGCTTCGGGACGCGTACGCGGTGGATCTCGCCGGGGCCAATGCCTCGCTCGAGCGGCACAACCGGATGTGGGTGAGCCTCCCGATGCCGGGGGACATGAAGGAACTGGCCGGGCGCTGGCATCTCGGCATGCGCGACCGGGTCCACGCCATCGTGGACCAGGTGGCGCCGCTCCTCGACCAGTCCGCGGACGAGCGCCCGCTGTGGATTCACGACCTCGAGGGGCTCCACATCTTCCCGCCGGTGCGCCCGGGGATCATCCTGGCCACCGCCCTCAACTACCCGGCGCACGGGGTGGAGATGACCACCGGCGCGCCGGCGGCGATGTCGGACGCGTCGGCGCTCGACGACCAGCAGGTCTCCATGGACCACTTCTGGCAGCGCGAGCCGGGAGACCGGCGTCAGAACCCGTACCTCTTCATGAAGCCGGGCAGCATCGCCATCGGTCACGGCGAGCCGATCCTGATGAAGCCCGAGCGGGAGATGGTGGACTGGGAGTGCGAGCTGGCGGTGGTGATCGGCCGTCCGGCAAGCGACGTCGAGGCGGAAGACGCCGGCGCCCACGTCTTCGGCTACACCATGATGAACGACGTGGGCGACCGCGAGGGCCGGGGCGACGACCGCTACGGATCCGACTGGCTGGTCTGGAAGTCCACCGAGACGTTCGCGCCGCTCGGGCCCTTCATCACCCCGGCGGAGTTCGTGCCCGACCCCCACGACCTGGACATCCGCTTCACGCTCTCGGGCGAGGTGATGCAGGACGCCAACACCGGCATCATGGAGCACAAGATCCCCGAACTCATCCAGTTCGCCTCCCACAACCTGATCCTCCGGCCGGGCGACGTGATCGCCACCGGGACCCCGGACGGGGTGGGCTACGCCCGCACCCCGCCCATCTTCATGAAGCCCGGCGACACTGCCGCCTGCTGGGCCGAGGGCATCGGCACCCTCGTGAATCCGGTGCGCGAGTGGGCGGACGCCATCCGCTGACGCGAGCGAGGACGCGCGCTTGATCCAGGACCCCTTCGGCATCTTCCTGGCCCTCGCGGCGGCCGTCTTCCTGGCGGTCTGGCTCGAACGGCAGTACCGCTTCTTCCGGACCATGAGCGCCGCGCTCATGTGCCTCGTCTTCGGGATGATCCTGTCGAACTCGGGGCTGCTGCCCGGCGACGCCGAGGCCTACTACCAGCTCGGGAACATCTGGGTGAACGCCGCCATCGTGCTGGTGCTCCTCAACGTGGATCTCCGCACCGTCCTGAACGCCGGGAAGGCGATGCTGGGAGCGTTCGGGCTCGGGGCGCTGGGCACCATGCTCGGCACGACGCTGTCCTTCCTGCTGCTCTCCGGAGCGGTCGGTCCGGAGGCCTGGAAGCTGACCGGCCAGTTCACCGGCACCTACATCGGGGGCGGGGCGAACTTCTATGCCCTCGCGAGCGCCTTCGGCACCGATCCGAACATCATGTCGGGAGCGGTGGCCGCCGACGTCATCGTGACGGGCTGCTGGCTCGCGACCTGTCTCGTCATTCCCGCGCTCCTGCGCGGCGGGAAGACCCTCGACTCCATCCGGGGCAAGGGCCCCATGACGCTCGAGCAGCGGCTGAAGGAAAGCGGCGAAAGCCTGCGGATGCTGGACTTCTTCGGGCTTTCCGCGATCACCCTCGGGGCGATGGTGGCGGCGCGGCTCCTGGCCGCCGCGGTGCCGTGGATCCCGGCGGTGCTCTGGCTGACCACCATCGCACTCATCCTCGGGCATACCCCGGCGGTTCGGACGCTGCGGGGCGCGCCGGTGCTCGGCAACTCGCTGCTCTACCTGTTCCTCGCCGGGAACGGGGCGCAGTCGCTGGTCTCCGAGATGCTGGCTTACGGCCCGTCGCTCTTCCTGTTCGCGCTGGTCACGGTCGCGACCCACGGGATCGTGATCTTCGGCCTGGGGCTCCTGCTCAAGTTCGATGCGGGCACTCTAGTGGTGGCCTCCCAGGCCAACATCGGGGGGGCGGCGTCCGCGGTGGCCATCTCCACCGCCCGCGGCTACGGCGACAAGCTGCTCCCCGGGATCGCGGTGGCGCTCGCCGGATACGCGGTGGGGAATTACCTCGGGTTCGGGATGGGGACCATGGCGCGGGCGCTCCTCGGGGGCTGAGCAAGGGCTCTTCTTGATCCAGGACCCCTTCGGGATCTTCCTGGCGCTCGCCGCGTCGGTGTTCCTCGCCGTCTGGCTGGAGCGGAACTACCGCTTTTTCCGGTCGCTGAGCGCCGGGCTTCTTTGCCTCCTCTTCGGGATGATCCTGTCCAACACCGGGCTCCTGGCGGGCGAGGCGGAGAGTTACGAGCAGATCTCGAACATCTGGATCAACGCCGCGATCGTGCTGGTGCTCCTGAACGTGGATCTGCGCGCGGTCCTGAAGGCCGGGAAGGCGATGCTCACCGCTTTCGGGCTCGGGGCCCTCGGGACCATGCTGGGGACCTTCCTCGCGACGGTCCTGCTCGCCGACGCGCTGGGTCCGGAGGCGTGGAAGCTCACCGGCCAGTTCACCGGGACCTACATCGGGGGCAGCGCCAACTTCTACGCGCTCGCCGCGGCCTTCGAGACGGATCCGAACCTCATGTCGGGGGCGCTCGCCGCCGACGTGATCGTGACCAGCATCTGGCTCGCCGCCTGCATCGCGATTCCGGCGCTGCTGCGGGGAGGGAGGGATCTCGATCCGCCCGGCCCGGGCGACCGGCCCCTGACGCTCGAACAGCGGCTCAACGAGAGCGGTGAGAGCGTGCGGATGCTCGATTTCTTCGGGCTGGCGGCGATCACGCTCGGAACCATGGTCGCGTCGCGCCTGATCGCGGCGGTGTGGCCGGTCGTCCCGTCGGTCCTCTGGCTGACGACCATCGCCCTGATCCTCGGCCATGTCGGCCCGGTGCGGAAGCTCCGGGGGGCGCCGGTGCTCGGGAACTCGCTCCTCTACCTGTTTCTCGCCGCGAACGGGGCGCGCTCGCTGGTCTCCGAGATGTTCGCCGCCGGCGCGGTGCTGTTCTGGTTCGCGGCCCTCATCGTCGCCGTTCACGGACTCGTGATCTTCGGGGTGGGGCGGCTGCTCCGGATCGACGCCGGGACCCTCTCGGTGGCGTCCCAGGCGAACATCGGCGGCGCCGCCTCGGCGGTGGCGATCGCCTCCGCCCGCGGCTACGCCGTCCAGATGCTCCCGGGGATCGCGGTGGCGCTCGCCGGCTACGCGGTGGGGAACTACTTCGGGTTCGGGATGGGGGTGCTGGCGCGGTCGCTGCTCGGGGGGTGAGCGAGCGGTCCTGACTCCCGCACGGACGGCGACCAGCGCTGACGCTAACCGGACGGAGTCGCGGCACTGGCGTCGGAGCGGGAGTCCTTGAACAGAGGCCAGGGGACCTGGAACGTCTTCACTTCCGGAATCGGAAGCAAACCGGCCTCTCGCAACACTTCTTCCAAAGTTCCCATTCCCTGACACGTCTCCAGGAGCAGTTCCACCGCTTCCCGCAGGTTTTCGTCCGCTTCGTCCCTCGTTGCGCCCTGGGAGGTCACGTCCAGATCAGGGCACCAGCCGATCCACTGGTTGCGTCCCTGGTGGAAATTCGCCCTCAGGGTGATCTTCGCCATGCCTCTCAAACCGGGGGCCGAGCGTAGCGCACCGACTGCGGGGGACCGTTCTCAGGCCTGATCGAATCCCCGGTGCCGCCTGCCCACGGCGACCACCATCGGTCCTTCGGTCCACGCCTGCTCCACCTCGAATCCGGCGGCGCGCATCGCCTCGGCCTCCACCTCTTGCGGGAAGTAGGTGTCCTCTTCCTGCCACTCGGCGAAGTGCCGATAGGCCCGCTCCTCTGGAATGCCGCACGATCCGAGGTGAGAGGCCCAGGCGCGCCACACGGGCTCCCGGGCATCGGGTTCCGCGGGCATGGTGGCGTCGGCGTTCACGAAGACGCCGCCGGGACGGAGACAGTCGTGGATCCGGGCGAAGAGCCGCCGCTTTTCGTCCATCGTGGGGACGTGGTGGAGCGCGAGCGACGCGGCGACCGCGTCGGCTTTCGGGAGGGGGTCGTCGAAGGACGCCTCGCGGAAGCGCGTCCGTCGCCCGTACGCGCCGAGGCGTTCCCGCGCCACCGCGAGCATGTCGGGGTCCACGTCGATGAGCTCGACCGTCGCGTCCGGCGCCGCGCGCAGGATGGCTTCGGCGAGGGCGCCGGTGCCGCCGCCGAGGTCGAGCACGTGTTCCGGCGCGACCCGGGCGATCTCGGCGGCGGCCGCTTCGAGCATCGCCTCGTAGCCAGGGATGAAGCGGCGGATCGCCTCGTCGTAGGCGTCGACCTCGACGCGGAGGTGGCGGCTGACGGAGTGGCGACCCATGCCGCCGAATATACCGGCGCGAGTGCGCGGCATTGGGTCGCTCTTTTGTTATGTAGTTGTCCCTTGAATCGCGAAATTGGTACTCAATGGTCCACTACCATTTCGTCATGGTTGGGTTGGGACTCAAGAGGCCCTCCGAAATCGAACCGATAGGGCGGACCGAACACCGTGGTGAGGCGACCTGGGGTCGGCGCCGCGTTGAGGCGAACAGCGGCGGCAGCCTGAGGGAGGCGCTCGACGACTTCCTCGAACTCAAGGACCTCGCGGCGGCTCGAGACCGCGATGGCGCGGTGCGTCGTCAGCCGCAGATGGTGAGTCGTTTCTACGATGTCGTCACCAGGTTCTACGAGTACGGCTGGGGCCAATCCTTCCACTTCGCGCCGCGACGATCCGGGGAAGGCCTCCGCGCCGCACAACGCCGTCAGGAGGCCGGGGTGGGGGACCTCCTGGATCTGGGGCCGGGCGCCCGGGTCGTCGATATCGGATGCGGAGTCGGCGGGCCGCTGGTCCACATCGCGAAGGCCACCGGCGCCAGCATCACGGGGCTGAACTTCAATGCGTACCAGATCGAAAGAGGCCGAAGGGCGGCGCGCCGGGCAGGGCTGGAGGAAACGTGCAGTTTCCTGCTGGCGGACTACCTGGACGT
Source organism: uncultured Acidobacteriota bacterium (assembly GCA_964448205.1). Taxonomy (GTDB): domain Bacteria; phylum Acidobacteriota; class Vicinamibacteria; order Marinacidobacterales; family Marinacidobacteraceae; genus Marinacidobacterium. The sequence continues at coordinate 6,782 of CAYUVU010000050.1, forward strand.
GCCTCTCGCCGACGGCTGCTTCGACTCCGCCTACTCGTTCGAAGCGATCTGCCATGCGCCGGACAGAGGTCTTTGTCTCCGAGAGCTTTGGCGGCTGGTGAAACCGGGAGGCCACATAGCTCTGACCGAGTGGTGCCTCACGGCGGTCTTCGACGGGAATGACCCCATCCATCGCGACATCCGCGAGCGGGTCGAGTTCGGGAACGCGACGCCGAACCTGCCGACCGCGTCCGAGTTCGTCGCCACGGTGGCGGCGGCGGGCTTTGAAGTTCTCTCCAGCCGGGATCAGGCCCGCGAGAGCGATCCGGACTCACCCTGGTACCGGTCGCTCCAGGGGCGCGACGTTTCGCTTGCGTCGCTCGCGCGGATTCCAGCCGGTCGTTCGTTCACCGCCACGGTAACCGGCCTGCTCGAGCGGCTTGAGGTCGCTCCGTCCGGCGCCGGTGAAGCGGCTCGCATCCTCAACGCCGCTGCCGATGCGCTCGTCGAGGCCGGCGAGGCCGGAATCTTCACGCCCTGTTTCCTCGTTCACGCCCGGAAGCCGGAAAGCGGCGGCTTGATGTCTCGCTAGCGTGCCCGAGCCGCCGGCATGGCTTCCCTGACTCGCCGTTCCGAACCCCGGCAACCGCGCGCCTCCGAGGCTCTGCGGCTCGCCAGCTACCCCCCTCCGTATCCCGACGGGTGGTACCGGCTGCTCCGTTCGGAGTCGCTTCGCCGCGGGCAGGTGCGCTACCTCGAGTGTCTGGGCCGCGCCCTGGTCGTCTGGCGCAGCGAGGACGCAGACGACGTTTTCGTGATGGCCGCGTTCTGCCCGCACCTTGGCGCGAACCTCGGGCACGGCCGCGTTTGCCGCGACCGCATCGAGTGCTCGTTTCATCGGTGGCAGTTCACGGGCGATGGACGAGTGGCCCGCGTGCCCTACAGCGATTCCGTGCCCACGCGCGTCGCGACCGAGAGTTTCCCCGTACAGGAGGTGCACGGCCAGATCTTCATGTACCACCGGGGCGGCGGCGCCAGCCAACGGGCCGGCGAGGAAGTCCCGTACCCGGTCCCCCGCATCCGCCAAGTGGACGATGGGAGCTTCGTCCTGCGCGGGCACTGGGACGCTGGCCGCGTTCGCATGCACATGATCGAGCTCATCGAGAATGCCGCCGACCCTGCGCACTTCGGATGTCTCCACGACCGAATGAACATTCCCTGGACGGAGATGCCGTTCCCGGGCATGGAGCTTGAACACACCGCACGCCTGGATTTCGACGCCGACCCGGAGGCCCATCGGATCTCGCTCTTCGTCGATACGGTGATCCAGGGGTTCGGCCGGCGTATCGAGTCCAGTCGGTCAGGTACTCGAGTCACGTTCACCGGTGCGGGCAGCATCATGAACCTGAGGGTCACCATTCCCGGCGGCGGCGAGGTTGAGATCGTGCAGACCCAGCTTCCGGTCGCGCCGCTCGAGCAGCAGGTCGCTTTTCGTTGGTTCGCTGATCGCAGAGTTCCCCGACCCGTGGTGTGGTACGCAGTCGGGAACTGGGTCTCGCAGTGGCGAAACGACGTCCGGATCTGGGAGGACAAGGTCTTCGCGGGATCCCCACTGCTCTGCCGCGACGACGGACCCGTGATCCGGCTGCGACGCTGGTACTCGCGGTTTTTTCCCAAACCGTCGACCGACCGCCGACCGCCTGCGCGGGCTCGGTCCGTGTGACCGCCCCAACCGGGAGGACTGGTCGGCGCTCCCCTACCGGACGATGATCTCGTCCAGGTAGATCCAGCCGGTTTCGCCCTCGTAGCGGGCGCCGTCGGGACCGGTGGGCCAGGGGGCGGGGACCTCGCCGAGACCGGTGATCCGGACGCGGACGAAGCGCGCCTCGCCGCCCTCGAGCGCCACCGTGACCCGCTGACGGCCGCCCTCGGGGGTCTCCTGTCCCACCTCGTCGGGGTCCTGGACCTCCTGGACCGCCGGTTCGGACCAGGACTGACCGTCGAGACTCGTCGCGACCTCCACCTGCCGGGGGAAATACACCCCGGAGCCCGGGTGCTGGAGGAACGAGAACTTCACCGACCACACCGGCTGCGCCGGTCCGAGATCGAGTTCGGCGGTGACCTCGTCCGCCCGGTAGCCCTGCCAGTGGCCGCCGCGCCGGTCCACGGAACCCCGGACGCCGTCGGTGAGTCCGGCGTCGCCGGCGGCCGAGTAGGGCGACGACTGCGGCGGCTCCACGTCCGCCGTCACGCCCCGGGCGAGGTGCGCCGCCAGGTTCCGTTCGCCGAAATCGTGGAATTCGAGGGAGCGGCCGTAGACGGCGTCCTCCGCCGCCGCGTCGGGAAGCACCAGCCGGGTGAACACGCTCGGGTCGTCCCCGGGGCCGATCGCGCGCATCAGGAAGCGGAAGTCGAGGTTCTGCGGCCAGAGCGTGTATTCGCGGTGCGGGACCGCGCCCCAGGAGTCGTCGCCGCCCACTCCGGTCTGGCGGAAGTCCACCGC
>CAYUVU010000051.1:0-2869 GCA_964448205.1 uncultured Acidobacteriota bacterium
AGAACTGACACAGGGAGAGCGTCACAACCGACCACCCCTTGTACCGAGGATGCCAACGAAAGCAGATACGGCGAGCCGCGCGGGGTGCGACGCAGCCCGGACGTGAGTCGGAGGCGGACACCGCTCCGGTGCCGGACTTCCGGCTGGCTGCGCTCCGTGCCGGACTCGCCCAGGGACCGGAGAACGACCGGATCGAATTCGCTCGCGCAGCCCTCGCCGATCCGGCCTGGCCCGTCCGCCGCGAGGCCCACGAATTCCTCCGCCGTTCGGGAGCCGCCGACGAGGATCCGGCTCCCGCCGAGACGCTCGAGACCACGGACTACCGGGCCATGCTCGAAGCCCCGTTCAGTCCGCTCGCCTGGATCGAGACCGCCCGGGGAACCATCGAGATCGAACTCTTCATCGGCGACGCGCCCCGCACCGTGTCGAACTTCATCCGCCTCGCCCGCGAGGGCTTCTATGACGGCCTCCGCTTCCACCGGGTGGTCCCGAACTTCGTGATCCAGGCGGGCGACCCGCGCGGGGACTCCTCGGGGGGTCCCGGCTACACGATCCGCTGCGAGATCGGCGAGGGCTTCTACATGCGCGGGAGCGTGGGCATGGCGCTCGACGGCAAGGACACCGGCGGCAGCCAGTTCTTCATCACCCTGCTTCCCCAGCCCCACCTCAACGGCCGCTACACCCTCTTCGGGCACGTGCGGGACGGATTCGCCGTCCTGGACCAGATCGAGCCGGGGGACCGGATCCGGCGCGTCCGCATCTGGGACGGGATAACCCCCCCGGAGTAGTGCCGCACGCCGCCAGTCGGCCGCGGCCCCGCTTCGGGCTGCTGGCCGTGGACCTCGACGGCACGCTGCTGAACTCCCGGAAAGAGGTCTCCGGGCGGAACCGGGCGGCTCTCGCCCGCGCGGAAGCGGCGGGGGTCACGCTCGCGTTCATCTCCGGCCGGCGGTACGCGGAACTCAGGGTCCTCACCGCGGACCTCTCGGGCGCCGCTTTCCGGGTAGGGCACGGCGGCGCCCTCATTCGGCGCCGCGGCCGGACCATCGCCGAAACGCCGCTCCCGAAGACGGCGGCGGAACGGGCCGTCCGGTCCGCGCGGCGGCTCCGGATCCCCGCCCTGATCAGCGAACGCGACGGCAGCGTCCGCATCACCGCCCATTCCCCGACCACCCCGCGGGTCGCGCGCTACCTGCGGACCGTTCGGCCGGAGCCCCGTTTCGACCCGGATCCCGCGTTCCCCGAGGATCCGCTGCATCTCGTGATCGCCGGCACCCCGGAGACCTGCCGCGAGGCCGAACACGAACTGAGGGAGTCGCTCGGGGAAGCGGTGAACCTCGCCCGAACCGAGTACGCCGCCTCGCGTCTGGGTCTCCTGGACGTCCTGGCGGGCACCGCCAACAAGGGAACCGCGCTGGCGAGGATCGCCCGGGAGGCCGGTCTGCCGCTCAGCGCCACGCTGGCGATCGGGGACAACTGGAACGACCTGGAGATGCTGGAGACCGCGGGGGTCGGAGTGTTGATGGAAAACGCCGAACCGGGACTGAAGACCCGAGGGTTCGAAACCACCGCCTCGCACGACGCGCACGGGGTGGCGGCCGCGATCGATCGGCTGGTGTTTGGCGCGTCGTGAAGTCCGGCTTCGCAATCCGGCACCGGAGCGGGGGAGCCCGCCGGGGGCGCCTCGAAACCGCTCACGGTCCGGTGGAGACCCCCGCGTTCATGCCGGTCGCCACCGGGGGGGCGATCCGGGGCCTAACGAGTGCGGGCGTGGCCGCTGCCGGAACGCGCATCCTGCTGAGCAACGCCTGGCACCTGATGCTGCAGCCGGGCGACGAGCGGATCGCGGCGCTCGGGGGCCTGCACCGGCTGATGGCCTGGGACCGCCCCATCCTCACCGACAGCGGCGGCTATCAGGTGGCCAGTCTCGCCACCCTCCGGGAGATCTCGGAGACCGGAGTGCGGCTGCGTTCCTACCGGGACGGGTCACCGCACGAGCTGACTCCGGAACGGGCGGTCGAGATCCAGCGGAACCTCGGTTCGGACATCGCGATGGTGCTCGACGAATGTCTCGCGCTTCCGGCCGCGCCGGACGAGGTCGAACGGGCGGCGGCGCGCAGCCTGCGCTGGGCCGAGCGTTCGCTGGCGGCGCCACGAGCTCCGGGTCAGCTCCTCTTCGGCATCGTCCAGGGAGGCACCGTTCCGGAGGTGAGGCGCGAAAACGCCCGGGCCCTCCTCTCCCTGGGTCCGCCCGGAGAGGGGTTCGACGGTTTCGGCATCGGCGGCCTGCTGATGGGAGAACCAACCCGGGACACCCGCCGCATGACGGAGCTTTCCGCGGAAGTGCTCGGCGAAGAGCGGCCCCGGTATCTCATGGGGGCCGGCCTGCCGGCGGACCTGATCGAGTCGGCCGGCCTCGGCATCGATCTGTTCGACAGCGTGCTTCCGACGCGGCTCGCCCGCCGCGGCATCGTCTTCACCTCCACGGGCCGGCTGAACGTCTCGCGCGCCCCCTACCGGGACGACCCGGCCCGGCTCGACGAGGAGTGCGGGTGCCCCGCCTGCCGCGACTACTGCCGCGCCTGGCTGCACCATCTGCTCCGGGCCAAGGAGCGGATCGCCGCCACCCTGCTCAGCGCCCACAATCTCACGTTCTACGCCGGACTCATGGCCCGGATGCGCGAGGCGATCGCCGCGGACCGCTTCGCCGAGTTCCACGAAGAGAACCGCCGCCGGTGGAGTTCCCGGGGGACCGTGGGTTGAGGGTTGACGGAGTCAGGACGTGCGGACAGGCCGCACCCGTGTCTCGCCACGGCGTCCAACACCGGAGATCACCCGTACGGCTTGGAACGCCGGCTTCAGCCGGCAC
>CAYUVU010000052.1:0-15997 GCA_964448205.1 uncultured Acidobacteriota bacterium
TCGCGCAGCCGGCGCGCGAGCTCGAGTTCCCCCCGCGCCATCAGCCAGTGGGAGATCTCGTTCCGCCGCGCGGACTCGAGGATCGCCTCGTGCGCGACATCGGGGAGCGCCCGTTCGAAGGAATCGAGGTCCTCGGCGCGCGCGACCTCGGTCCCGTCCGGCATCCGGAAGACGAAGTCGCCGAAGTGGAAGCGGTCCCGCATCAGGTTCCGGATCCGGCGCAGCAGGTCCCGGGAACCCTTCAGGAGGAAGTCGGCGCCCACGCTCCGGGCGAGCGCCTCGTTCTCCGGACGGCGGGAGTGGAGGATCGCCGGAATGTCCGGCCGTACCTGGCGCATCGCGGCCACGAACCGCTCACCCGCCTGCGGATCGGGCCGGCCGCCCCGGGGAAACTCGACGTCCGAGATCACCCCGAGAATCTGGTCCCGGTAGGCGTCGAAGAAGTCCCACGCTTCTTCGTAGCGGTCGCAGAGCAGGATCTTGGGCCGCCGCCGGACGCGGTCGAACTTCTCGGTGAGGCTCAGCCCTTCCGGGATCAGCTTCCGGGTCTGCTCGAAGACCGCCTGGTACACCACCGGCAGGAAGGACGAGTAGTAGCGGATGCTGTCCTCGATGAGCAGGATGGCGGGGACGCCCAGCTTGCCGGTGTCCTGCGGCGCGTTCCGGCGGTCCTCGATCTGCTTCACGATCGCGAGGAAGATGCCGACGTCCCCCTGCCACACGAAGGGCTTTTCGAGATCCTGGCCGTGGTGCCGCGTCAGGTACTCGCGCACGGTGCGCGTGTCGTAGCCGAAGAGCGTCACCGGGGTCTCGCACCCCGCGTGCCGCAGGCGGTGCGCGAACGTTCCGATGTCCATGTCCCCGAGGTCGGGCGACGCGATCACGAGCTGGAAGCGGTCGGGCATCCGGGCGATGCGCTCGAGCGCCTCGTCGCCGGACTCCACCTGGATCACCCCGGGGAGGGTCCGCAGGTTCAGGTCGAGGAACCCCGACAGGACCCGGTCGTCGAGCTGGCCGTCCTCGGCGAGGATGAACGAGTCGTAGTGACTCAGCACGAAGAGGACGTCGTGGATCTGGAAGCCGACGAGGTCCGCAAAGGCCGGCGAGAGGGCGCCGTGGAGCGGCATGGAGTCCTAGTGTGTCACCCGGTCGAGGTGCTTTCCGGCTGCCGCCGGAGAGGGAATCGCGAAAGAGACGAGCAATGGAGTCGCGGAGCCCCTACAATCCGCGCCCAAATTCGCCGGAGGCGCCATGAGCTATATCGAGTCTGTCCTGAACCAGGTCGCGGCGCGGAACCCGAACGAGCCCGAATTCAACCAGGCCGTCCGGGAAGTGATCGAGTCGGTGGCCGTCGTCATCGACCGGCACCCCGAGTACCGCGCGGCCCGGGTCCTCGACCGCATGGTCGAACCCGAGCGCCTGGTCCAGTTCCGGGTTCCGTGGATCGACGACGCCGGAGAGGTCCAGGTGAACCGGGGCTTCCGGATCGAGATGAACAGCGCGATCGGGCCCTACAAGGGCGGACTCCGCTTCCATCCCTCGGTCAACGCCTCCATCCTCAAGTTCCTCGCCTTCGAGCAGGTGTTCAAGAACTCCCTGACCACGCTGCCGCTCGGTGGCGGCAAGGGCGGGTCGGACTTCGATCCCAAGGGCAAGAGCGACGCCGAGGTGATGCGCTTCTGCCAGTCGTTCATGACCGAGCTGCAGCGCCACATCGGTCCGTATACCGACGTCCCGGCCGGGGACATCGGGGTCGGCGGCCGGGAGATCGGCTTCCTCTTCGGGCAGTACAAACGCCTCGCCAACGAGTTCACCGGGACGTTGACCGGTAAGAGCCCCGGGTGGGGCGGCTCGCTGATCCGTCCCGAGGCCACCGGCTACGGGGCGGTCTATTTCGCCCAGGAGATGCTCAACACCCGGAACGACGGACTCAAGGGGAAGACCTGTCTCGTCTCGGGCAGCGGCAACGTGGCCCAGTTCACCGTTGAGAAGCTGCACGAGCTCGAGGCGACGGCCGTCACGCTGTCCGATTCGTCGGGCTTCATCCACGACCCCGGGGGCATCGACGCCGAGAAGCTTGCCTTCGTCATGGAGCTGAAGAATGTCCGCCGCGGCCGGATCCGCGAGTACGCCGAGAAGTTCCCGGGCGTCAGCTACCAAGAATCCGATCCGGGCGCCGACCACAACCCGCTCTGGGGGATCCCCGCCGAGTGCGCGTTCCCGAGCGCCACCGAGAACGAGATCAGCGCCAAGGACGCCGCGACGCTGCTGGCGAACGGCTGCTTCGTCGTTTCGGAGGGCGCCAACATGCCGTCGGTTCCGGATGCCGTGGACCAGTTCGTCGCCGCGAAGATCCTCTACGGGCCCGGGAAGGCCGCCAACGCCGGCGGCGTCGCGGTGTCAGGGCTCGAAATGGCCCAGAACATCGGGATGATCCAGTGGAAGCGGGAGGTGGTGGACCACCGGCTGGCCGACATCATGTTCGAGGTCCACGACGCCTGCATCAAGGCGTCGGAGCGGTTCGACGCGGTCGGCAACTACGTGGTGGGCGCCAACATCGCCGGGTTCTTCAAGGTCGCCGACGCCATGATGGACCAGGGCGTGGTCTGACGGGCGGCCACCGAGCCGGGAGGCGCCTCAGACCGGAGGCGGTTCCCCGTCCAACTGCTCCTTCTGCCACTCGGGGACCACGACCCCGAGCGAGATGATCATCTGGAGGGCCTGCTGCCGGCTCATGGAGAGTTCGATGACGTCTTCCTTGGGCAGCGTGATGACGAAGCCCGAGGTCGGGTTCGGGGTGGTGGGCACGAAGACCGCCATGACCTCCCGTTGGCCAGGCCCGGAATCGCGGGGTATGGATGTCGGGTCCGCTCCGTTGCGCTCCGCGATGCGCTTCCGCACCCGGTGCTGCACCTCGCCCAGTTCGCCCGCCATCTGGAACGCGATGCTGTAGACCCCGCGGCGGGGGTATTCGATCAGGACGACCTTCCCGAAGGCGTCGCCGGAGCTGAAGAGCGCCTCCAGCAACTGGCGCACTCCGGAGTACACCCAGCGCGCCACCGGGATCCGCTGGAGCGGTTTCTCCACCACCGCCCGCAGCACCACCCGGGCGACGCCGAACTTGGTGACCCCCCAGCCGGTCAGGAACAGCACCCCGATCACCACGCCGAGCGCGGTGAGCCGCGGCTCCCAGGGGAGGGAGGGAAAGAACCAGGACTGGATGATCGAATAGATCAGTCGTCCGACCAGGAACACCGCCGCGAGCGGAATCCACACCAGGAAACCGCGCAGCAGATAGCGGCGGAGGGATCCCCAGAACGTCAACTTCGAGGCCGCGGGCATTTCGGGGTGAGTCTATGGCTGCCGGAGCCGTTTACCATCCCCGGCCACCATGGATCTGCCCATCGTTTGTCTTCCCGGGGACGGGATCGGCCCCGACGTGGTGGCCGCGGCGGAGCGCGTACTGGAGCGGGTGGCGGAGCGTTTCGGCCACCACTTGGAGGTGGAGCGCCACGACTTCGCGGGAGTCGCCTGGGACCGCACGGGCACCGGGTTCACCGACGAGACGCGGGCCGCCTGCGCCGGCGCGCCGGCGATCCTGCTGGGGGCGGTCGGGGATCCGCGCCACGACGCGCTCCCCGCCGCCGAGCGTCCCGAACGCGCGCTGCTGGAACTGCGCCGGATGCTGGACGCCTACGCGAACCTGCGCCCGATCAAGGTGATCCGGGTGCTCGACAGCTCCCCCTTCCGGCCCGCGGCCATCGAGGGAGCGGATCTCCTCATCGTGCGCGAGCTGACCGGCGGCATCTACTACGGGGAGCCGCGCGGCATCCGCGAGGAGGACGGCCGGCGGGTCGGCATCAACACCCTGCGGTACGACGTGCGGGAGATCGAGCGCATCGCGCGGGTGGCCTTCGAAGCCGCTGGCCGGCGCCGGGGACTGCTCCTCTCGGTGGACAAGGCGAACGTGCTCGAATCGTCGCAGCTCTGGCGCGAGGTGGTCGCGGGCCTCGCGTCCGATTATCCCGAGGTCCGGCTCGACCACATGTACGTGGACCGGGCGGCGATGGAGATCGTCCGGGACCCGCGCCAGTTCGACGTGATCCTGACCGGGAACATGTTCGGCGACATCCTGAGCGACGAGGCTTCGGTGCTCGCGGGGTCGCTCGGCCTGCTGCCGTCGGCCAGCGTGGGCGAGGGCGGCGGCCTCTACGAGCCCGTGCACGGCTCGGCGCCCGACATCGCGGGGCAGGGGATCGCAAACCCCCTGGCAGCGATTTCGTCGGCCGCGATGATGCTCGAACTCTCCTTCGGACTGAAGGAGGAGGCCGCGGCCATCGAGGCGGCGGTCACGGCCTGCCTGCGAGGCGACGTCCTCCCCCGCGACCTCGGCGGAACGGCCGGCACCGACGAGATCACGGACATCGTCCTGACCGCGCTGTAGCACCCCTGGGACCGCCGTCCTGCAGCCGTGTGACGCCCCCGGCTTGGAACGCCGGTCTCCAGACCGACACGCGCGGCGCTCCGCGCCGCGCACGTCGTAACCCCACGCAGCCTCCCGGCACCCACGGCCCGAAACCCGTTCCACCCCGGGTGACGCCGGCCCAAACCCGGCAAAATAGTCCCCACCGGCCCCTCCAGCCGCCAAGGAGTTCCCATGTCCCGTACCCGCCTGCTCTTCGTCGCCACCCTTCTCGCCGCTCCGCTCGCTCTCGCCCAGCCCCCCGAGACCCAGCGCCAGGTGGTGGACCGCCGCCAGTTCCTGAACGAGGTCCAGACCTCGGACGACCCGCGCCGGGTGCCCGCTCCGCCGGGCCCGCGCGGACCCCAGGGGACGAGGGTCCTCTACGGCGGTTTCATCTTCGACGGGACGGGCGCCGAGCCTCGCATCGGCACCGTTGTCATCGAGCGGAACCGGATCGCGGCCATCCTCGACGAGGGCGAAAGGGGGTGGCCGGAGGGCTCCCAGGTGCTCGACGTCTCCGGCCACACCGTCATGCCGGGCCTGATCGACCTCCACACCCACCTCACCTACACCGAGCCCGGCGTCCCGCAGGTGCTGGCCATCGATCCGGCCCACCAGACGCTGCGGGCGATGGAGCGCCTCCACGTCTTCATCGGGGCGGGGATCACCTCCATCCGCGACACCGGGTCGGCCGGAACGGTGCCCTTCATCGTCAAGGACTGGGTCAACCAGAACCGCCTGCCGGGGCCGCGGGTCTTCGCGTCCGGTTCGCTCATCACCGGCACCGGCGGCCACGGCGCCGAGGGGTACTCGATCCACCACCCGCTCTACGGCGGGATCGTCGAGGCCTCGGGACCCGACGAGTTCCGGGACGCCGTCCGCGAGCAGTTCAAGAGGGGCGCCGACCTGATCAAGATCGCGAGCCACTACAGCCGCGAGGAGATCGCCGCGGCGGTGGACGAGGCCCACGCGCTCGGACTCAAGGTCACCGTGGACTCGGAGACCTTCTACACCGGCTGGGCGGTCGAGGCGGGCGCCGACACCATCGAGCACCCGCTGCCGCGCACCGACGAGGTGATCCAGATGATGGCGCGGAGCGGCACGGCATCGGTACCCACGATCATCACCTACGACTACATCTTCAACGAGCGGGGCAGCTACCACAGCTCGACGTCCCGGCGTTTCGAGCTCGACGGCCAGATCAGCCGGGCCATGCTGCGCGAGCTCAAGGACGCGGGAATCCTGATCGGGGTGGGGACCGACCTGATCCTCGAGAACTACCGCGACCTTCCCTACGCCTATATCTGGGAACTGGAGTCCTACGTGGAGAGCGGCTTCACCCCCACCGAGGCGCTCGTCTCCGCCACCCGCGACAGCGCCCGGATCCTCGGCATGGACGACAAGCTCGGGACGCTCGAGGTCGGGAAGCTCGCCGACATCCTGATCGTGGAAGGGGACCCGCTCACCGACCTGGGCGCCCTCGCGAACATCGCGGAGGTCTTCCGGGACGGCTACTGGGTGGTCCGGAACGGGGCGGTCCAGCCGACGCCGCCCGAGACCCGGGTCCGGCCGGGGCCGGGGATCGAGAACTGAGCGTTCGCCTCAGTCGGTGACCACCGGCAGTTTCGGGAACGTCTCCCACCCGCTGCGGGTGAAGTCCGGGAAGTCCATCGGCCGGCTGCGGTCGGCCACCGAGCGCTCGCTGAGATCGGTGACGGCGGAGAGTGCCGCGGCGTCGTAGACGTTCATCTCGGTCGGCAGTCCCTCCTGGAGGCAGCGGATGAGCCGGTAGTCCTCGAGATAGTCCATGCGCCCGTGTCCGAGTTCCTCGCCGGGGCTCGCGACGTTCCGCCAGAGCGGGTGCGCGTACTCGTCGTACCAGGTCTCGGCGTCGTCCCAGCGATGCGACTCGCTCTTGCCCTCCACATACACCCGGTGCGGGTAGCCGTGGAAGATGCCCCGCGTCCCCTGGACCAGGTTGATGCGGCTGTAGGGACGGGGAAGGTTGGTGTCGTGGACCACGGTGATCGTCCGTCCGCGCACGGTCTTGATGAGGCTCAGGTTCACGTCCCCGAGCATGAATTCCTCGGAGCGCTGGGGCGCGCCCTCCGGGAAGTGCTCCCGCGCGTAGTCGTGGAGCCCGCGCGAAGGACCGCTCATCGAGACGAGATAGTCGAACCGGTCGCCGCGGCCGATGTCCATGCAGTTCGCCACCGGCCCGAGGCCGTGCGTCGGATAGAGGTTCGCGTCCCGGGTGCGGGAGTGCGCCCGCCGCCAGAGACCCTCGCCGCGGTTCGCGAACTTCACCCCGCGGAGGTCGTGGAGATAGCCGCCCTCGGCGTGGAGGACCTCCCCGAAGATTCCCAGCCGGACCATGTGGAACACCATCATTTCCCACCGGCCGTAGTTGCAGTTCTCCATCATCACGCAGTGCCGGCCGGTCCGTTCCGCGGTCTCGACGAGTTCCCAGCACTCGTCGATCGTGGTCGCGGCGGGCACCTCGGTGGCGGCGTGCTTGCCGTTTTCCATCGCCGCGACGCACACCGGGACGTGGAAGCGCCACGGTGTGGCGGTGAAGACGAGGTCGAGTTCCTCCTCGGCGCACATGCGCTCGTAGTCCCGTTCTCCCCGCGTGTAGAGCGTCGGATCGGGTCCGCCGGCTTCCCGGATGAAGTCCCGCGCCCGCTCGGCGTGTTCGGGCCGGACGTCGCAGACCGCCCGGATCTCGACGCCCGGCGAAGCCCGGTGCACCGCGAGCAGGTTCCGGACGTGGACCGTCCCCATGCCGCCCACGCCGACGAAACCGATGCGGACGTTCGGGACCTTCGGCGCGGCAAGAAGACCGGTTGACGTCGCCTGGACGCCCGCGAGCGCGGGGCCGGCGGCCGCCGCTCCCGCTCCCGCGGCCAGCAGTTGCCTCCGGGTCAGGCCGGATCGCTTCTCGGTCATGGCACGTGCTCCTGACGGGGGACCGGATCCCAGAAGGGGCCAGTCAATCCCACCCCGGCGAAGATAGCGCGAGCCTCCTTGGGAGTGGGCCGCGGCGCTTCGGGGTCGAGCCGGGAGCCGTACCAGACTCGCGAGAGGCGCCAGAGCTGGGGCACCGGCACCATCGGCCCCGGCTCGACCCCGCGCTCCCGGCACCAGGCTCGAAGGTCGTCCTCCGACCGGAAGAACAGCATGTTCGCTCAGGTGAAGACGATGTCGTCCCACCACCGCGCCGCGGGCACGAGCGAATGGAAGAGCCAGTCACAGCGCTCCGGTCCTTCGTCGGCGACTTCGAGCCGCAGGGATTCTCCTGAGTGCGCGCAGCGCGACCGGACCGTCCCGCCGCGCCCGAGCGCCGCCGGGATCCCCAGGGCGTCCCAGGCGCAGTTCGCGTAGTACCGGACTCCGGCCGACTCGAAAGTGTGCTCCGTCGGAATCCCCGAGAAGGGATTGGCCATCCGGATCGCGATTCCGTCCTCGCCGGTGACGATCGCCCGGCCCTCGCGGAGACGGTTCCAGGCCGCGAGAACCGGCTCCAGAGGGGAGCCGAGCCGTCCGGCGACGGCGGCAGGCAACGGTGCGTCCGCCGTCGCCGCGAAGGTCTCGAGGATCGCGGTCCTCACCCGCGTCTCCAGCGACGCACCGTTTTCCTCAGAGCCGGCGGAGGTAGATGAAGGACGCAATGACACTTGCTGCGAGCGGCACCAGGTTTCCGCCCACCATCCACGGCTTGAGCCGTTCCAGCGGCCACTCCGGAAGGGCCGACGACACAGCCAGATTGAAGACGAGTGAGACAGCCGCGGCGGCGACCATGAACCACCCCGCCGCCCGATTGGCCGGATACCAGACCTCTGGAGACGAAAGGGTCTTCTCCGTCCTGAAACCGTAGATCCTGTTGGGAGGGATCTTGCCCAGGGCCATCGGAGCGGATATCAGCAAGACCAGGAACGGAACCCCATAGGTGAGCAGGTCCTTTTCCACGCTGGTTCCGGGCCGCGCCCCTCAGTCCGCGGCGAGGACCTCGGCAACCGCCCGGTGCGCCTCCCGGATGGCGGCGTCGGTGTGCGGACTCGCCGCCGAGTCGGTCCCAGCGATGGCGATCCGCCCGAAGGGCTGCCGGGCGGGAATGTTCGGCCGGTCGTCCGGGGTCCCGAAGGACCATTCCGGGGGATCGAAGAGGGGGTTGTAGGAATAGGTGTAGCCGTGCGGCCAGCGGTTCACGGTGATCGCCGCGATGTCCCGCTGGTCGTCGAAGCCGCTCCGGCCGAGCATCCGGTTGAGCTGGTCGCGGATGTTGGCCTCCACCGTCTCGAAGGTGGTGTGGAGGAGCTCCATCCGGCCGATCCGGTGCTGCTCGCGCCGGGAGAGCCCGGGCTCGCACGGATATCGGTTCATCCGCACCACCAGCGGCTCATCCGGCGAGGTCGAAGTGCGGTAGTCGCCGAGCGCGAGCTGCGGGGCGAGCCCGATGGAGGTGTGGTAGCCGCCGGGGGCCGCGATGGAAGAGACCCCGGCTTCGGTGAACGCGCGCCAGTTGTGGAGCAGCACGCTCGTGTACTGGAGCGGCGACTTCACCGGCCAGGAGAGGGCGTCCCGCTGGGCTTTCGGCAGTTCGGGAATCAGGTAGGGAATGATGTTGTGCCAGCACGCCAGGACGACCCTCCCGGCGGCCACGGTGCGCCCCCGGTCGTCCCGCACGTAGGTGACGCGGGCCGGGCCGTTCTCACCGGGCTCCACCCGGATGACGGTCGAGGACAGCCGGATCCGCGTCCGGTTCTCCGGCCGGTCGAGCATCCCGTAGTCGAGCGGCGCCATCACCACGTCTTCCATGGTGGATCCCGGGATGGCGCTCGGGATGAGCCCCCGCACCAGCAGCCGGGTGATCGTGGCGTTCCCGTCCGGGAAGTAGAGGTCCGGATCGCCCTCGTTCGCACGGGCCTGGTTCTCCCGGCCGTGCTGGCCGCCCGGCTCGTCAGCGAGCGCCTCCGGCGGCGTCTCCGGAATCTCCATCCCCGAAAAGCCCGGCAACCCCTCTTCCCAAGCGTAGCGGGCCGGGTAGGCGTCGATCCCGGTGCAGAAGAGGCCCTTGGGTTGGTGGTCGAAGAACCACGCCACGCCGGGGTCGCACTTCGCGTGTTCGATCAGGAAGTCCTGGTAGCTGATGGTGGCCAGGAACGTCTTCTTTTCCGCGGGGGAGAGATCCGGGAGATAGTCCGGCTGCCTGTCGGAATGGAGCCGGATCAGGTCGTTCCGTACGGCTTCCGGCATCGGCGAGTCGGCGAGGAACTCGGCGAGCGGCCGCCGTCCGGCGCCGGCGACCAACTGGTCCGTCCCCCAGGTCTCGCGGTCGAAGAACATGGCCCGCTGGAGGCCCAGGTTGCCGTAGGTGTCCGAGACCGCGGCGACGGACTCGTAGTAGCGCTTCCGGTCGATCCCGATCTCCGTGAGCAGTCCCTCCGCGATCTCGCCGTACTGCGACGGCGCCTCCACGTTCAGGGTGCCGCCGTTCATCAGGTAGGTGCGGCCGTCGAGCCGGAACTCGTTGCGTTTGGCGTGGCCGCCGAAGTCGTCGTGGTTGTCGAGGAGCAGGATGCGGGCGTCCGGGCCGGCCTGCTTCGCGAAGTAGTGCGCGGCGGCGAGCCCCGAGATCCCGGCGCCCACCACCACGAGGTCGTACGTCTCTCCGGTGTCGGTCGCGGTCCACTCGCGGCCCTCGTGGGCGAACTGGTGGGCGACCTCGAACGAACCGTCGTGGGAGCCGCGCATCCCGGTGCGCAGGGGCGGGTAGTCGGCCTCGCCGGCGCGGTCGATCTCCGCCTGGAACTCCGGGACCTCGCGGCAGGCGAGGGCCGCCCCGGTGAGGGCGACCGGAACTCCGGACAGGAAATCGCGGCGGCTGACGCCGTCTCCGAACGGGCGGTACGTCTTCTTCGGCGAGGTCATGGTGGGGCCTCCGGTTGGCGTGCGGCGCCGCGTCCTCCGCAGGATAGGATCGGATGGCTGCCCTGGGCCGGCGGAAGGGACGAACACCGCTTGTACCACATTTGCCTCCGCCGCGGCGCTTTACCGCCGGGGTTGCCGGACGGGCGCCGGTGATGCCGCTTCCGCCACCGGCTCCGTTTCCCATCCCGGGGAGCGAGGGCAAGTTCCGGCGGGTCCACGCCGTCGTCCGGCGGGTCCCGCGCGGGCGGGTGACCACCTACGGCCGGGTGGCGCGCGCGGTCACCGCCGCCGGGTATCCGCTCTCCGCGCGGGCGGCCGGCTGGGCGCTCCGGAACTCTCCCGAGGGTGTGCCCTGGCACCGGGTGGTGAACGCGGAGGGCGCGCTCTCCGCCGAACTGAGCGGGAACTGCGAACCGGGCCGGCAGCGGGGTCTGCTCGCCCGGGAAGGCGTCCCCTTCGACGAGCGGGGCCGCGTGCGTCTCGACCGCTGCCTCTTCGATCCCCCGGACTCGGACGCGTTCTTCTTCCCCGACGGGGAAGCCTCGCCGTGACGCTGCCCGGCGCCCGGTTCCGCCCGACCTGGGTGGACGCCGCCGGGCTCCTGTGCGCCGTGCTCTACCTCGGGCTCGCGTCGCTGGCCCGCGGCCCCGGCGACCCGGGAGTCGCTTCGTTCCTGCTGGTCTCGGCGGCGGCCGCGGCCCTGACGTTCGCGGTCTACGCCTGGTCGGGAAAGGAGCCGGGCCGGGTCTCCGTGGGGCGGCTCCTGCTCTGGGCGGTGGTCTTCCGGGCGATCGGCCTGTTCGCCGGACCGTTCTTCGAGGACGACTACTTCCGCTACCTCTGGGACGGCTACCGCTTCGCGCAGGACGGCACGCCGTACGGGCTGGCGCCGGAGGCGTTCTTCGCCGACCCCGCGGTCCCGGCGCTCTTCCAGGGAATCCTCGACCAAATCAACTTCCCGGAGCTGCCGACTATCTACGGCCCCGCGACGCAACTCGCCTTCCTGCTCGGCTACGGCGTTGCGCCCGGCAGCGTGGCGGCGCTGCAGGTCATCTTCATCCTCTTCGATCTGCTCACGATCGGCGTTCTGCTGCGGCTGGCGCCGCCCCGCGCCGTCCTGCTCTACGCGTGGTGTCCGCTGGTGGTGAAGGAGGTCGCCTTCACGGCCCACCCCGACGGCTTCGCGGTCTTCTTCGTGCTCGGCGCGGTGCTGCTGGCGAAGCGGGAGCGGCTCCACGCGGCAGCGGCGCTCCTCGCTTTCGGCGCGGCGGCGAAAGTCCTGGCGCTGGTGCTGGCGCCGTTCGTCCTGCGTCCGATCCGCTGGACCCACGGGGCGGTCTTCGGCGGAGTGCTCGCGATCTTCTACCTGCCGTTCGCCTGGCAGGGGGGCAGCGACCTCCCGACGCTTTTCGTGTTCGCGCGCGACTGGGAGTTCAACGCTTCGGTCTTCGCGCTGCTGACCCCGCTGCTGCCGAACGCGGCCGCCCGGGTGGTCTGCGGCGGGCTGTTCCTTGCGGCTGCGGCGTGGCTCTACTCCCGCGACCGGGATCCCGGCGGGAACGTCCCGCCGGGCGACCGCCTCTACGGCCTGCTCCTCGTCCTGGCCCCGGTGGTGAATCCCTGGTACCTGCTCTGGGTGTTGCCCTTTGCGGCGATCCGTCCGAGCCTCTGGGCGTGGACGGCTTCGGTGGCGGTGCTGCTCTCCTATGCCACCGGACTGAACCTCCAGGACATGAACCTCCATCCCTTCGGGCACCCGCCGTGGGTGCCGATAGCGGAATACGGGATGGTCGCACTCGCGCTGGCGGCCGGCGTCGCGTTCCGCCGGAAGGGGGACCCGCGGGAGGGGACGGCGTGTACCGCGGCCTGAAGGTCGGCGCCGTCGTTCCGGCGCGGGACGAGGAGCGGAACATCGGCCCGGTGGTGCGGGATCTGCTCGCGCTCACGAACGCGGCGGGCGCGCGGGTGATCGACGACTTCGTGGTCTGCGACAACGGCTCGAACGACCGGACCGCGCTCCGGGCGCAGGAGGCCGGGGCCCGGGTCGTTCGTCAGGACCGGCCCGGCTACGGCGTCGCCTGCCTGACCGCCCTGGCGGCGCTCGCCCCCGTGGACGTGGTGTTGTTCACCGATGGGGACGGGTCCTTCGCCGCCGCCCAGGCCGAGCGTCTGCTGGCGGAGGTCGCCGGGGGCGCGGACCTCGTGATCGGATCCCGGGTGCACGGCTCCGCGGAGCCCGGAGCGCTCTCCCTGCCGCAGGTGGCGGGGAACCGGGTGGCCGCGCTCCTGATCCGCCTGCTCTGGGGGGAACGGATCAGCGATCTCGGTCCCTATCGGGCCATCCGGGCCGCGTCGCTGCGCCGGATCGCGATGGAGGACCGGGCCTACGGGTGGACCGTCGAGATGCAGATCAAGGCGATCCAGCACGGTCTCCGGGTCGTCGAGACGCCGGTGGACACCCGGAGGCGGCGCTACGGCCGGTCCAAGGTCGGGGGCACGGTCCGCGGGGTCGCGGGCGCGAGCGCCGGCATCCTTCGAAAGATCGCTAGGCTATGGGTAGAACAGAAAACCCGGACCCTCCGGACAGGCCGGAGAAAGGAGGTAGAGCGCTCATGAAGAGCGAAGGAATGATCCGAGTCGGGCGTCGGAGCCCCGTGCTGGCGGTGTTGACCGTCCTTGCCGCCGGTGGCTGGCTCGGCGCCAGCAACTGCGCGTCGAACGGGCTGGACCCGGCGGTCTCGTGGTCGGATCACGACAACACGAACGGCGACACGATCGACCACGCCGAGTGGCAGGCGGTCCTGGACGGCTACCTGCGCACCGACGATCCCTCGGGCGTTCACCTGTTCGACTACGGCGGGCTCCAGGCGAACGCGGCCGACAGGGGGCGGCTCCAGGGATACATCGCGCACCTCGAGGCGGTGGACCCGCGCCTCTACTCGCGCGACGAGCAGATGGCCTATTGGATCAACTTCTACAACGCGCTCACCGTGGAAACGGTGGTCGAGGAGTATCCGGTGGACTCCATCAAGAAGATCCACGAAGGCATCGTGCCGCTGTCCGGTCCCTGGGGCGACCGGCGCGCCACCGTCGCCGGGCAGCGGCTGACGCTCGACAACATGGAGCACGACATCCTGCGCGCGCTCTGGCGGGATCCCCGGATCCACTACGCGGTGAACTGCGCGAGCATCGGCTGCCCCAACCTGATGCCGACGGTGTTCACCGCGGTGAACCTCGAGGAGATGATGGATGCGGCGGCGCGCGCCTACATCAACCATCCACGCGGGGTCGAACTCATGGACGAGGCGTTCGGCGTCGTCTCGAGCATCTACACCTGGTTCCAGGAGGACTTCGGAGGCAGCGAGGCGGGCGTGGTGGAGCACCTGCTGCTCTACGCGGAGCCCGCACTCGCGGAGCAGCTACGGAGCTTCGAGGGCGGCTTCGACTACGAGTACGACTGGGACCTCAACGACGCGAGCTGAGGCGTAGCCGGCTCTGCCCCGGACGGGCGTGCGCAACCCGTCCGGAGCCCGCCCTTCCGGGCCGTCAGTTCGTGATGAAGCTGTAGGTCACGCCGAGCCCGATCACGCGCGACGCGGCGGTGTTCCGGCCGCCGATGACCTGGCCGAAGAAGCCGCTCACGCTGATGGCGTCGCTGACCGTCGCGAGTACCCGGCCACCGAGGAGCTGCGCATCTTCCTGGAGTTCGGGGAACCGGTCCGGCGCAAAGCCGGGACCGCCGATGTCCAGCCCCGAATCGCTGCCGTTCACCATCCGGTAGTCGGCCGCGATCGTGATGCGGTCGTTCACCGGGAAGAAGCCCGCCAGGTTGATGAAGGTGTCCGAGGGGATGTCGTTCGAGCGGGCGCGGTAGCCGACTTCGCCGGAGGCGCCGAAGCGGTCGCCGAACTTGCCGACCAGTACCGATCCCTCGAACCCGTTGCCGCCGTCTCCGAGCGAGTTGATGTGACCCGTCTCGTATCCGCCGGCGGCAATCACGCCGGCACGGACCGCGACGCTCGGAGCGCCCTGGGTCACCAGTTCGTCCACCACCCTCCAGGTGACCGAGACGTTGGTGTCCACGAGCCCGCTGAAGCTCTCCTGCGGCGTCGGGCCCACCGGACCGGGGATGTGGCTGCGGCCGAGACCGGACCGCAGGTCCACCGCGATGGCGTCGGTGATCGCGTAGTTGACGTCGAGCCAGCCGGTGGTCTGCGAGAGGTTGGCCCCGTCGCCGGGCGTCGGGCCCTTGACGTCAGCTCGATAGAACTCGGTGGCGGCCTGGTGTCCGTAGGTGACGGTGATGGAGCCGGTCCGCGGTTCGGCGATCCAGGGGGACCCCTGGGCGAAGCCGGAGGCGGCGGAAAGGACGAGTAGGGCCGACGCGCAGGCGACCGTGGCGAGGAGCCGGCGGTTCCGTTTCATCGGGACGCGCCTAGAGCCGGAACCGGCGGCTGAGGAAATAGTGGACGGTTTCCATGCGCAGCTTGCAGTCCTCGACCCCCGCTCCGCAAAGCGCCTGGACCGCCTCGTCATCGGCCGTCCCGGCCGTCTCGCCCTCGTAGGCGGCTTCGAGGCTCCGGGTGAGGCTCATCGCCCGGTCCTTGTCCAGTTCGTTCTTCTGGAGCGGGCAGCCGTCGCACACGAGTTCCTTGAAGGTCAGCGCCTTGCCCTGCGCGTAGGCGGCCCGGGGACTGAGCTTGCCGGCGCCGACGCCGATGGAGCCGGATGCCGCTTCGGTCAGCGACAGGGTCCCCAGACCGGCGGTGAGCAGCGCTCCCGCAAGAATCGTTCGGATCATTCGCATGTACCTCCCTGGCCGTGCCCCACGACTGCGTGTTGAATTCGGAAAGCATAGTCGCCGGGAGGTTGGCGGAACAGCGCGCGGAGGAACACCGAAAATGACCGCAAGCGGAGTGGCGCCAGCGGCCCCGGCGTCCCATTCCTGGGAGGTGTCTCCGCGCGAAGCGGCGGCGATTCAGCGTGAGCTCGCCGAGCGGGTGGAGGCGAAGGCGCCCGCCGGATTCGTCCCGCGGATCGCGGCGGGACTGGATGCCGCGTTTCCGAGAGGGGGCAGGGAATGCGTGGCTGCGGCGGTGGCGTGGGACGTCCGGGAACGCCGGGTGCTGGAGGAGCGGGTGGTCCGCCGGCCGCTCACGTTCCCTTACGTCCCGGGGCTCCTGTCCTTCCGCGAGGCGCCGGCCGTCCTCGCCGCGCTCGCGGAGCTCGAGACCCCGGTCGATGCCCTGCTCGCCGACGGCCACGGGCTCGCCCATCCCCGGCGGTTCGGCCTGGCGTGCCACCTCGGGGTCCTGACCGGGATTCCGGCGGTCGGCTGCGCGAAAAGCGTGCTGGTGGGCACGCACGGCGAAGTCGATTTGCAGCGGGGCTCCGAGGGCCCGCTCGAGCATCGCGGCGAGCGGATCGGGACCGTCCTCCGGACCCGCGACCGCGTGCGGCCGGTGTTCGTGAGCATCGGCCACCGGATCGATCTCGAGTCGGCCGTGGAGCTCGTCCTTGCTTGCGCCATAGGATTTCGCCTCCCGGAACCCATCCGCCGCGCCGACCGGCTGGTGAGTGAGGCCCGGAAACTCTGACCGC
>CAYUVU010000053.1:0-30254 GCA_964448205.1 uncultured Acidobacteriota bacterium
CTGCCGCTATCTCCACCTCCCGGTGCAGAGCGGCGATGACGGCGTGCTCGCCGGAATGGGCCGTCGCTACAGCTTCCGCGACTATCGCGAGTTCGCGGACCGGGCGGTGGAGACAGTGCCCGGACTCGGGCTCGGGACCGACGTGATCGTCGGGTTTCCCGGCGAGACGGACGACGCCTTCCGGCGCACCTGCGACCGGCTCGAAGAGGTGCCGTTCGCCTACTACCACGTGTTCAGCTACTCCTCGCGCGCCGGAACCCGGGCCGCGGACCTCCCCGGACACCTTCCCCCCGAGGTGATCGCGGAGCGGAGCCGCACGCTGAGGGAACTCTCCGACCGGCGCCGGGATGCGTTCGCCCGCCGCCACCTCGGCCAGCGGGTGGAAGTCCTGTTCGAACAGCAGGACCGTTCTGGCCGGTGGACCGGCCTGACCGACTCCTACCTGCGGGTCGGAGTGGTCTCCGCGGAGCCGCTCGAAAACTGCATCCGGGAAATCCGGGTCACCGGCGTCGCGGACGACGTGCCCGGCCTGGCGGTGGGGACGCTGGTTCCCTTGGACTGAGAAGGCGTTCCCGGCCGTAAACGCCGCCAGGGCGGGTGGGGTTGCGCCGTGCGCGTCGCGGAGCGACGCGCGTGCCGGTCTGGAGACCGGCGTTCCAAGCCGGCGTTCCCTACGAGCAGCCGGAGGTGGCGCCGCAGTTCAGGCACTTGAAGCAGGTTCCGCTCCGCACCATCAGCGCACCGCACGTCGAACAGGGGGGCGCGTCCGCGAAGACGGCCGCCGACTCCAGGACGGTCCCGCGACGGCGCGTGCGCCGCTTCTCGGGAGAAGCCGCGGCGGGTTGGGGCGGCTCATCGCCCTCGGCGCTCAACTCGTCGGCATCCGTCAGGAAGCGGTGCCCCAGCCAGCGGAAGATGTAGTCGGTGATCGAGTCCGCGTGGGGGATGTCCGGGTTGCCGGTGTACCCCGACGGTTCGAAGCGCGTGTGCGAGAACTTGTCCACCAGGACCTTGAGCGGAACTCCGTGCTGGAGGTTGTAGGAAACCGCCCGCGCGAAGGCGTCCATCAGTCCGGAAACGAAGGAGCCCTCCTTGGCCATCCGCAGGAAGATCTCGCAGGGAGAGCCGTCCTCACGCAGTCCGACGGTGAGGTACCCCTTGTGTCCTCCGATGTCGAACTTGTGGATGATCGCGTCGCGCTCCGGCGGCAGGTGCTCCTTCTCGGCGGAGTCGGCGGTATCCGCCGTTTCGGTGGCCGACTCGCCGCGGTTCAGCGGCTGCGACCGCTTGCTGCCGTCCCGGTAGATGGCAACCGCCTTGAGGCCAAGCTTCCAGGATGCGAGGTAGGTCTCCTCGATGTCCTCGACGGTGCTCTCCTCCGGCATGTTGACCGTCTTCGAGATGGCGCCCGAAAGGAAGGGCTGGACCGCGTGCATCATCTTGACGTGGCCCATATGGTGGATGGAGCGCTTCCCGCCGAAGGGCTCGAGGGCGCAGTCGAAGACGGGGAGATGTTCCTCGTCGAGATCGGGCGCCCCCTCGACATGACCGTGCTCGTCCACGTAGTCCCAGATCCGCTGGAGCGCCTCGCCCTCGTAGCCGAGCCGCTCGAGCGCCGAGCGCACCGTCTGGTTGACGATGCGGATGATCCCGCCGCCGCTGAGCTTCTTGTGCTTGATGAGTGACAGATCGGGCTCCACGCCGGTCGTGTCGCAGTCCATCATGAGGCCGATGGTGCCCGTCGGGGCCAGCACCGAGGCCTGGCCGTTCCGGTAGCCGTGTTCCTCGCCGAGCACGATGGCCTCGTCCCAGACCTGCTGCGCCCGCGAGAGGACTTCGTCCGGGACGCCCTCGGCATCGATCTCCGCCGCCGCGTCCCGATGCATGCGCATCACCTCGAGGAACGGCTGCTCGTTCCCCGGGTAGCCCTGGAACGGTCCGGTGACCCCGGCGATCCGGGCCGACTGGTGGTATGCGCGGCCCGTCATCAGCGAAGTCAAGGCGGCCGCGATCGAGCGGCCGGCGTCGCTGTCGTAGGGAACCCCGCGATGCATCAGGAGCGCCCCGAGGTTCGCGTAGCCGAGACCGAGCGGCCGATACGCGTGCGAGTTCTCTTCGATGCGCGGCGTCGGATAGCTGGCGTTCCCGACGATGATCTCCATGCCGGTCAGCACCACATCGACTGCGTGCTCGAAGCCGCCGGTGTCGAAAACGCCCTCCTCGTCAACGAACTTCATGAGGTTCAGCGACGCGAGGTTGCAGGCGCTGTCGTCGAGGTACATGTACTCGGAACACGGATTCGAAGCGTTGATCCGCCCGCTGTTCTTCGACGTGTGCCAGCGGTTCACGGTGTCGTCGAACTGCATCCCGGGATCGCCGCACTGGTGTGCCGATTCGGCGATCTGCCGGAACAGGTCCCGGGCCCGCATGGTGTCCATGGGCTCGCCACTGGTAATCGCGCGAGTGGACCAGTCCTCGTCGTTCTCGACCGCCTGCATGAAGGCGTCGCTGACGCGAACGCTGTGGTTCGCGTTCTGGTACTGGATCGACGCGTACGCCTCGCCGTTGAGGGAGCCGTCATAGCCGGCTTCGATGAGGGCGTGGGCCTTTTGTTCCTCGCGGGACTTGCAATCGACGAAATCGAGGACGTCCGGATGATCCACGTTGAGGATCACCATCTTGGCGGCTCGCCGGGTCTTGCCACCACTCCGGATCACGCCGGCGAACGAGTCGTACCCCTTCATGAAGGAGACCGGGCCGGAGGCCCTGCCGCCGCTGGACAGCTGCTCCCGGGAACTGCGGATCGTGGAGAGGTTGGTCCCGGTGCCGGATCCCCATTTGAAGAGCATCCCCTCGGTCTTGGCGAGCGTCAGGATGGAATCCATGGTGTCCTCGACCGAGTTGATGAAGCACGCCGAGCACTGCGGATGCTCCTCGACGCCGCAGTTGAACCAGACCGGCGAGTTGAACGCGGCGAACTGGTTCAGCAGCAGGAAGGTGAGCTCGTCGCGGAACGTGTCCGCGGCCTCCTGGTCCGCGAAGTAGCCATCCTTCACGCCCCAGGCGGCAATCTGGTCGGCGACCCGTCCGACGAGTTGCCGGACGCTCGTTTCACGCTCTCCCTTTTCGAGCGATCCGTGGAAGTACTTCGACGCCACGATCGTGGTCGCCATCATGGACCACGACTTCGGGAACTCCACGCCGTGCTGCGCGAAGATCGTCTCGCCGTGTTCGTCGGTGATGACGGCGTCGCGCTTCTCCCACTCCACCTGGTCGTAGGGTGAGACGCCGCGTTCGGTAAACCGGCGCCGGAACTCGAGTCCGCCGCCGCGACCATTCTCTTGCTCCCTGCGAGTCGTCTCTTTTTCGGAACGGGGTCCCACCGTGGTGGGCTCTACGGCTACCTGCATATCGATCAACTATCCCCTGGTTGAAGCAAACCGGGAGTTGGCGCGAAGGCACCCCTCCAGGAATGCGATGAAGAGCATTGGATTCAAACTAAAACACAACATCTTGCGGTATGCAACCGGCAAGACCACAACGGGTTGTGGATGGGGTCCCGGACGAAGCCTCGCGGGGAATCCCCCGGTCCGCCCGGTTTTTTGAGGTTTGCCGCCGGTCTGCCGGAAACGGGACGTCGCCCGGAGCCGCCGCCGGGCGGCTCCTCGAGCCCGCTTCGCCGGCGGCTCCGCGCCGGGCAAGGAAAACCCCCGGCGGCCGGGCCGCCGGGGGTTCACCGGTGGTGGCCGAAGGGCCTCAGTTGTTGTTCGGGCGCCGGCTGCCGCTGGCGCTCCCGCGGCTCCCCGAGCTGCCGCCACCGCCGCGACTCGCGGCGGCGCCGCCGCCACCGCTGCCGCCACGGCTGACGGCGCTGCCGCCGCCACCGCCGGAACTCGATCCGCCGCCCCGGCTGGCGGAAGCTCCACTACCGCCACCGAAACGGGAGAAACCGCTCGGCCGGCCGAGCGCGAGTTCGCGCGGCCGGCTGCGGGAACCTGCGCTGGGCCGGCTCCGGGAGCCCGCGCTGGGCCGGCTGCGGGAGGCCCCGCTGGGCCGGCTGCGGGAGGCCCCGCTCGGCCGGCTGCGGGAAGCCCCGCTGGGCCGGCTGCGGGAAGCCCCGCTGGGCCGGCTGCGGGAAGCCCCGCTCGGCCGGGCTCGGGTGGTTCCCGAGCGTCCGGTGGAAGCGGCCCCACTCCTTGGCGAGGCCGGCCGGACCGATGAGGGCCGCCTGGCGCCGCGGTCGCCCGACCGCCCGGTGGCGCGCGGCCTGGGAGCGGCCGCCGGGCGGTTCCCGGTCGTGGCGCGGCCACCGCGAGTGGCCGGCGTTCTCCCGGCCGCCGGGGGACCGGTCGTCGCGCGACCCCGGTTCGTCGCCCGGGACTGGCCGGCCGGCCTGCCGGCGCTCCCGTCGCGTCCGGCCGCGCCGCGGGACAGGGTGGCGCGGTCCCTGTCCGCCGCGTAGGCTGACCGCGCACTGCGGGCCCGCGCGGCGCTACGAGGAACGGCCACGCGCTGCGCCCGGGAGGTGCTGCGGGCGGAGCCGGCAGCGGCCCGGCGCGCGCCTGTTGGCGCCCGCGAGTTGGAGAGCCGCCGGGTGGTCGCCTTCGCCGACCGGGTCATCGCGGTTTCTCCGATCGCGCGCTGACGCAGACCGCGATCCAGGACCGCGCCTCCCGCAAGGACCTGAGCGTTTTCCACGTTGCGCAGGGTGGAGGCCGCCAACCGGTTGCGCGAGGCGGGACGTCCGATGGCGTCTCTGCTGGTGAAACTCCACGCCTGCCGGTTCACGGAACCGCGCGGCACGGCCTTCCCGAGGATCTGTCCCCGACGGACTCGCGGACGATTCGAGTAGACGCCGTCATGCCAGCCGTAGTTGCCGTAGTTGCCGTACCACCCGCGGAACGGATACACCGCGTAGCCGTAGTACCCGAGAGGAGACCAGCCGACCCAGTCGTATCCGTAGCTCCAGGAAACCCAGCCCGGGCCCCACACCGAGCCCGGCAGCCAGTACCAGCCCAGGGGGCCGTGTCCCCATCTGCCGTAGTGATACGGAGCCCATCCCCACGGGTCGTAGGAGACCCAGGTCAGGCCGAACGGCGTGCGCGCCCATCGTCCCAGCCGGTAGGGCGCCCAGCCAGCCGTCACCGTCGGATACCAGACCCAGCCCAGATGGACATCGTGGTGCCAGCGGCCGTGTCCCTCGAGATCGGGAGCGTGCTCCCTGACTTCCTCGGGAAGCTCGTCGTAGTGCGTTTCCGCGGTGGCCACGAAACGCCGCTGGCGGTCTTCTGCCCAGGCATAGAAGTGGTCGTTGCCCAGGTACTCCTCGGGCGGAGCCGGCGCGACGCCCTCGGAGGCGACCGTCCGCTGGCCCGATCCCACCAGGACCGAGCCCGACTCGGTGGACACCGTGGCAATGCCCGAATAGACCACGAACTGCACCGTACGGCCGTCTTCCAGAAGATCGGTCCGGTACTCGCCCTCGCCCTGCGGGGCGAAGGTGCCGCCGGGGGTTTCCACGACCACGTCGGCATCGCCGCCGAGCCACACGATGAGGCTCCCGGTCCAGAACCCGAGCCGGTGCGGACTGTCGCCCTCCACGTAGTCCAGCTTGGTGCCCTGGTCCATCCACGCCGTGACCCGGCCCGCGAAGCGCAGTTCGGCCTGACCGGGTTCCCGGGTCCAGATGCGGTCGCCGGGCAGGAACGGACTGCCCCGTTCCGCCTCGTGCGCGCCGAAGTCGTCCGCCCGCTGGTGCCAGACGTCGCCGTCGACGACGCTGAGGTTCCCGTAGGCGTACGACCGCCCGGTTTCCTCGTCGGACTGCGCGAGCGCCGCCGAGGAGGCACCCAGGACAAGCAGCAGGCTCAGGATGCCTGAATGCCGGGTGACCTTGTTTCGCCTTTTCGCTCTTTCGTGCATGGGCTACCTCCCGGAGGCTGCCACCCGTGATGCCGCAATCCCTATGCCAGACACCGCCCGATCGTCCTCAGCGGCTGTTGACCGCCGCGTCAACCGAGCCGGTCGAGGAATTGCGACGCCTGGAGCCGGGCGCGCGCCGCGCGGAACCTCCGCCAGGCGGGCCGGACGTCGCGGTCGCGATTGACCAGCCGCGCCAGCTTGCTGCCGTCGGGATCGTCCTCGAGCAGGGTCTCGAGCCGCCGGCGCATGTCTCCTTCGGGGAGGGATTCGACAAACGCGTCCTGCTCGCTCAGCGTGTCTTCCAGCCGGGGCTTCGGTACCGGGACAAAACGCCCCCGGGTGTCGGACTCGAGCTGCCAGACGATTTCCTGGGTCGAGGGGTCCTCGTGATCCTCCGCGACGCTGACCATGCGGGAGATGTCCCGGTCGTAGTAGTAGGTCCGTTCCGGTCCGTCGTCGACAAAGGCGGCGACGAGCGCCTCAAGGAGGGAAGGGTCGGTCTCCACGGACTCAGAACCGTTGCAATTGGAACTACGGGAGGGACGGTCCCTCCGTGCGAGAGACTAAACGACAGACCCCGACCGCGCCAATCCCAATCCGCCGCAACGATCCGGTTTCCGCCGGAGTTCACTGGCGCCGGCGACGGGTGATGCGGGTCAGCTCGGGAGGATCGTTCGTGATCTGGAGGGTGTGCGTCTCGACGGCGTCCTGGCTGAACCGGACTCCCGCCACCAGCGCGCCGTCGGTCACGCCGGCGGCGCAGAAGATCAGGCGCCGGCCGGGCGCCAGTTCCTTCGTGGTCAGCACGCGTCCCGCGTCCTCCACCCCGGTCTCCACGAGCCGCCGCCGCTCCGCGTCGTTGCGCACGAGGAGTTGCCCCAGCATGCCGCCGCCGAGGCATCGCAGCGCCGCCGCCGCGATCACGCCTTCCGGGGCGCCGCCCGATCCCATGGCCGCCTGGACTCCCGAGCCCGGCATCGCGCTCAGGATTCCGGCGGAGAGGTCCCCGTCTCCGATCAGACGCACCCGGGCGCCGGCGCGCCGGAGCCCGGCAATCAACTCCTCGTGCCGGGGCCGCTCGAGCACCGCCACGGTGATTTCGCCGGCGGGAAGGCCCTCGGCCTCGGCGATCGCGCCCAGGTTCCGTTCGGGAGAGTGCTCGAGCCGGATGGCGTCCCCGAGGAGGTCCCGGCTGGCCGGACCCACCATGATCTTCTCCATGTAGACGTCGGGCGCGGTGAGCAGTCCTCCGCGTTCCGAACCGGCCAGCACCGCGATGGCCCCGGGTCCGCCCGTGGCGCAGAGGTTCGTCCCTTCGAGGGGATCCACGGCGATGTCCAGTTCGGGCGCTTCTTCTCCGCCGCTGCCGAACCGCTCTCCACTCCACAACATGGGAGCCCGGTCCCGTTCTCCCTCGCCGATCACGACCCGCCCCCGGACGGGCACCGTATCGAGGACCCGCCGCATGGCGGAAACCGCCACCTGGTCCGAATGGTGGCGGTCTCCCTGGCCGATTGTCGTGGCGCAGGCGATCGCCGCCTCCTCCACCGTGCGGACCAGGTGGGAACCGGCGACCGCCATCGGGCCGCCAGGCGTCGTCCCGCCGCTCAATGTTCCTCCGGCGCCGGGAGGCTGACCCGGGTGGGGCGGTCCCGCCGGTAGCCCAGGGCGTAGTCGGCCTGCATCAGGGTGTGGATCTCCCGGGTCCCCTCGTAGATCACGGCGCCCTTGGAGTTCCGCCAGAAGCGCCCCACGGGATACTCGTCCGAATACCCGTAGGACCCGTGGATCTGGATGGCGTCCGAGCCGGCCCTTTCGGAGGCGACGGTGGAGACCCACTTCGCCAGGGAGGTCTCGCGGGTGTTCCGGCGTCCGCGATTCTTCAGCTCTCCGGCGCGGAGCCACAGCAGCCGGCTCACCTCGTAGTCGCGCTCCATGTTCGCGATCATCTGCTTGACGAGCTGGTGCCGGCCGATCTCCTCGCCGAAGGTGCTGCGGGCCCGCGCCCAGCGCACGCTCTCGTCGCGGCAGGCGCGGATCAGTCCGGTGGCCCCGGCGGCGACCGTGTAGCGGCCCTGGTCGAGGGCGAACATGGCGATCTTGAAGCCCTCGCCCTCCTCGCCGAGCCGGTTCCCGGCCGGGACGCGGACGTCATGCATTCGGAACCAGCCCGTATTGCCGGCGCGAATCCCCCACTTGTGGGTCATGTTCCCCGACTCGAAGCCCGGGAAGGACCGCTCCACGATGAAGGCCGAGAGCCCCGAATGGTCCCGCCGGGCCCGCTTGTCGGGATCCGTCCACGCGATCACCAGGAAGTTGTCGGCGATCTCGGCCAGGGAAATCCAGTGTTTCTCGCCACGCAGCACGTAGTCCGGCCCGTCGCGCCGGGCGGTGGCCCGGATCCCCACGGCATCGCTGCCGGCGTCGGGTTCGGTGAGTCCGTAGGTGGCGATCTGCTTCCCTTCAGCCTGCGGGCGCAGGTAGCGGTCCTTTTGCGCTTCGCTGCCCCAAGCAAGGAGCGAAAGGGAGTTCAGGCCGGCATGCACCGACATGATGACCCGCAGCGACGTGTCCACGTACTCGAGTTCCTCGCAGGCGAGCCCGAGCGAGATGTAGTCCAGTCCCGCCCCGCCGTAGCGCTCGGGAACCGACATCCCCAGGATGCCGAGTTCTCCGAGTCCCTTCAGGATTCCGCGGTCGAACACCTTGGCGGCGTCGTTGTCGCGGATATGCGGCGCCACCTCACGGGCAGCGAAATCGCGGACCAGCGATTCCGTCGCGCGGTGTTCCTCAGTCAGATCGAAGTTCAGACGCTCAGCCAAATTTCCCCTCGCCTTTCCGGTCGTCGCTGCCGGCTCCTTCCCTGCCGCGTCCGTCCCGCCGGCGCCGGGCGCGGAGTATACGGTGCGGCTCCCGGCCGCTCCCCGGCGCGGCGCCCGAGCGAGGAATACCCGGTGGACGCCAACCGGGACGCAAGGATGGGGGTCGGGTAGCGCCTGTTCCAGCCCGGGAGCCCACCGGCGGTCAGATCCCGCCGGCCAGGGCGGCGGCCGCCGCTTCGGCCTCGGCCTTGCGCTTGCTGGGGCCGACCCCCCGTCCGAGGGCGCGCCGCCCGGCAAGCACTTCCATGACAAACGTCTTTTCGTGCTCCGGGCCGCTTTCCGAGATGAGTCGATACACGGGGAGGCGACCCTCCTTCTTCACGAGCGCCTCCTGCAGGGCTCCCTTCGGGTTTTCGGCCGCAACGACGACGTCCGGGCTCTTCCCGGCGGGCGCGTCCGGAGGATCCGGGGCCGATCCCCGCCCCGGTCGGCTCCGCCTCCGGCCCGACCGGCGTTCGAGCCGTTCGAGGACCCGCCGCGCGGCGTCCTTCTCGGCTTCCTTGAGGCCTCGGCCGGCACCGGTTTCCGTGAGTCCATCGGCCAGCCGGAGGGTCACGGACACCGTCCCGTTGCTCCGGGAGTTCCGCGGGGCGCGCCTTGTCTCGTACTTGGGGGCATCCTTGCCCGCCTGCGCGAGGCGGTTCTGGAGAAGCGTCTTGGGGTCGAGGAGTTGCAGGTCGGGATCCCGAAGTTCCTCGAGAGCGGTTGCGAACGGCCGGCCCAGCGCCCGGCGCGCGGCCCCCAGGCTGCCGTCCAGATACAGCGCCCCCATCACCGCCTCCGCGGTGGCGGCGGCTTCGTCCCCGTCCCCGAGGGACCAGTGTTCGTTCAGCGTGCGGGTGAACTCCCGGCTCTGCAGCCTCATCCGGGCGAGGGTCATCCTCCCTTCGTCCCACTCGGGGAAGTGTTCGTGAAGCGCCTCCGCCAGCACCAGATGCATGACGTCCCGGCCGAGGAAGCGCAGTGCGGGCCGGTTCGCGAAGTCGGCGCCCCCCGGGGAGGCGGCGGATGGTGGAGCCGGGGCCCGGCGCCCCCTCGTTCTCCGCTTTCTGCCCCGGCGGCCTCCCGGGGTGCGTTGCCGGCCCGCGTCGCCGGCGTCAAGCGCCGCAGCGAGGATTCCGGGATTGGCGAAGGTGTATCCGAGGGCCCGTTCGACGCTCTTGCGCAACAGGAGAAGGCGGCGGGCGAACCGGATGCCGAGCGGGCCGATGGAACGCAAGCCGCTGCCGGCGCGACGGACCCATCCCGGAACACCTTCCGGCGGTTTCAGCCTGAGCCGCTGCAGCTTTCTCCTGAATGCCGCGCCCAGGACCCCGCGCGCCGCCGGCATCCCGCCGTCGAGATAGGCGGCCCCGAGCACGGCTTCGAAGACGTTGGCGAGGATACGGTCGGAGGATCGGACCTCTTCCCCGGCGTTCCGCCCGCGCCCGACGCGAATGCCCTCTTCCAGCGAGAGGGCGCGGGCCGCCGCGGCCAGCGACTGGTTGCTCACCAGTTCCGACTTGGTCTCCTGGCGGCGTTGTCCGTCCCACTGCGGGCGCTGAAAGTGCATGGACTCGGTCACGACGAGCCCGAGCGCCGCGTCGCCGACGAACTCCAGCCGCTCGTAGTCCGCGACCGCGTGATCGTTCCGATACGACCCGTGCGTCAGGGCTTCTTCAAGAAGTCCGAGGTCCTGGAAGCGGTATCCGAGACCCCGGGCGAACTCGAGGACCGGCCGGTGCTCGGATGCCGGTGCGCGCCGGCGCCGCCTGCGTCCCATCTCAGTCCACCCGGACCAGGACCATCGTCAGATCGTCCGTGTGCGTCTCGGCCCCGGTGAAGTCCAGGACGGCGTCCTCGACCGTGCGCTGCAGGTCTGCCGGGGTGAGGGCCGCCCCCTCTTCCAGGAGTCGCATGAGCCGTTCTTCCCCGAACATGTCGGATTCGGCATTCATGGCCTCCGAGACGCCGTCCGTGAAGAAGAGCCAGGTTTCCCCGCCGTGGAGGCGCGCCGACCGCTCTTCCAGGATTTCATCGAAGACCGGTCCCGGGTCGAGGGCCAGCCCGAGTCCCGGAGGAGCGAGCGCTTCCGAGCGGGGCCAGTGTCCGTCCTGCTGCACCAGGTGCAGGAGCGGGCTGTGACCCGCCCGCGCGAACGTCACGCGCCCCGCCGCGGAGTCGAATACCGCGTAGGTGATGGTGATGAAGGTCCGGGAATCGAGTGCGTTGTGCAGGACCCGGTTCGCTTCGACCAGCACCTGGCGCGGGGACTCGTGAATACGGCTCAGAGCGAGCATCAGCCCCTTGAGTTCGGCCATGATGAACGCCGCCCGCGTTCCGGTGCCGGACACGTCGGCAATCACCACCCCCAGCCGGCTCGGTCCGAGAGGGATCAGGTCGTAGTAGTCGCCCCCGACTTCGGTTGCGGGGCGGCAGACGGCGGAGACCGCGAACCCCGGCACCGACACGGATCCCTCGGGAGGAAGCAGGCGCGCCTGGGACTGCCGCGCGGTTTCCATTTCCTGTTCCAGCACCGCCGCCCGCCGCAGACGTCCCATGTCGTCGGCGATCTTCGCCGTCATGATGTTGAACGAGCTGGCGAGCTCTCCGAGCTGATCGGGCGACGCCGCGCGTACCTGATGGCCGAAGTTCCCGCCCCGGACCAGCTCGGTTCCCTGGCTCAGGGCTTCGACGGACCGCGTGATCGACCGGGCCAGCCGGAGTCCGGCCGAGAAGGCGACGCATTCGATGAGCACGAAGACGATGCCCAGTCCGCCGAGCACCAGCAGCAGACCGCTCCGCCAGTCCGGATTGCTGATGGCGACCGACTCGGCGAGCCCGCTGGTCGTTCCCTGGATCAGGTGAATCGGCGCGAACGCGATGGCCACCACGACCGTGCCCCCTTCCATCGCCGGGCCCCAGGGAACGGCCTCCAGCAGCAGCGGCTCGTCCCAATCGATCGTGAAGCGGTCCTGGTCCGCTCCCGAGAGGGGGGCCGGGGCCGGTGGATCCTCGTTCTGATCCCCCAGATAGAGGGCCCAGACCGTCCGCACGATCAGGTCCTCCTCCCGCGCGCTCACTTCGAGGAGCGGAGCGAGCGGCGCCAGCACGACGGCCAGGCGGTCCCCCCGGACCCCGGGAAAGACGGCGCCGAACCATTCGGTGTCCTCCATCTGGACCACGCCCTCGTAGTGCTCGAGAGCCCATTCGGGCACCGGGTCGGACTCGCGAATCGGTCCTCCGCGGTCCGATCCGGTCAGTCGGACGATGCGTCCGTCCTCGATCTCGAGATACCAGGCAGCCGCTCCGGGCGCGAAGGGAGCGACCCGGGCCACCGCCCCCTCGAGCCCGCGGGCGATCTCCGCTCCGTCCGCATCCGGCGCGATCTCGAGCAGGACCTGCTGCGCGGCGGAAGCGAACGCGGTGCCCCGCGCCGCGAGGTTCGCCTGGAAGGCATAGGAGCCGAACAGCCCCAGCACCACATAGAAAGCGAGCAGAAAGAACGACGTGAGCAGCAGGACCGGCAACAGCCCCACGAACAGATAGGAGACGGCCAGCTTCCGCCGGACGGGGTAGAGGAGCCATCCGAGCAGGTCGCGCCCGAAGTAGACAAGCACCGCGCCCAGGGTGATGAGGAAGACCATCCACGCATCCGCCGTCCACGAGCGCGGCAGCGCGCCCGCCGAAGAAAGGGAAGCAACGGCGCCGACTCCGAGCAGGAATCGACCGGGCCATGAACGGGTGAGCGCCCTCGCCGCGCGTTCCAGGCCCTTTGCCAGGGACCTGGGATAGGCGGGCGCCGCCGACGGCGGAACGGATGGAGAGGCCGGTTTGGCGGGTCGCCCCGCGGGCCTTGGTGGGTCTTGGTTGGAGATGTTCGGGAGTGCGGGTGTCTTGAGGACGGCAGTCAGCCGGATTGCCGGATCCGGGGCGCTTCCCGCCGGGGTCCGGTTCGGCGACCCGGGGTTGCGCGCGCTCGCACTCGAAACCCGAGGGCCCGGCGCCGTTTGCGGGGCGGACGATCCGCCGACGCACGGTGCGGCGCCGAGACACCGGGTCTGGCGACGGTTCTGACGCGATGGGGCGGCCGCCGGGCCACTTCCGCCAGGCTAGGCCCCGCCTGGAAATGGCCCGGTTACCGCAACGCGGATCGGAAGCGCCGGCGAACGCCGGTCCGCCAGAAGGGCGGGCCGACACCCCGAGTGCTCAAGAACAGTCTAGCAGCCTGTCGCAAGACCCACGCTCTGGATGCCGCGCTGTCATCCCCGTACACTGCGGGCGGAACCCCGCTCCATGCACCTTCCGGATCGCCGTCTCGCCGGAGCCCTGGTGCTGGCGGCGGTCCTGGCGGGCGGGGAGGCGGGCGGCGGCCCCCAGGCCGGGACGCCGGAACGGCCCGGCATCCGGCTGTACGGCGTCGTGCAGCAGCGGCAGGGGGGAGTGGCGCTCCTGCAGTTCGCCGAGGGACGGCCGCTGGCGCTCCGGGTCGGGGCGGTCCATCGGGGGTTCACGGTCCTCCGGGTGCTGGACGACGGCGTCGAGCTGAGGGCGCCCGGCGGGCGGGTGCTGGAAGTGGGTCTTCTGGAGAGCTTCGTTCCACCGGAGATCGGGATGCCCCCGGCTGCCCGCGAGACCCTGGTCGAAACCCGGCCGCCGGTCGAGACTCCGGCCGGTCCGGAAACGGCGCCGGATCCCCCGCCGGGGGAGGCGCAGACGCCTTCGCCACCGCCCGCAGCGGGAGCGCGAACGTTCTCGCGAGACGACGTGCGGCTGCGGCTTCAGTCGGAACTCCCGCGAATCCTGTCGAGCGCCGTCGTCGCCCCCCGGGTGCTCGGGAGTGAGATCGTGGGGTTGGAACTCGTTGCCTTTCCCACCGACACCGTGCTCGGCGAAACCGGGCTCCTCCCCGGGGACGTGCTCCTGGAGGTCAACGGCAGGGAAGTGCGGGGAGCCGAGTCGCTGGCGGTGCTGGTGCAGCGGTTTCAGACCGCGAGCCAGGTCGAACTCACGGTGGATCGCGACGGCGAGGTCTTTCCGATCCGGTACCGGATCGAGTAGCCGAACCCCTCCGGAGTCGCTCCCCGGCGGGTCCGCCGCAAACGCGGGCGGGCGATTCGCGGGCGCGCCGTCAGCGGCGGGTGAGGGCGCCCGGACCGGGTGGCTGGAGCAACACCACGACCTCACCCGGCTCGACCAGGTGGTGGTGGGTCTTCGCGTGGACCACGAAGGCCGCGGGGTCGTTCCGCAACGACGCGATGGAATCCCGCAGGCTGGCGGCTTCCTGGCCGAGCCGCTCGATTTCCACCGCCAGCTCGTCTTCCAGTCGTCCCTGTTCGTTCAGCGATTCGAGTCCGCTCACTCCGACGGCGGCGGCGGCGACCCCGATCAGCACGATCACGACGACAGGCGCCGCGCGCTCCGTCAGTTCGACCCCGGCGCGCCCCCAATCGGCGCCCCTGCGGAGGGCTCCTCTCCCGACGCTGCCCAACTTCCGGCGCAGACTCCCCAGGGCGGAAGCCGCTGCCTCAAGCGAGAACTTCATGGATCCAGCAGGGACCAGGGCCCTTGCCCGATTGTATGCGGAAGCCGGGTGCGCCGGTACGCGTTCCCGCCTGGCAGCCTGTGGCAAACCCCACGCGGCGTTCGACGGGCGATGCATCCCGGCTGAACCGCGCCTCTCCGAGGCGCTCTGCGTTGCGTTTCGGTCTGAATACACCCGGTATTCCTCTCTCACGCGCCTTGTCAGCCGGGCGCCTCGCCCGTCTCGGCGCTCACGCGGGTTTCACCACCGGCTGCTAGCCCCCGCCGCCGAGCTGCCCGGCAAGCTCCCGGAGCCGCTCGGTCTGGTCTTCCAGCGAGGCGAGCTTCTGGCGGGCCTGGTCGACTACGGCGCGATCCGCGCCGGCGAGAAAGCCGGGGTTCGACAACCGTTTCCGGGTGCTCTCGCGGTCTTTCCCCAGACGCCCGAGCTGCCGCTCGACGCGTTGGCGCAGCGCTTCCAGATCGACGGCTTCCCCCAGGGCGGTGTGTGCTTCGAAGGCCGGGTCCACGATGGAAACCCGGCCGGCGCCGGGCTCCGGGCCGGGCGGGAGCGGGGTCCCACCGGGCGATGCGACGGAGACGGACGTGAGCCGGGCCAGCGAAGCTACGGGTTCACGGCACTCCGCCAGGAGGGCGCCGAACCCGGGAAGACGGGGCGATTCCTCGACCCGCACCCGGAGTCGCAGGTCGGGCGGCAGTCCTGCGTCGGCGCGAAGCTTGCGCACCCCGCTCACCAGCCGCTGAAGAGCCGCGAAGCGCTCCTCGAGTTCCCGGTCGCGCCTTCCCGTCCCCTCCGGGAACGCCGAGCGGGTCAGCAGGTCCGCACCCGGCCGGCCGCCATTCCACAGGCCCTTCCGGTCCATGGCCAGCCGGAGCCGGGCGAAGAGGTGTTCCGTCACGAAGGGAGTCACGGGATGCAGCAGATGCAGGGTTTCGCTCAGGACCCTTCCCAGCGTGGCCGCGCTCCGCCGCGCCGCCTCCGGTCCGGAACGGAGCCGCACCTTGGCCAACTCGACGTACCAGTCGCAGAAGTCGTTCCAGACGAATCGGTAGAGGACGGCGCCCACGGCGGCGAAGTCGAAGCTGTCGAGCGCCCTTCGGACCTCGCTCGCGCAGGCGTTCGCCCGGGAGGCGATCCAGCGGTCCTCGGCCTGCGGTTCGCCCATCGGGCCCTCGTCTTCGATCTCGTCCAGGGCCATGAGGGCGAAGCGGGACGCATTCCAGAGCTTGGTCAGGAACCGGCGGCCGATCTCGTGGAACTTCGACAGCGAGAGACGCATCTCCTGCCCTTCCGAGCAGAGGCGGACGAGGGTGAACCGCAGGGCGTCGGCCCCGACTCCCTCGAAACCATCCGGGAAGTTCCGTTCCACCCGGCGGAGCAGCTCCTTCATGTTGGTGGGGCGCGCTTCCTCCACCGGCCGCTGGAGCTCCGCCAGGGTGGCCCCGTCGATCACCGCCAGCGGATCGACGCCGTTCCCCTTGCTCTTGCTCATGACGGCGCCGCGTTCGTCGAGCACGGTGGGATGGATGTAGACATCGCGGTACGGCAGCCGGCCCGTCATCTCGATCCCGGCGAAGTTCATCCGCGCCACCCAGAAGAAGAGGATCCCCTTGTCGGTGGACAGCACCGAGGTCGGGAAGTAGCGGGCGAGGTCGGGTGTCTCATCCGGCCATCCCAGGGTGCTCATCGGCCAGAGCCAGGAGCTGAACCAGGTGTCGAGCACGTCGTCGTCCTGACGCCAGGCGCCGGGGTCGGCGAGCACCTCGGCGGGCGTTTCGACCCCGACCGCCACCTCCCCCGTTTCCCGGTGATGCCAGGCCGGGATGCGATGTCCCCACCAGATCTGCCGGCTGATCGTCCAGTCACGGATTTCGATGAGCCAGCGCGCGTAGACCTGCTCCCACCGGGCCGGATGGAACCGCAGTTCGCCCTCGCGCACCTTTCGCCATCCCTCGTCACCCTGTTCGAAGCCGCTGCGGCGGAGCGCCCGGTCCGCGAGCGGCCGCATGCGGACGAACCACTGGTCGGAGAGGCGGTACTCGATCGGCGCTCCCGAGCGCTGCGCCCGGCCGAGCGGCACCTGGTGGGGGGTCACCGCCTGGAGCAGGCCGGCGGCTTCCAGCGCGGCCACGGCCTCCCGGCGCGCTGCGTACCGGTCGAGCCCGCGGAACGCCTCGGGCGCCTGGTCGTTCAGGGTTGCGTCCTCGTTCATCACGTTCAGCGGTTCGAGGCCGTGACGCTCGCCGATCTCGAAGTCGTGCGGATCGTGGGCGGGGGTGATCTTCAGGCAGCCGGTTCCGAAATCCCGTTCCACGCCGGAGTCGGCGATCACCGGAATCACGCGGCCGGTGAGCGGAAGCTGGACCTCGCGGCCGATGAACTCGCGGTAGCGGGGATCCTCGGGATGCACCGCGACCGCGACGTCCCCGAAGAGCGTTTCCGGCCGGGTGGTGGCCACCGTCAGACGCTCGCGAGGGTCGTCGGCGAGTGGATAGTGGATGCTCCACAGGTGGCCGGGTTCTCCCTCGGGCGCCGTTTCGACCTCGTCGTCGGAGAGTGCGGTCCGGTCCACCGGGCACCAGTTGACGACCCGCTTCCCCCGGTAGATCAGTCCGCGGTCATAGAGAGCCTTGAAGACCGTCCGCACCGCACGCGAGAGTCCTTCGTCCATCGTGAAGCGGGTGCGGCGGAAGTCGCAAGAGCACCCGAGCTTGCGCAGCTGCTCGAGGATGACTCCGCCGAACTCTTCCCGCCATTCCCAGACCCGATCGATGAAGGCGTCGCGCCCCAGCGCCCGGTAGTCCACGCCCTGGGCGTCGAGGTGCTTGCGAACCACGGTCTGGGTGGAGATTCCCGCGTGGTCGGTTCCCGGAACCCACAGGGCGTCCCGGCCTTCCATCCGCCGGTAACGGATGAGCACATCCTGAATCGTGTTGTTGAGTGCGTGCCCCATGTGGAGCCGGCCGGTGATGTTGGGAGGAGGGATGACGATGGTGAAGGGCTCCCGGTCCGGATCACCGCCCGGCCGGAGCCGTCCGCCGGCGTCCACCTCCGTCGCGAAGGCCCCCGCTTCCTCCCAGCGGCCCCAGCTCTCGGCCTCGACCGCCGCCGGGTCGAGGCGGGTTGCGAGGGCGTGCGCGGGGCCGGTGCTCATCCCGCCGCGAACTCGTGCCTACCGGCCGACGGCGGCGACCAACGCTGACGCGCGATCGGGACTCTCCCAGGGGAACCCCGGGTCTTCGTGCCCGAAATGGCCTCCCTTCGCGGTGTTCTCGTAGATGGGCCGGCGCAGGTCGAAGTGCGCGATGATCTCCCCGGGAGTCAACCCGAAGACCTCGCGTACGGCGCACTCGATGGCCGCGTCGTCCGCCTTCCCGGTAGCAAAGGTATCCACCCGCACCGAGACCGGCTCCGCGCGGCCGATCGCGTACGCGATCTGCACCTCGGCCCGCCGCGCGAGTTTCGCGGCGACGATGTTCTTGGCGATGTACCGCGCCATGTAGGCCGCCGAACGGTCCACCTTTGTCGGGTCCTTGCCGGAAAAGGCGCCGCCTCCGTGGCGGGCCATCCCGCCGTACGTGTCAACGATAATCTTCCGGCCCGTGAGTCCGCAGTCGGCCGCCGGGCCGCCCTCCACGAACTTGCCGGTCGGATTGACGAGCACCGCCGGCGAGTCGGCGCGGAATGCCTCCGGCAGCACCGGGAGCACCACCCTTTCCTCGATGTCGCGAGCGACGCGGCCGGTAGCTTCTTCCGCGTGTTGGGACGATGCGACGACCGTGGGAACCGCAACGGGGTTCCCGTCTCCGTCGTAGGCCACCGTGACCTGCGCCTTGCCGTCCGGGCCCAGATACGGAATGTCGCCGCTGGTGCGCGCCTCGGTCAGCCGCCTCGTGACCCGGTGCGCCAGCATGATGGGCAGCGGCATCAGCTCCGGGGTCTCGTCGCAGGCGAAGCCGAACATCATTCCCTGGTCCCCCGCGCCTCCCGTGTCCACGCCCATCGCGATGTCCGCGGTCTGCCGGCCCAGGTGGATCTCGACGGCCACCGTGTCGGCGTCGAAGTCGTCGTTTCTCCCGGTGTATCCGATGCGCCGGATGGTCCGGCGCACCACGGTTTCGAGCTCCTCCGGCGAGGGTCCGTTCCGCGCCGCCGCTTCCCCGGCGATGACCGCCCGGCCGGCGGTGACGAGCGTCTCGCAGGCGACCCGGGCCAGCGGATCCCGGGTCAGGAACGTGTCGAGAATGGCGTCGGAAATCTGGTCCGCAACCTTGTCCGGATGGCCTTCGGTCACCGACTCCGAGGTAAAGAGCCGCATGTCGCGATGTTGTTGCACGCTTACGGAACGCCCTCCTCGCTTCGGGGTCCTGACCGGTAGGGAGAGGCGATCTTCGCCGTTTGCCTCGCGATTCGCCGCCTGGAAGAGCGCGGGATGTTAGCAGCCTGCGGCAAACCTCACGCGGCGTTCGAGCGGCGATGCATCCCGGCTGAACGGGGCCGATCTCGGCCCCTCATCGTTGCGCTTCGGTCGGAATACACCCGGTATTCCTTCCTCGCGCGCCTTGTCGGCCGGGCGCATCGCCCCCACCGGGAGACTGGCCGCTCTCGGCGCTCACGTGAGGTTTGCCACAGGCTGCCGACAGCCCGGCCTCATTCGGAGTCCGAGGCGCGCAGCGGCCTCTCCCCCGCCGGAGGAGGCGTGAATCGGTGACGGCCGGCGCTCCCCGGCCCACCGCCGTCATCCTCCTGGCCGGCAGGTCCCAGCGGACCTGGCCGCTGACCGCCGACTTTCCGAAACCGCTCCTGCCGCTGTGGGGCCGCCCGCTCACCGAGCGCGTCCTCGACCAGTTGCGCGGGGTCGTGGACACCGCGGTACTCGTCGTCGGGTATCAGAAGGAGCGCATCCTCGACCACTTCGGAACGAGCTACGCGGGAATCCGCCTCGTGCCCGTCGAGCAGGCGACCGCCCGCGGGACCGCCGACGCGCTGCGGGTGGCGGCCGCCGTCGTCCGCGGACCGGTCCTCGTACTCAACGGAGACGACTTCTACCACCACGATGACCTGGCGCGGGTGAGTGAGCACCCGACGGCGATTCTCTGCAAGGAGGCCAGCGACCCCTGGAACCGGGCGACGGTCACCGTGACCGAAGAGGACTGGCTGGTGGATGTCCAGGAAAAGCCTCCGGCGGCCCGGCCCTGGGAGCTCAGCAGCGTGGGCGCCTATTCGCTGCGGCGGGAGGACATCGAACACCTCGGGGAGGTCCGGGAGAGCGTGCGCGGCGAGCTCGAACTTCCGGACCTCATTCGAATCCTGGCGCGCTCGCCCGGGGTGCGCGCGGTGCGCGCCCGGCGTCCCTGGATCCCGTTGACCTACCCCTGGGACGTCATCGGACGGATCGTGCCCCTCTTCGGCGGAGACCCGCCGGGGGAGGGGGCCCGGGCGCTCGGATTCGAGACCAGCACGGGGGAGATGGGAGAAGGCGCCGTCTTCGTCGGCGAGGGAGCATCGGTGCATCCCGGAGCCCGTCTGGTGGGACCGGTGGAACTGGGCGCCGGCGCCCGCATCGCCGCCGGCGCGGTGGTGGAACGGGCCGTGCTCATGGAAGGGGCGAGCGTGGGCGCCGGGGCGATCGTCCGCGACAGCGTGCTCGGCCGCGGGGCCTCGATCGGAGAGGGCGCACGCCTTCTTTCGGGTCCGGTCGAGCGGATCCGGGTGCTCGAACACACGGCGCGGGTGGGAGTCCCCGTGGTCGGGGCCTGCCTGGGAGCGGGCGCCAGCGTCGCCGCCGGCTCCGAGACGCCGCCGGGCGCCCTGCTGGGCCCGGCGGAGCGTTTCGGCTGACGAGCCGGCAGCGCGTCAGCGCCGCTGCAGCAGCAGGAAGACGGAGGCGAGCCCGAAGAAGAGGTTCGGCGACCAGGCCGCGAGCATCGGGTCGAGGAGCCCGGCGTTCCCGATGGAACGGAAGAACTGGGTGGCCACCAGATAGACGATCGCGATCGCGAAGGCGATGGCGGCGCTCGCCCAGGCGCTCTGGTTCGTCCGCCGGAATGCGAACGGGAGCCCGATGAGCACCGTCACCAGCGAAGCGAAGGGCAGGGAGGTCTTGGTCTCGAGAGCTACGTGAAGCACCGGATCGCGGTGCCCCGCCGCCTCGATCGTTTCGATGCGTTGCTCCAGGTCGCGATAGGGGAGGTGGTCGGTGGCCAGGTCCACCTTGAGGAGCGCGTCCGGGACGGAAACGTCCGGAATCTCCCGCACGGCGAACGGTTCGGCGGCGCGGCCGCCGTGGAGGGCGCGCTCCCAGCCTCCGATCCCGGTCCAGGTCGCTTCCGCCCCCGACCAGTGGGCGGAAGCCACGTAGCTGCGGGCGGCAAGCGAGGCGCTGTCCGGACTGAGCCGGAATACGGACAGCCCGCTGAGGACCACGTTGTCGGCGTCGAAGTCATCGTAGTGGTAGATCTGTCCCTGGGGCCCGAGCCCCCAGTGCCGTTCCAGCGGGTTGACGGTGCGCCGTGCCTCACCCCGGATGCGGGCGCCCGTATCTTCCGCCTCCGGCGCCGTCCGGGGGATCAGCCGTTCCTGCAGTCCGAAGCCCGCACCGCTCACGATCAGTCCGGTGGCGAGCGCCGGCGCCACCAGGCGCGCCCGGCTGATCCCCCCGGCGAGAAACGCGGTTACCTCGTTGTGACGGCTCAGGAGCCCGAAGGTCACGAGCGTCGCCGTGAGGGTCGCGAGCGGCAACATCTGGGCCGTGTAGCCGGGAATCGAGAGACCCAGGTAGCGAAGCACGGTGGAAGCGGGGATGTCCCGCTCGAAGGCGTCGCCGATGACCGCGTTCAGGAGGCCGATCAGTTCCCACGACAGGAGCGCGGCCAGCGCGATCAGCGCAAACGTGAGGTAGCGGGCAACCACGTAGCGGTCCAGGATCGTGGGCAGCCCCGGCCGGCGCCACCGCAGCACCGCCGAACGGCGCCGGGGGACCAGGCGCCACAGCCGGCCGAGGAAGCGGCCGGCCGCCTCCAGCGGGTGCAGCTCCCTCGAAGCCAGCGCCAGCAGCGCGATGCCGGCGGCCACCGTCGCGATGTTGGCTCCCCACATGGCGATCCAGGGAGACAGCTCGCCCGCCGCGGCAAGCTGTTCGCCAAACGCGTTCGGCGCGTACCAGGCGAGGATCACGAGGATCGCCACGGCGAACGATCCGGCGCGGGTCGGTCCCGCCGACGGACGGATCCCGATGCCCAGTCCGAGCAGTCCGAAGGCCAGGCAGGCGAAGGGGAAGGCGAACTTCTTGTGGATCTCGACCAGATAGATGGGGTGGTCGGTGCCTTCGTAGGCGGCCACCAGGTCCGGCAGCAGCATGGCGCGGGCGCTGTGGCTGACACTCGGGGTTTCCGGGCCGAACACCTCCTCGGCATCGAGCGGCAGGCGGATCCGCTCCGCCCGCTGAATGCGGTACTGCCCCGGATCGTCGAGCCCGGCGTTGTGGACCTCCACGCCGGTGAGTTCCAGGAACGCCAGACGCTCTTCGGGGACGGTTACCAGCCGCCCGCGCTCCGCGACGAAGATGGTCGGTTCGTCGGCGCGCGCAGTGTCGGCGAGAAAGACGCGCCGCCAGCCGTCCTCGCCCGGAGGCACGGCTCCCACCAGCAGGACCCGC
Source organism: uncultured Acidobacteriota bacterium (assembly GCA_964448205.1). Classification (GTDB taxonomy): domain Bacteria; phylum Acidobacteriota; class Vicinamibacteria; order Marinacidobacterales; family Marinacidobacteraceae; genus Marinacidobacterium. Next base: position 21,986 of record CAYUVU010000053.1, read on the forward strand.
CCGTCGAGGAGCTCGTCGTAGAACATGCGCGGCTCGATCTCCGTGCGCAGCCGGGAACTCAGGAGTTCGTCTCGCAGTTCGACGAACCGCTGGTTCGCCGGCGGGACCACCTCCAGCATCAGCCAAAGGCACAGGCCGAAGGTGGCTCCCGCCGCGGTCGCGATCGGCACGAGGAGACGCCAGGGAGAGACCCCGCCGGCCCGCATCGCGACCAGTTCGTGTCCGCCGGACAGCCGGTTCAGCGCCAGCAGGATCCCGAGCAGCAGGGCGCTCGGGACCGCGACCGCCAGCAGCGCCGGGATCAGTTGGGCGAAGGCCAGCCCGACGGTTTCCGGGTTCGCGCCCTGGGTGACGATGAGCTCGATGTTGACGATCAGTTCGTTCAGCAGCAGCGCGAACAGGAAGACGGCGGTCCCGAGGAGTACGCCCGGGGCGATGAGCCGGAGGATGTAGCGGCTGAGGAGACCCACGGCGGACCTCCCGGATTCTAGGAGCCCGTGAACCCGGCGTTCCAGACCGGTGGCGCCGTCACGGCTGCTGGCAGACCTGAGGGACCGCATTCGGGAGGGAGTGCTCCCGGCCGCGATCCCGAATCGCGGACCTACCGTATGTTGGGGGCGCCATCCCGCCGGGACACAACATGTTGTGGGTTGGCCCCGTGACCGCGTACAATACGCTTGGGTTCGGCAGCGCCGCAGCCACAAGCTTCAGGTGACCAGCGAGTGAGGATCGAGCGGCTCGAGATCGCCGGGTTCAAGAGTTTCGCCGAGCCGATCACGCTCGAGTTCGGGCGGGGCGCCACGGCGGTGGTGGGGCCGAACGGCTGCGGCAAGAGCAACATCGCCGACGCGGTCTTCTGGGTGCTCGGCGAGTTGGGCGCCGGCACCATCCGGGCGCGGGGGAAGGAGCTCATCTTCAGCGGGAGCGCCCTGCGCGAGCCCCTCGCGGTCGCTGAAGTGCGGCTCCACGTCAGCGGGGCCCGGGATTCGCGACCGGGCGAGTCCGACAACGGCGTCGCCCGCAACGGAGCCGAAGCGGTTGCCGGAAACGGCGCCCCGCCGGTGCGGGACACCCCGCGGGGAACGGCGGGCAACGGCGCCGCCGGACCGGTAGCGGAAAACGGCACGGCGACCGGTGGTTTCGGGCGGAACGTCGTTGTCGGCCGCCGGGTGGACGCCAGTGGACAGTCCGTTTACGAAATGGACGGCCGGCGGTGCACCCGGCGCGAGATCCGGCGCCTGTTCGCCGGCACCGGACTCGGCCCGGGGTCTTACGCGCTGATCGAGCAGGGGCGCGCCAACGACGTGCTCAGCCGCAAGCCCGTTGATCTGCGGCTGCTGGTCGACGAGGCGGTTGGGCTCGGCGCCTACCGCCTGAACCGGCGGGAGAGCGAGGCGAACCTGCGGGCGGCCGAAAAGGCGCTCGAGCGGGTGCGCGAGCGGCTTCGTGAACTGGACCGGTACATCCGGCTGGCGCGGCGCGACTCCCGAACCGCGAGCCGCGTCCGCGAAGCCTCGGAGCAGGCCCGGATGCTCGGCGTTGCGGAAAAGGCGGCCCGACGCGAGGAACTCCTCTCCCGCGTCCGCGAGAACACCGGCCCGGAAGACGCCCTCGGCGGGGAGCGCGCCCGCCGGTCCCGGAGCCTCCGGGCCTTCGAACGGTTCGTGGAGGGTCTTCGGGAGCAGGCCACGGGCACCGAGTTCGAACTTCGCGAAGCCACCCGGGAAATCGGCGACCTGGGGGCGCGCCGGGCTCGCGCGGCGGCGCTCCTCGACGAGGGCGCCCGGGCCGCCGGGCTCCGCGCTTCGCAGGTCACCCGTCTCGACGCCGAGACCACGACCCTCGAAGCGCGGCTTGACGATCTCGAGACCCGGCGGCAGGAGAGTGAGCGCCGCGCCGAGGTGTTCCCCGACCGGCTCGCCGAGCTGACCGGGGCGGCAACCGGCAGGGCGGCGGCCCGGGATCGGGCGCTGGCCGAAGAACGCGAGGCTCACGCCCTGGTGTGGGAACTGCGGCGGGAGGTGGACCGTCTGCGGGCGAGCGTCCGATCGTTCCGCATGTCGCGGGACCAGTACGCGACCCGGCGCGAGCGGCTGTCGGCGACCGGACTGGGGCTCTCGGGGAGCCGGCGGGAACTCGCCGCTCGAAAGGATCACGCGGCCCGAAGCCTCTCCGGCGCGCGTTCGCGGGTCCGAACGCAGGAGGAGGGAATCACCGGTCTGCGCGCCGAGCTCGAGGCGGCCGAAGCGGCGTGGCGCTCCGCGACCTCGGCGGTGGCGGCGGCGCGGGACGAAGAGGCGCGGGCCGGGAAGGAACAGGCTGCCCTTGCGGACCGCCACCGGTCGCTCGCGGCGCTGGTCGCTTCGCGCAACCAACTGGGGGAAAGCGCCTCGAAAATCGTTGAGGCGGCTCACCGCCGCGGAATCGCGCCCGGCGGCGCGCTCGGCGAGCTGGTGGAGGTGGATCCGGGATACGAGCTGGCGGCGGAGCGGCTCCTCGGCGTTCATCGCCTCCGGATCGACCGCGTGTCCGATGTCTCGGAGCTCGTCGAGGAGCTCGGCGGCCAGGAGGCCGGTCCGTCCGAGGTCCTGGTGTCCGAGCTGCTCGAAGCCTGCGGGTCCCGGAAGCGGCCGGCGAACGACGGAGCCGACCGGCTGGGCGACCACCTGAAACCGCTGGACCCGGCGCTGGATCGGGTTGTTCCGGACGCGGTGGTCACCACGGATCTCGCGGAGGCGCTGGCGGCCTTCCTGAAGGAACCGGGCACCTACGTGACGCGGGACGGGGCCAGCGTGACGCCTCCCGGAGTCGTGCGGTTCGGACGGGGCGGACCGGGTGAGGGCTTCCTGAGCACGCGGCGCGAAGTGGCCGAACTCGAGGCCCGGAAGCGTCAGGGAACCCGGCGGCTGGCCCGGCTGGCCCGCGCCTCGGCCGGCGCGCGGGAGTCGGCGGAAAAAGCGGGCGCCGCGGTCGAGGAACTTCGGCGGGCGCTGGGGCACGCGGAGAACCTCGCGCACCGGCTCCAGCTCGAGGCGGACCGGCAGGGGGAAACCGTCGCCGACGCCACGAAGCGGATCGAGGAACTGGAAGCGGAGATCTCCCGTCACGCCGAGGAAGCGGAGGGCAACGAGGAGGCCGACGCCCGCGCGGCGGAGCTGCTGGCCCGCGACGAGACGCGGCTCGCGGAAGCGTCCCGTGAACTCGGCGAACGGGAGGCGGGCCACGCGGCCCTCCGACAGGAGTTGGAGGCCCGGGAAGGGCAGTGGCGCGACGCGGACCGCGAACTGGCGCGCCAGAACGCAGTGGCCGACGAGGTCGCGGGCCGTGCGCAGGCGCTGGAGCGGCAGGTTCGGGACGACCGCCAGCGATTGGAACGGATCCGCGCCGAGCGGGCCGCGGCGGGGCGTGAGGAGGCGGAATGGCGGACGCGGCAGGCCTCCGCCGTTCGCGAACGGCAATCCACGGAGACCGCGATCCGGGACTGGAAGGCTCGGGAGCAAACCCTGACGCAGGTGGGCGCCGACGTGCGTACCCGGCTCGAGGGCGCCGTAGCGGCAGCGCGCCTGCGGACCGCGGAAATCCGGGACCTCGAGGAGCGGCTGCACGAGATCCGGTCGGGCACGCAGGAGGCCCAGGGACTCCTGCGCGAGCTGGAGGACGAGTTCCAGCGCTCCCGCGGACGCTCGCTCGCGGAGGCCGCCGCGGCCCTGCCCGCGTCGCTCCGCGGCCGGTCCCGGGAGGAACTCGCCGAGGAGGCGGCCCAGGTGCAGGACCGCATCCGGAAGCTGGGTCCGGTGAACGAGATTGCCGAAGCGCGGCTCCACGAACTGCAGGCGGAACGCCGCGAGCCCGCATCGCATCTGGAAGACGTCGAACAGGGGATCGCCGACGGGCTTGCCGCGATCCGCCGCCAGGACCGTGAGGCCCGCCGCATCTTCCGCGAGGGTTTCGAAGCCGTCAGCGCCGGGTTCGACGAGGCTTTCCGGCAGCTCTTCGGGGGCGGCCGCGCCGAACTCCGGTTGGTCGCGGCGCCCGGTCCTCCGGCCCCCCCGGAGTCGGCGGACATCGCGAAGGGCACGGGTCAGGCCGCGGATCCCGCTGGCGAGGGTCCCGGCGCCTCGATGTCCGCGAGTCCGGAAAACGGGGTCGCCGAAGCGGCGGCCGCGGGGACCGCCGGAGACTTCGAGGCCTGGGATTCCGACCCGCGGTCGCTGGCGCCGGGAATGCCGGAGGAAGCCCAGTTCGGGGTCGAGATTGCGGCCGAGCCGCCAGGCAAGAAGCTACAGAGCGTCCGCCTCCTCTCGGGCGGCGAAAAGGCCATGACGGCCATTGCGTTCCTCATCGCCCTCTTCCGGTATCGGCCGGCGCCCTTCTGCCTGCTGGACGAGGTGGATGCTCCCCTCGACGATGCGAACGTGCAGCGGTTCGCATCGATGCTGGACGAGCTCAAGCGGGATACCCAGCTCGTGGTCATCACCCACAACCGGCTCACCATGGAGGCTTGCGAACATCTCTACGGAGTCACGATGGAGGAGCCTGGCGTCTCCCGGCTGATCTCGATGCAGATCGGCGCCGACGCGGAGCACTGGATCGCCGCCGCCGCGGACCCCGAGAGCGCGGACGGCGCCGCCCTGTCCGCCTGACCGGCGGTGGTTGGCGTCGGGCACGGAGGACGCTCGGCCCGGTTGCCCCGCCGGGCAATGGTGTTTGCCGCCGGACGGGGCGAGCGGCTGGGTCCTCTGACGAGGGACCGCGCCAAACCCGCGCTTCCCTTCTGCGGGGTGCCCCTGCTGACCCGGCTGCTCCGCTGGCTCGCCGCCGCCGGAGTAACCGAGGTGGTCGTCAATCTCCACCACCATCCGGAGACGCTGGAACCGCTCCTGGCTTCCGCCGAGCGCACCATGCCCGGGCTCACCATCGGACGGTCGCCCGAGCCGGAACTGCTCGGCACTTCGGGCGGGCTCTCGCGCGCCGTGGCGCGCTTCGGACTCGGAAGCGACCTCGGCGGACCGCTGCTCGTCCTGAACGGCGACACGCTCCCCACCTTCGATCTCGCGGAGCTGGCCCGTTTCCACGGGGCGGCGGGCGGTGAAGCCACGCTGCTCTCCGATCCGGAGCCCGGACCGGAGTTTTCCGGTGAGCGCCGCCTGGAGGCCGGCGGGGACGGCGTCATCACGGGGTTGAGCGGGCCGGGAGGACCCGGGTTGGGGTTTTCGGGAGCGTGGCTGCTGGAGCCCGCGGCGCTCGGCCACCTGCACGGCGGGCCGGGAGGCCTCTCGCAGGATCTACTCCCCGGGCTGATCGCCGCGGGGACGGCCCGGGCTTTCCCGAGCCGGGCCCCCTGGTTCGAAATCGGGACCCCGCGGCGCTACCTCGAGGCCTCCCGGCGGGCGCTGGAAGACGGAGCGCTCCCCGAGACCCCGGCCGGGCCGGCGGGCCCCGCCGAAGCGCGTTCCCGGCGCGACGCCGCGGGGCAGTGGCCGGAGCTGATCGGCGCGGGGAGTGTGGTCGAGGAGCAGGCGTGCGTCGAGGCGTCCCTGCTTCTCGAAGACGTCCGTGTCGGGGCCCGGGCGGTTGTCCGCGATTCGATCGTGGCTGCCTCGGAAACGGTTCCCGCCGGCGCCCGGATCGAGGCGGCGCTCTTTGCCGGTGGCGCCGCGACGCCGCTATGACCACCGTTCGTTCCCCCGGGGTTCCGCCGTGGCGGTAGGCGCGATCGCTCCGAAGGCGCCGGGTTCCGACGTCAGGACACGGCTGAACGTCTTTCTGCGGCGATCCCGAAGCCTTGCCCCGGACCTCCGCACCGGAGTGGCCGTCGAGCCGCTCGTCAAGGAGGCCGGTGAGCGGGTCTATTTTCGGATTCGGCCGGCGGGTCGAACGCCGGCGGCCGCCCGGGGGCGGGGGATGGCGACGGTCGTGCTCTCGGTCATGGCCGAGCCGTACGCGCCGGGCTCCCTGCCGTTTGCGAACTCCACCCGGCTCTACCGGGAACTGGGGGTCCGGACGCCCCGGATTCTGGAGGAAGCTCCGGAACTCGGCGTGACCGCTCTCGAGGACCTCGGGGACGATCTCCTGCAGGCGGTCTGGGCGCGAGGCGGCGCCGACGTCCCGGCGCTCTACGACCAAGCCGTGGACATCATCGCCCGGATCCAGCACGAAGGAGCCCGCCTGGCCGGGACGCCGGCGGCGGGCGGCTTCCGGGCCTTTTCCGCCCGGCTCGACGCCGCGCTCTTCCTGCGGGAACTGCGGTTCTTCGCCGACCATTTCCTGCGCGGTTACGCCGGTCTGCGGCTCGGCGAGCGAGCGCTCGGCGACCTCGAGTCCCTGTTCGGGGCACTCGCGGAGGAGGCGGCCGGCGGTCCGGTGGCGCTCACCCACCGGGACTTCCACTCGCGCAACCTGATCGCCGGCGACCGCCCCGCCGGGTCCGGCGCGCTCCGCGTGCTCTGGGTGATCGATCACCAGGACTCCCGCATCGGCCCGCGCTCCTACGATCTGATGTCGCTGGTCCGCGACCCGTACGTGGCCACCGGCGGCGCCGCCGGGCCGCCGTTTCGGGAACCGGACCTGGTCGCCCGCTTTCGGGACGCGGCGGGGGTTCGTGGCAGTCCCTCCGAACTGCTTGCGGAGTTCGACGCCGTGGCGCTCCAGCGCAACCTGAAGGCGCTCGGGACCTACGGCTTCCAGGTTTCCCGCCGGGGCAACGAGGTCTACCGCCGCTACGTTGCCCCCACCCTGCGGATGGTTCGCGAGAATCTGGAGCGCCACTCGGGGCGCTCCGACCGGCGGCGGCTCGGGAATCTGCTCGAGGACGTGCCCGCCGGCTGAAACGTAAACTCCCGCCCCGGCGGATTCCATGACTGAGCAACCCACTGACCCCGCGCCCGCGGGATCCTGGAAGGACCGGCGCCTCCCGACGATCGCGTTCCTGCACCGGAGGCTGGCGCCGGACACGGCGACCGAGGGAGTGCCGGGCACCCTGCGCGGGTGGCTGGCGGGACGGCGATCGAGCGGCAAGCTGCTCTTCCTGAACTTCCGGGACGGCTCGGGCTTCGCGCAGGTGGTGGTGGCGAAGGCGGCGGTTGCCCGCGAGGCCTTCGAGAGCGCCCGGCACTGTCCGCTGGAGAGCGCCGTGGAGGTGGCCGGCGCCGCGTTTTCGGAGCCGCGCGCCCCGGGAGGAATGGAGATCCGCGCGTCGGACTTTCGGGTCCTGCACGCCGCCGATCCGTATCCGATCACGCCCAAGGAACACGGAGCATCGTTCCTTCTGGACCACCGGCACCTGTGGCTTCGTTCCCGAAAACAGCACGCGCTCCTACGGATTCGCGACGAGGTCCTGTACTCGTTTCGCGAGTACCTGCGGGAACAGGAGTTCGTGAACGCCGACACGCCGATCTTCACCCCGAACGCCTGCGAGGGCACGACCACGCTCTTCGAGACCCGCTACTTCGACCGCCAGGCCTATCTGAGCCAGAGCGGCCAGCTCTACAACGAGGCCGTGGCCATGTCGGTGGGGCGGACCTATTGCCTGGGGCCCACTTTCCGGGCCGAGAAGTCGAAGACCCGCCGGCATCTCATCGAGTTCTGGATGCTGGAACCCGAGGTCGCCTTTGCGGAGCTGCCGGACATCATCGACCTTGCCGAAGGGTTGATCTGTCACGCGGTTTCCCGGGTGCTGGAGAACCGCGCCGCGGAGCTCGAGATCCTGGAGCGCGACCCGGGCCCCCTGCGCCGGATCCAGGCGCCTTTTCCCCGGGTCACCTACGACGAGGCGGCCGCGATCCTGGCCCGCAAGGGGACCGGTTTCGAGCCGGGGGAGGACTTCGGGGCGCAGGACGAAACGGCGCTCACCGAAGATCTGGACCGGCCGCTCTGCGTCACCCACTTTCCCGCCGCCATCAAGGCGTTCTACATGGAGCCCGACCCCGACCGTTCCGACCGGGTCCTCTGCCTCGACATCATCGCTCCCGAGGGCTACGGCGAGGTGGTCGGCGGTGGCCAGCGCATCCACGATCAGGAACTGCTGCGCCGTCGGGTCAAGGAGCACGGCCTGCCGGAGGACGCCTTCGAGTGGTACCTCGATCTCCGCCGCTACGGAACGACGCCCCACTCCGGGTTCGGGCTCGGCATCGAACGTTTCGTCGCCTGGATGTCCGGCCTCTCGCACCTCCGGGAAGCGATCCCGTTCCCGCGCACCCTCTACCGCCTGGCGCCATGAAGCCGGACCGGACTCCCCGGGTGGGGCTGGTGAGCCTGGGCTGCGCGAAGA
>CAYUVU010000054.1:0-12028 GCA_964448205.1 uncultured Acidobacteriota bacterium
GCCTCGTCGTCCGCGGGGGTCGTCTCGTCACCGGCGAAGACCGACGCGGAAAGCCGCCCCGGATCGAGTCCCAGGTCCCGGGTCAGGAACTCCCAGGCGAGGGCAACGGCCTCCTCCTTGAAGTAGTCCCCGAAGGAGAAGTTCCCCAGCATCTCGAAGAAGGTGTGATGCCGGGCGGTCAGGCCCACGTTTTCGAGGTCGTTGTGCTTGCCCCCGGCGCGGACGCATTTCTGCACGCTGACCGCGCGGGGTTTCGGCGGCGCTTCACGTCCCAGGAAGTAGTTCTTGAACTGGTTCATCCCGGCGTTCGCGAACAGCAGCGTCGGGTCGTCCCGCGGAACGAGCGGCGAACTCTTGACCACCAGGTGATCCCGCGCGGCGAAGAAATCGAGGAAGGCCCGCCGCAGTTCGGCCCCGGTGCCCGGCAGGGAGGTCATGTCGCGAGTTCCGGGCCGCGCTCGTGGTCGAGCGGCCGTTCGTCCGCGAGCACCGCATGGCGGGCGGCCTCCCCGGAGTAGCCCCGCGCGACCAGCCGCCGGAACAGACGGCCGGCCTCCTTCCGTCGCTCGGCGGGCGTTGCCGCGCCGTCCCGCCCGCCGTCGCGGGAGGCGGCCGGGGCCGGTCGCAGCCGCCTCAGCGCGCTCACCGCGCGCTCGCTCTCCGCGCCCGCGGGGAACTCCGCCCGGACGACCTCGAGCGCCAGCGCCTCGGGAATCCGGCGCCGCCGCAGGTGCGCCCGAACCTTGAGCGGGCCCTGGTGTCTGGTCCGCGCCTGGGTCCGGGCGACCGCCTCCGCCAGCGAACGGTCATCGAGGTAGCGGCGTTCGCGCAGCCGGGAGATGGTCTCCTCGACCTCGGGTTCGCCGAACGCGCGCGCCAGGAGCTTCATCCGGACCTCTCCCTCGCTGAGATCCCGCCGCGCCAGCAGACCGATGGCGGCGCCCCACGCCGTGGCTCGGCGGGGGGACGAGTTCGCGGTTCGGGACATGGGCGGGAGAGTAACGCGGGTTTTTCACTCCCAGGGCGTGGCGGCGGGGAGCGGTCGCGAGACGACGCCGGGCTGCCGCTCCTGCTGCGTCAGGCGCCGCAGTGCGCGCAATGCGTTGCGTCCGGATGACGGCGGCGGCCGCAGTTCCAGCAATTGCGCGCGGGCCGCTCCGCGTCCTGGATCCGGTCGATGACCGCCTGCCGCTCTTCGGGCGGCGGGCCGAACGAGGCCAGCTCGCGGAGGTCGCTGAGCATGTTCTCGGCGGTGGCGTAGCGGTTCGAGACGCGCGGGGCGAGCGCTTTCGCCACCACCGCGTCGAGGTCCCCCGAAACCGAGGGGTTGTGCCGCCCGGGATGCTCGTTGCCCCCCGCCTCGACGAGGATCCGCTGGCGCTCCGGGTCGGGGTCCTGGTAGGGAAGGCTGCCGGTGAGCATCTGGTAGAGCACCACTCCAACCGCATACACGTCGGAGGCGAAGACCGCCTCGGCGTGGAACTGCTCGGGCGCCAGGTAGTACGGATTGCCGATCCGGCGGGCGCCGTGTTCGGCGACGTTCACCGTCCGGGCCATCCCGAAGTCCGTGATCTTGGCGACATCGCCGGAAAGCAGGATGTTGTCCGCGCTGATGTCGCCGTGGAGCAGCTTGCGGTCGTGGGCGTGGGCCAATCCGGAAAGCACCTGGCGGACGATGCGCATGGAGACGGCCGCCGGGAGGGGGGCCTCGTCGTCCAGGCGGCGGGCGAGCGACTGCCCCTCCACCCATTCCATGACGACGAACAGGGTGTCCTCGTCCTCGTTGCAGGCGAGCAGGCGCACGATGTTCGGATGTTCGAGCGCGGCCAGCAGCCGCGACTCGCGCAGGATCGCTTCCCGTCCGGCCGGGGATTGGTCGTGGGGCACCTTGATGGCCCGGAGTTGCTCCAGGAACACGTCCCGGACGAGATAGACCGCCCCGAACGTCCCGCGGCCGATGCTTTTCTGGATCTCGTAGTTTCCGATCCGCTGTCCGAGCAGAAACATCGGATTCGATGCTACTCCTCCTGCCGCAGCAGGATGGCGGCCGCCACCACCGCGGCGGTTCCGGTCCGCAGAATCCGCTCCCCGAGGTCGAGGCGCTGGAATCCGCGGCGATGGGCGTCCTCGAGTTCCCGGGCCGAGAAACCGCCTTCGGGTCCGACGGCGAGGAGGCGGTTACCGGCCACTCGCGAACCGGGAGCTGCCTGCGGGATCGCCCCCGCGGTGGGAGGCGAGGCGATCCAGCGATCGAGCGCCAGGTTTCCCCGAAGCCAGTCCTCGAACACGGCCGGCGCGGCCACCGTGGGTACCGTGGCGCGCCCCGACTGACGCGTCCCGGACAGGGCGGCGGCGCGCCAGCGGGCGAGCCGGCCAGCGGCCGCGCGGCCCTCCGAGCGCTCGGTGGTCAGGGGGACAACCGCGCCGGCGCCGATTTCGGCCAGTTGGCGGATGATGGCGGTCAGGCCGTCTCCCTTGGGGATCGCCACGCCGACCACGAGGCGAATCGCCGGTTCCCGCGGCGAAAGCGCCGCACCGCGTTCCAGGAGGCAGCGCGTCTCCGCGTCCACTTCCAGGAAGCGGGCCGAGAACGCGTTGCCCACGCCATCGAAGACCTCGATGTCCGCGCCCGGGCGAAGGCGCAGCACCCTCAGCAGATGGTGCGTTTCCGCCGCGTCCAGCCGCAGATCGCGGCAACGCGCCGCTTGCGGCGCCAGGAAACGACGGGCGGCTCCCATGGTCAGCCCGTGGAGCCTCCCGCCCGGTTCCGGTCCCCGGGCAGCACCCGGCGCTCGAGGGCGGCCGCCGCCCAGGTGTCGCTCGCGGGCGACTCGGGAAGCTCCAGCCGGATCTCCGCGATCCGAAATTCCTCGCGGGGAAGTCCGCCCAGGACGCGGGATGCCTCCCCGTGGAGAAAGCCCGAGACGAGGGCCCGTCCGCCCGGCCGCAGCCAGGGTCCTGCGAAGCTCCAGAAGTCCCCGAGGGCGTCCGCGGACAGATTGGCCAGGATCACGTGGAAACCCGCCGGGACGAGCGCGCGAAGTTCCGCCGCCAGCGCCGGATCGCGATAGTCGCCCTCACGAAAACGGATTGTGCCGGCTACCCGGTTCGCGGCGGCGGTTTCCCCGGCGCACCGGACCGCCACGGGGTCGAGGTCCAGCGCCACCACGGGTCGGGCGCCGCGCAGCGCCGCCGCGACCGCCAGGATCCCCGAGCCGGTCCCGATGTCGAGAACCCGCGTCCGGGAACGGCGGGGCCGGAGATGCTCCTCCAGGGACTCGAGGACCATCCGCGTCGTGGGGTGCATGCCGGTGCCGAAGGCCGGCCCGGGGGTGAGCACCAGCGACCCGAGCCCCGGTTCCGGCAGAACGTGCGGCGGGTGGATGAAGAAACCTCCGGTCCGGACTCCGCGAAAGAACCTCCGGTAGGGAGCGATCCAGTCGCGCGGAGGCTCCGGGGGCGGGAGGCGGAGGGCGCCGCCCGCGTGGGCCGGGTCGTCGATCCCGGCCCCGCCCGTCCGGGAACGGACGAGTTCCCGGAGCCGCGCGGTGACCCGGGTGCGGGCGTCCTCCGAGCCGAACCAGAGACGGATCCGCTCTCCGGGCGCAGGAGACTCGGAGGCGCCGAGGAAGGCGTTCTCGCCCGAAACGACGCCCTCCCAGCCGACCCGGCACAGGGCGCCGTGCAGGTCGAGCGGATAAGTGGTTCTTCCGGGGGGACTGCCTTCGGCAGGATCCGGGGAACCGGCCGCGCTCCACTCCCGGGCGTTCGTCGTTGGAGGTCCCGTCAGGAAAAGATGCGGTCGAAGAACGACGACCGGGACTTGTCCGCGCCGCCCCCGTTCGCTTCGGCGTCGCCCCGGACACCCGCCTGGCCGGGGTCGGGAACCCGGCCGGGCGGACCCGGAGAGGCCTCGGGTGACGGGCCGATTTCGGCGGCGAGGGCCTCGACCGCGGCCCGCGACCGGTCGCTCAGCTTTCGCGGCACCTCGACCAGGATCCGCACCAGGTGGCTGCCGCGGCCCCGGCTCCGGAGGGCGGGGAACCCCTTGTTCCGCAGGCGGAGGATCGTGTGCGGCTGGGTGCCCGCGGGGATGCGCAGCGTCTCCTCTCCCCAGATGGTGGCCACCGGAATCTCGGTGCCCAGCACCGCCTGGGGAAAGCTGATCGTGGCTTCACCGAGCACGTCGCTGTCCTCGCGGCGCAGCCCCCGGCGGGGCCGGACATGGACCCGGACGTAGAGATCGCCGGATGGCCCCCCACGGGCGCCGGGTTCCCCCTCGCCGGGGACGCGTAGCTGGTTTCCATCGGCGATCCCCGCGGGGAGCCGAACGGTGATCTCCCGTTCGCGCGGTGTCCTGCCGTTGCCGGCGCACTCCCGGCACGGATCGCGCACGATCTTTCCGCTTCCGCCACAGCCGGAACACGTGCGGCTCATGACCATGAAACCGCGGGAAAAGGTCTCCTGGCCGCGTCCGCCGCAACGGCCGCAGAGTATCGGCTGCTTCCCGGCCTCGACGCCGCTTCCCCGGCAGGAATCGCAGGGTTCCGCGCGGGAAACGAGGATCCGCTTGCGGCTCTCTTCCTTCGGCTCGTCGAAATCGATACTCAGCTCGTACTGGATGTCACGTCCCCGCGCGGGGCCGTGCCGGTCTCCGCCCCCGAACATGTCCCCGAACACGTCGAAGACGCTGCCGCGGAACAGGTCCTGGAAGTCCGCGAAGATCTCGCTGTTCACCGGCTGCCCGGCGCCGCCGACTCCGGCGTGGCCGAAACGGTCGTAACGGGACCGCTTTTCGGCATCGCCGAGGACGCCGTAAGCCTCGGAGGCTTCCTTGAACTGGTCCTCCGCGGACTTGTCGCCGGGGTTGCGATCGGGGTGGTAGCGGACCGCGAGCTTGCGGTAGGCCTTCTTGATTTCGTCCGAACTCGCGTCCCGGCCGACGCCAAGGACGTCGTAGTAGTCGCGCTGGGCGGTGCTGGGCATGGATGGATCAGGCGGGCAGCGGCTCGGCGGCGGATCCCGGCGCCGGCGGATCCTGGGCCGATCCTTCGTCCCCCCCGCCGTTCACGCCCTTGCCGTCCCCTTCGCTCTCCTCGGGAACCTCCGCCGGCTCCGGGGACGCGCCCGCCACGATCACGGTGGCCGGGCGGATCACGCGGCCGTCGAGGAGATACCCCCGGCGCAGCACTGCGGTTACCTCGCCTTCGCGCTGCCCCGGCCCGGCCGGAACTTCCTGCACCGCCTCGTGCACGCGGGGATCGAAGGGCGCGCCGTCCGCTTCGATCTCGAGCAGCCCCTGGCGCTTCAGCGTGTCCTGGAAGCGGCGCAGCACCAGGCGGATCCCCTCGGAAAGCCCTCGCACCACGTTCCCGGCCGCCTCCTGGCCGCCGTCGCCGTCCCAGCGCTCGGTGGTCTTCTCCACCTCGACAGCGGCGCGCTGGAGGTCGTCCAGCACCGGCAGCAGAGCGGAGCAGACCTCTTCGGTGGCGCGGGACCGGAACTCGGCCCGTTCGTTCCGGGCCCTCCGGCGCACGTTCGCGAGGTCCGCCTGCGCCCGTCGCGCCAGGTCCTTCGCGTCGGTGAGTTCCTGACTGAGGACGGCGATCCGGCTTCGCAACTCCTCGATCCCGGAACCCTCCTCCCTCCCCGGCAGACCCGCGGAATCCCCGTCCGCGGCGCCATTCGCCGCGGGGTCCTCCACAAGTGGCTCGGGCGGTTCTCCTGATGGGGAATCGTTCATCAATCGCTCCTGAAGATCGGTTGGAAACGCGAACATCACCCTAGCACGCGACCGATCCAGTCCCGGCGGAACGAGACGTCGAGGGCGAGGGCGACTTCTTCGACGGAGGGGGGCGCGTCCCCCGGCCCCACGGGCGGGAGTTCGGCGAGACCGACGGCGTCCACCGGAGAGTCCGCCGGAAGCCCGGCCAGCGCGTTCGTGAGGGAGCGGTCCACCGTCCAGGGGATCGGGCCGTGCTGGAGAAAGGCGCCCCGGCGCCAGCGCTGCGCGCCCGCCACGAGCTTGCGGCCTCGCGCGGTGATCTCATGGCCGGTAGCCACGGCCTGACAGGGCAGCCGGGGTGACGCGGTGTCCCGGGGCAGGGCGCCGGCCGGCGGCGGATCGAGGTGCACGAAGCGGGAGAGAGCGCTCCAGATGGAGCCCATGACGCGGAGGTACGCGGCCCGCACCCCGGTGGCCCGGCCGCGGGGCGCCGCGAAGGCATAGGTGAGTTCGTCCGGCAGGTGGAGGAGCGCCCGGCCCCCGGTGGGGCGGCGCACCCAGGGGACTCCGAAGCTGGCGAGCGCTTCCGGGTCGGTGGTGTCCCCGGCGGACTGTCCGTGTCCGAGAGTGAGCGTCGGACGGGCCCAGCGGTAGAGGCGCAGCGCCGGAGGCGCTCCCGCCGCGGCTTCCTCGAGGAGCGCCTGATCCCGCCGCATGTTCGCCCGCCCGTCGGCGGGGGCTTCCCAGTCCGCGAACAGGCGCAACTGTCCGCTCCACGCGGAAGAGTCGGCGTTCACCCTCTCCACCTGCCGCCCGGTCCCGTGCCGGCGGGTCACGCAATCAGTTCTTCGAGCGGCTGGTAGGCGCGACCTTGCGATTCGGCGACCGGCCCGCAGGTGAGGCGGCCCGCGTGGGTGTTCACGCCGGGCCGCAGGCAGCGGTCCCGCCGCACGGCCTCCTCGAAGCCGTAGTTGGCGATCGTGAGCGCATACTCGAGCGTCACGTTGGTGAGTGCGTAGGTCGACGTTCGCGGCATGGCGCCCGGCATGTTCGCGACGCAGTAGTGGACCACCCCGTCCACCACGAAGGTGGGCTTCGAGTGGGTCGTGGGCCGCGTGGTCTCGCAGCACCCGCCCTGATCCACCGCGACGTCCACGATGACCGCGCCCTCGCGCATCGCGGCAACCATCGCCCGGGTGATGATGCGCGGCGCCGCGGCGCCGGGAACGAGGACCGCGCCGACGACCAGGTCCGCCTCGGCGAGCGAGGACGCCAGGGTGACCGCGCTCGATTTCAGCGTCGTGACCCGGCTGCCGAAGATGTCGTCCAGGTAGCGCATGCGCGCCGCGCTCTTTTCCAGGATGGTGACCTCGGCCCCGATCCCCACCGCGAGTTTCGCGGCGTTGAGTCCCACGACACCCCCGCCGACGATGACCGCGCGTCCCCGCGGTACCCCGGGGACCCCGCCGAGCAGGATGCCCGACCCGCCGCAGGAACGGTGCAGGTGGTGCGCGCCTTCCTGTATCGCCATGCGGCCCGCCACCTCGCTCATCGGCGTCAGGAGCGGCAGGCTGCCGTCGGGCGCGGTGATGGTTTCGTAGGCGATGGCGGTGACTCCCCGGGACAGGAGCCCCTCGGTCAGGTCGGGGAGCGGCGCCAGGTGGAGATAGGTGTAGAGAATCTGCCCCTCGCGAAGCAGCTCCACCTCCTCGGGCTGAACCTCCTTCACCTTGATCAGGAGATCGCAGGTTGCGAAGACCTCGTCGCGGGTATCCACGATCCGCGCTCCCGCCGCGGCGAACTCGTCATCGGAGATCAGGCTGCCGTTCCCGGCTCCCGACTCGACGAGGACCTCGTGCCCGGCGGCGACCAGGGTGTCGACGCCCCCAGGGACCAGTCCGACCCGGTTCTCGCTGTCCTTGATCTCCCGAACCGTCCCGATCCTCATGCAGCCGTCTCGCCCTTCGGAGCTTTCTTCTTCGGCGCCGGTTCCGGTTTGCTGCGGGTCCGTACCGTCCCCTCGAAGGTGGCTCCCGCGTGGACGACCACCGTGCCGGCCAGGATTCCTCCGGTCAGCACGCCCGACGCCCCGATTTCCGCCTTCTCGACCGCTTCCACGTCGCCGGTCACCAGGCCGTGAATGGTGACGTTCCGGGCCAGGATGTCGGCTTCGACCTGGCCGCCCTCCGGAATCAGCACCGCGGCGGTGCTTTCCACGGAGCCCTTCAGTCGACCCTGGATGCAGATGTCCTCCCGGGTCGTGATCTTGCCCTCGACGAGGGTGTCCTGCCCGATCCAGGTCGAGCGGGCGCCCCGTTCGGGGGCGGGAGGCGTTTCGGTCATGAATGCCTCGTCTTCATGGGTGCGACGGAATAAGGCCATGGGGCGGAACGGAGCGAGGAAACAGGATGGAGCGGGCGACGGGGCTCGAACCCGCGACACCGAGCTTGGGAAGCTCGTACTCTGCCAACTGAGATACGCCCGCCCGGGGGCCGCAGATTCTACTCGGCGCGGACGGCCGGTGGCGGAACTTCCTGGTCCCCGGTGCGGGTGCGTGGGGGTCGCCCCCGGCGCGACGCGGCGCGCGGTCCGGCGGCCGGCGCCCCGGATGCCGCGGGAGTCTCAGTGCAGGCGCTCCAGCAGCGCCAGAATTTCGTCGCGGCGGGTCTCGGCCAGTCCCTCGCGGTACGCCTCCAGGGTCAGCCGCATCACGGGTTCGGTGTTCGACGGCCGGAGCGTGAAACGCCAGTCCGGAAAATCGATCGCGAGTCCGTCCAGAGTGCTCACCTTTCCGCCGGGGAAGCTCTCGCGCACCATGCGGAAGGCGGCGGCCGGATCGGAAACCGCCCGGCTCTCCTCGTCCACCGTGAAGTAGCGGCGGCGCAGATCGCCCGCCAGTTCGGAGAGCGGCCTTCCCGAGTCCCGGATCCGCTCGATCATCAGCAGGATGGGCAGCAGGGCGTTGTCTGCGTAGCCGGCGGCCCGAAAGAAGAAGTGACCGCTGAGTTCGCCGCCGAATCGCGCGTCCTCCTGCCGCATCCGCCGCTTCAGATAGGCGTGTCCCACCCGGCCGGCGCGCGGCAGGCCCCCCGCCCGCGTCACTTCGTCCGGCACCGCCCGTGAGGAGCGCAGGTCGAAGACGATCGGCGTGCCCGGCTCCTTGGCGATCTCGGCCGGAGCCAGCAGAGCCGTCGCGAAGTCGCCCGGGATGTGCCGTCCCTGGTCGTCCACGAAGACGCAGCGGTCCGCGTCCCCGTCCCAGAGGACACCGAAGTCGGCTCCCTCTTCGAGGACCCGGCGCACGAGGGGCTCCCGGTTTCGGGGGTCGAGCGGGTTGGCGCCACGGTTCGGGAAGGCGCCGTCGGGCCGGAACTGCACCGCGACAAACTCGCCGGGAACGGTGGAAAAGACATCGCCCGCCATGAGTCCCCCCATGCCGTTCCCGGCGTCGAGCACCACGCGCAGCGCCGGCAGCGAGCGGAAGTCCACCACGCTCGCCAGAAACGCCCGGTAGTCGGCGGCGATTTCGCGCGGTGCTCCGGTTCCCGGGGCGGGCGGCGGATCCTCCGGCGGATCGGGAACCTCTTCCACCCGCCGGCGGACCTCCGGCAACCCGTTCTCCTGGAACACGGGCGCGGCATCGCGTTCGACGAGCTTGATGCCGTTGTCTCCGGGAGGGTTGTGCGAGGCCGTGATCATTGCCCCCCCGTCCAGCCGGTCATGGCGGACGGCAAACCACATCGCGTCGGTCGGCAGCATTCCGTAGTCGAGGACTTCGACGTCCGGCCCCGCGAGACCGGCGGCGAAGGCCCCGGCGAGGGCCGGGCTCGTGAGCCGGGCGTCGCGGGCGATGCCGATCCGCCCGCCCCCGAGCCAGGAGGCGAAGGCGTGGCCGACACGCCAGGCCAAGGCGGGAGACAGCGGCGCGGGCGCCGCTCCGCGGACGTCGTAGGCCTTGAAAAGCCCGGCTTCGGAAGCGCTCAGTCGCCGGGCCATGGAACGGTGCTGTGGGCGGCGACGGTGCTCTTGTCACCGAGGACCGCTCCCGAGAGCCGCGCTCCCGGGCCGACGAAACTGCTGACGCCCAGAATCGCTCCCGACACGGCGGCCTCCTCGCTGATGCGGGTGTGCGCCCACAGGATCGAGTCCTTCACGCGAGCGCCCCGCTCGATCCGCACGTGGCGCCCAAGCACCGCGTAGGGACCGATTTCGGCGTCTTCGCGCACCTGTGCTTCGGGTCCCACCAGCGAGGGGCCCAGGAGGCGGGCGCGCGGGTGGACGGAGGCGGTTTCGTCCACGATGACTCCACCCGGGTTGGGCCGCCCGACTCCCGGAATCCGTATCTTGCCGTCGAGGGCGTCCCGGTGGGCCTGGCGGTAGCGCGAGGGCACGCCGATGTCCGCGAAGTAGCCCTCGTGCCGGTGGGCCGCGACCGGACGGCCGGCCGCCACCACCGCCGGAAAGACCTCGTGCTCCAGTGAACACGCGCCCCGGTCCGGGATGAACTCGAAGATGGCCGGATCCATGACGTAGGCGCCGACGCTGATCTCGCCCGGCTCCGGCGACTCCGGCTTCTCCCGGAAGCTGAGGACGCGGCGTGTCCCGCCGGCCCGGGACGCCCCGGTCCCGACCAGCCCGTAGGGAGACGCGTCGTCCACCAGAGTCAGGGCGAGCGTGAGCGCGGCGCCGGCGGACTCGTGGGTCTCGACGAGCGCTCGAAGGTCGAGGTCGGTCAGCGAGTCGCCGTTCAGGCACACGAAGGGTTCGGAGAGCAGGGACTTCGCATGTCCGAGGGCGCCCCCCGTGCCGAGCGGCTTCGGTTCCACCGAATACCTGAGAGACACGCCGAACGCGCTCCCGTCCCCGAACGTGGCCTCGATCCGCCGCGGGAGCGAGGCCAGACAGAGAATGACGTCGGTGATTCCGGCGCGGCGGAGCAGCTCGAACTGGGTGGCGAGGAAGGGGCGGGCGAGGAGCGGGACGATCGCCTTGGGACGGCGGAACGTGAGAGGACGCAGCCGTAGCGCTTTTCCCCCGATGAGAATGACCGCCTTCATCGAACAGCCGGACAGGATACTCCCCCCGGCGCGTGAACGACCCGCTGCTGATAGCATCCCCGGTCCGCCCCGGGGGGCGCGGAGAACTCCTTCGAACGTGTACCGGAGATGAGCGTGGCGAACCGCCTTACGCTATTGCGGATTCTGCTCACCCCGTTTGTGGCGGTGGCCTTGCTGGCCTCGTTTCCCGGCTGGCCACTGGTGAGCGCCGGTCTGGTGGCCGGCGGCGCGCTGACCGATCTGCTCGACGGGCACATCGCCCGCCGCCGCAACCAGATCACGGCGCTGGGGACGCTGCTGGATCCGATCGCGGACAAGTTCTTCATTTCCACGATCTTCATCTGCCTGGTGGCTCGGGGGCTCTGTCCCGCCTGGGTCGCGATCGTGATCGTCGGTCGGGAGTTCGCGGTGACGGCGCTGCGGATGGTCGCGCTCCAGCGGGGGAGCAGCGTGCCGGTCAGTCTGCTCGGGAAGATCAAGATGCACGCGCAGGTGTACGCCGCCCTCCTGGTTCTGGGCGGGGCCTTCTATGAGCCCCTCGCGCCCTTCGGAGTGTTGGGCCTCTGGGTCGCCGCCTTCCTTACCGCGTGGTCCGGCTTCTCCTACTTCGCCGGAGCGCGGAGCGTCGCGCTCTCCGGCTGAGCGGCGCGCCGGCGGGGTGCGTCCGCTTCCGCGGCGCCTGGTGCACGCCCTGCCCGAAGTGTTCCTGGGCGCGGACGCCCTGGCCGGCCTGGACGGATCCCGCGGTTTCCTCTATGGGGAAAAGCGCCACCGGCAGGTGGATGTCCTGGGCTTCGAGCCGGCGCCGGAGGCGGGGCGCGGGCCGGCGGCGCTCGAGGCCGTGGTGGAGCGCCGGCTCGACCGGTCCGGGATTCAGGGGTGGCGCATCGTCGGAGTGGCGGTGGAATCGGCCGACCTCGAACGAGGCGGGAAGGTGTTGCTGGAGGGCCTGGTGGCGGGTGATGTGGTGATCGCCGCCGGCGTCCCCCCCGCCGCTGCCGCTCCCGGGCGGCGGCCGGCGCTCAGGATCCTGGTCCATCGGGGAGACTGCCTGGCGGACGTGCGGAGCCCATCCGGATCCTGAGACGCCACCGGTGGGGGGGCCCACCAGGAGAACTGGGCCGGCTTCAGCCGGCACAGCGGCCCGCAGGGCCGCGGGCGGTTCGTCGCTACCCTGGGTGAGTGGACGCGCAGCCGCGCCACCCCGGCGAGTGAGGCCGTCCCGCCGCCCGCCTGCGGCGGGCTG
>CAYUVU010000055.1:0-1816 GCA_964448205.1 uncultured Acidobacteriota bacterium
CCCGGAAGAAGGCCACCCGGAAGAAGGCCACCCGGAAGAAAGCGACCCGGAAGAAAGCGACCCGGAAGAAAGCGACCCGGAAGAAAGCGACCCGGAAGAAAGCGACCCGGAAGAAAGCGACCCGGAAGAAGGCCACTCGGAAGAAGGCCACCCGCGCCGGCGCGGCGCCGTCCGAGCCCTCCGCGGCGACCTCATCTTCCCCACCGGAACCGGTCGCGGCCTCTTAGCCGATTCCCGGCCAGACGAGCCGGCCGGCTGCCCTTCGCCGTCAGGATGCCGGGGCGCTTCCCCGGGCGGAGTCGCGGCTGGCGCCGCCGGTATCGGGGTCGTTTCGAGGGCGGGCCCTATGCTAAATTCTCCCGCCCGCTAAACGCGTTTCCCACAACTTCCACAGCTTCGGGGAGGAGAGTTCCGCCGTGCGTTTCCACTGTCCGTCATCCACCAAGGGCGCCACCCGCCGGCGTCGCAGCATCCTCGTCACCGGACTCTGCCTGGCTCTCACCGCCAGCGCCTGTGGCGGGCCGGACATCGGGGTCAGCGGTGAGGAGATCAAGCTGGGCAGCTTTGCTCCGCTGACCGGACCCTATGCGGCGCTTGGGAACGTCGGCCGCTCGATGGCCGCTTACTTCGAGTGGCTCAACGATCAGGGGGGCATTCACGGCCGCATGGTCCGCTTGAGCCTCAAGGACGATCAGGGAGATCCGGAACAGACGCCCGCCCTCGTGGAGGAGTTGCTGCGGGAGGAGCAGGTCTTCGCGATGGTGGGCGGAATGAGCAGCGCCAACACCCTCGCGGTCAGGGAAGCGGTCGGGTTGCGACTGGTGCCCTGGGTGAACCCCGGTTCCAGCGCGCGGGAATGGACAGACCCGCTCGACGCCTACATCTTCTCCATCCTGCCCACCTCCGTTACCGCGGCGCAGGTTCTGGCCCGCTATGCAATGAGTGAGCTCGGGGTGAGCCGGATCGCCTCGCTGGCGGAAGACACCCCTTTCGGGATCCAGGGGCAGGAGGGCTACCGGCTGGGCGTGCGGCGCTTTTACGAGCAGGTGGCGGCCGCGCTTCCGGACGGCGTGGAAGTGCGTTACGCGCGTATCTCAAGCCGTCCCCGGCGCCCGCGGACCGATGACCCCACCAGTGAGGGTTGGCACGAGTACCCGACCGGGGGCGAAGGGGTCCTCTGGCGGGTCCAGCGGGTTGATGGCGGCCGTTGGGGCCGGCCCGAAGCTGCTCCGGAAGACGTGGGGATGCGTCGCAGCCCGAAGGAAGGAGGCGACATGGAAGCTGCCCTCGCCGAGTTCAAGGAGAAGCAGGCGGGGGCGATCGTCATCTGGGGCGTCGCCGAGTACGGAGCCGAGGTCGTGAGGGCGATCGCCGCCGATCCGGACTGGAACCCGATCCTGCTTGGCGGGTTCGCGATGGCCGATACGGCGATGATCGATCTCGCGGGCGAGGCGTTCGAGGGAGCGATCGTGGCCTCGACCACTCCCGACCTCTCGGTCGATTCGGACTCCACCCGGCTGGTGAAGCAGATTCTCGCCGACTACGCGCCCGAGGTGCCGTTCGGGGACTACGCCATGCTGGGAATGGCCTGGGCCCAACTGGCTCACGAGGGCATGGAACGGGCCGGAGAGGACCTCAGGCGAATCAACCTCATTCGCGCGCTCGAGACCCTCGACAACTGGCAGGGCCTGTTGGGTCATCCCGTGACGTTCTCCGACGAGAGTCACCTCGGATTCGACGCCGTGACGCTGAAGCGCGTCGAGAACGGCGAGTTCGTCGCCATCACCGGCTGGCTCTCGGAATAACCGCACCCGCG
>CAYUVU010000056.1:0-4132 GCA_964448205.1 uncultured Acidobacteriota bacterium
AGCAGCGGACGGACGGGGGCAAGCCCCCGAACCCCCGGCACGGTGCGCGCTCACCGCGCAGCGGCGCACCGTGTGGTCGCCAGCCACGTCACGCTGGCGAACCAAGCCGCCTACGGCGCGGCGGAGGCCCTCCGGCTCCCCGGAGGTCGAGGAGCCGGTCCCAGAGGCCGTGAGCGGCCTCGGAGGGCCTTGGATCGCCGCTCAGGTCCGCATCGGGAACCACCCGGCGGTCGAAGACCTGGCCGACCGCCGCCTCCACCCGCCGGAGGGCGGATTCATGGCCTTCCCGCAGGGATACCTCGCGCCGCAGGCGCGGGCTTGGAGCGACCCCGAACATGTCCCGACCGGCGTCCGAAGGGCCGGGTCCCGGGGCTGCAGATCCGTCAGGAGCGGGCGGGTCGCTCCAAGCCCCACTCTCCGCCCAGAAGCGGAGACCCCGGTTCGGGAGCCTGCGACCGAACCGCAGCGGCGTCATGGGATTTGGCGAAAAGCCACGACGCGAACCGTGTCCCGACCGATGTCCGAACGGGGGGTGTGTCCTTCGGACATCCGGAGGCGACCCCAAAGGTGACCCCGCAAAGCGTTCCTTCCTCCGGGGAGTCGGGGTCGGGGTCGCGCTCGCTTCAGGACGACCGGACGCGGGACCCTGCCGTCGCGGTCGGCCTGTTACGCCCCGACATACTCGCCCCAGGCGTCCATCACCGGCCTCCGTTCCCCGAACAGGTCCGTCCGCCGATACGCACCCTCCACCCCCTGGACCGTATGCGCCAGCGCCGCCTCCGCCAGCATCGGCGCGTTCCCACGCTCCGCGCTCCAGTCGCTGAACGTCGAGCGGAACCCGTGAACCGTCGCGCGCTCCCCCACCCCCGCCGACCACAGCGCGTTCGTCAGCGCCATGTCCTTCAACTCCCGCTCCCCCGAGCGGCCGGGGAACACCAGGTCGCAACCCTTCCGGCTCCGCAACCGGCGGGCCAGTTCCAGGACCGCGACCGCCTGCGGGCTCAGGGGAACCCGGTGCTCCTTCCCGGCTTTCATCCGCTCGCCGGGAACCGTCCAGGTGCGCCCCTCCATGTCGATCTCCGACCAGCGCGCCCCCCGCGCCTCCCCGCTGCGGGCCGCCGTCAGGATCAGGAACCGGAGGCAGAGGCGGACCGCCGCCCGCGAACGCGACTCCTCCACCTTCGCCAGGAGCTCGCGCACCTCCGCGTGCGGGAGGGCGCGGTGGCTCTTCGCACGCCGCCGCCGCTTCGGGAGCGCCCCCTCGATGGCCTCGCCCGCCGCGTTCCGCTCCACGAACTCCCGCGCCTGCGCCCAGCCCAGCACCGTGCGGACCTGCTGGCGCACCCGCTGGGCGGTGGTCGGCTTCCGGTTCCAGAGGTCCTCATGGAAGAGCACGCGGAGCACGTCGTCGCCCCGGATCGCGTCCACCCGCATCGCTCCGAGCGTGGGGAGGACGTACCGCTCGAGCGTCCGCTCCCACGCCCGCGCGTACCGTTCTCCCCGCCAGTTCGCCCTGCGCTCCCTAAGCGTCCGCTCCGCCGCGTCCTGGAAGGTGGGGACGCCCCCGCGTCGGCGCTCGGCGATGGGGTCCTTGCCTTCCCAGAGGACGCGGCGGTTCTGGAGGGCGACCATGCGGGCCTCGGCGAGCGGGACCAGGTCGAAGGGACCGATGGTGATGTCGCGGCGGACGCCGTTGACGGTGATCCGCTGGACCCATACTTTCGTGGCCCGAACCCGCAGATAGAGGCCGCCTCCGGCGCCGTAGCGTCCGGGTTTGGTGAGGGACTTGGCCCTTGCTGCCGTCATGTTCGCCATATTGCCGTCTCCGAGAGAATGAGGCCCACTGACTGGCCCACGAAATCGGCGGGAAGTGTAGCACCTCAGAGGCAAGGCAGGGGGCGACACGGGAATCGGCCCAAGCCGGTAAAACTGTTGGTAATCTTGGCGTATGGGTCGTTGCGGCTCTGCTTGGGACCGCATGGCAACAGATCACTATGGATGAAAGGGGGAACTCCCCCTTTCACAAAACAACTACTGCCAATCGGAACTCGCCGAAGCGCGCCTCAGCGCGCAAGGGAGTTTCGATTGCCGACGCGAAGCGTCGGGTGGTTCGGGGACGGGGCTCCCACCTGATCCGGGATAACGACGGAAACTCAATCCGGTTTGTGGCCCCGTCCCCGGACCACTCCGGCCTGGGTGCCGGGGGGCGGAATTGAACCGCCGACACAAGGATTTTCAGTCCTCTGCTCTACCGTCTGAGCTACCCCGGCTACGGGCGCCCGCCATCTCACGGGGGCGCGGTAGTTTGGCACAGGCTCAGGCGTCCTGCGGCTCCGCCTCCTCGCCGTCTTCGTCGCCGTCCAGGCCGAGCGCCTTGCGGACGCGCGCTTCCACCTCGGCCATCAGCGGCTCGTCCTCGAGCAGTGTCCGGCGGGTCCGTTCCCGCCCCTGTCCGATCTGTTCGCCCTGGTAGGAGTACCAGGCCCCGCTCTTCTCGATGATCCGCTCGCGCACCGCGAGATCGATGAGGTCTCCCGCCCGCGAGATCCCTTCCCCGTAGCGGACGTCGAACTCGGCCTGCCGGAAGGGAGGGGCCACCTTGTTCTTGACCACCTTGATCCGGGTCCGGTTCCCGATCACCGTGTCGCCTTCCTTGAGGGCGCCGATCCGCCGGATGTCCACGCGCACCGAGGAATAGAACTTGAGCGCGCGCCCGCCCGTCGTCGTCTCCGGGTTGCCGAACATGATCCCGATCTTCTCGCGGAGCTGGTTGATGAACACCAGGCAGGTGGACGACTTCGAGACGATCCCGGTGAGCTTGCGGAGCGCCTTCGACATGAGCCGCGCCTGCAGGCCCACCTGCGCGTCGCCCATCTCGCCGTCGAGTTCGGCGCGCGGCACGAGCGCCGCCACCGAGTCGACCACCACGACGTCCACCGATCCGCTCCGCACCAGCGTCTCGGTGATCTCGAGCGCCTGCTCGCCGTCGTCGGGCTGGGACACCAGCAGTTCGTCGGTGTTCACCCCGAGCGCCCGGCAGTACTCCGGATCGAGGGCGTGCTCGGCGTCCACGAACGCCGCGACCCCGCCCAGCGCCTGGGCCGAGGCCACCACCGTGAGCGCCAGGGTGGTCTTTCCGGAAGACTCCGGGCCGAACACCTCGACCACCCGGCCGCGGGGAAAGCCTCCCACCCCGAGCGCGGCGTCCACCGAGATCACGCCGGTCGGGATGGAGGACACGTCCAGGGCGGACGAACCGAGGCGCATGATGGCCCCCCGGCCGTGCTGTTTTTCGATCTGCCCGAGGGCGATGTCGAGGGCGCGGGAACGCTGGTCGGCGCTCCTCGGATTCCTGGCGTCTGGCGACATGGCAGGCGGGGTCTCCTCGTCGGATGTGGGCGCCCCGGACCCGGGGCCGGCGGCGCGGCTTCGAGTTCTCTAGAGGCTAAGACGTAATTGAGCCAAATTCTGTCCCACCCCCACCGCCCGAAACCTCAAGAATCTCTTCAGGTGCGTCCGTCAGCCGGCCGCGTCGCGGTAGTCGTGGAAGCCGCGGCCCGTCTTGCGGCCGAGCCGGCCGCCGTCCACCAGCTTCACGAGCAGCGGACACGGGCGGTAGCGGGGATCTCCGAACCCCTCCTGGAGCACCCGCAGGATGTCGAGGACCACGTCGAGGCCGATGAGATCGGCGAGCGCCAGCGGGCCCATGGGATGCCGCATGCCGAGCTTCATGATCCGGTCGATGTCTTCGGCGCTGCCCACGCCCTCCATGAGCGCGAAGGCGGCCTCGTTGATCAGCGGCATGAGGACGCGGTTGGAGACGAACCCGGGGGCGTCGTTGACCGCGCAGGGCGTCTTCCCCAGCCGCCGCGAAAGGTCCATGGTGGCCTCGAACGTCGCGTCCGAGGTCTCGAGCCCCCGGATCACCTCCACCAGCTCCATGACCGGCACCGGGTTCATGAAGTGCATGCCGATGAAGCCCGGCTCGCGGCCGCACCCGCGGCCGAGCGCCGTGATCGAGCACGACGAGGTGTTGGTCGCGAGCACCGCGTCGGCGCCCATCCGCGGCGCGGCCTCCGCGTACAGGGCCCGCTTGGCCGCGGCGTCCTCGACGATCGCCTCGATGACGAAG
>CAYUVU010000057.1:0-7364 GCA_964448205.1 uncultured Acidobacteriota bacterium
CCGGCGCCGTCGACCCGGGCGGCATCCTCCAGTTCGCGCGGCAGCGTCCGGAAGTACTGGCGCATCAGGAAGATGCCCCACACGGAGACGAGCTCGGTCGAGACCAGGCCCCGGTAGCTGTCGATCCAGCCGAGGGCGTCGATCATGAGGAAGCGGGGGATGAGGACGATCACCGCGGGCACCATCATGGTCGCCAGGAAGACCATGAACAGCGCGTCGCGCCCCGGGAAGTCGCAGCGGGCGAAGGCGTAGCCGGCGGTGGTGGCGGTGAACACCTGACCGGCGACCACGACCGTGGCGAAGATCAGCGAGTTCAGGAAATAGCGTCCGAACGGCTGGGCGGTCAGCGCTTCGGGATAGTTCGACCACAGTGGTGACTCCGGGAACAGCCGGCCGGACGCGAACACCTCCAACTGGCCCATGAGGCTGGTGGCCGCCATCCACAGGAAAGGCGCCGCCATGACCAGGCAGGCGAAGGCGAGCGGGAGCGCGCGGGAGAACCCGACGGCTCGTCGGGCGGCCGTCCTCGCGTCAGGCATGTGCGCTCCTGCTTTCGAGGAAGCGGAAGTGGAGCCAGGTGGCGGCGAAGACGACGCCGAAGAGGACCCAGCTCATCGCCGCGGCGTTGCCGAAACGCAGGAACTCCCAGGCCTCCCGGTAGATGTGGTAGACCGCGACGTCGGTCGCGCCCAGCGGCCCGCCCTCGGTCATGACGTAGACGAGGCCGAAGACCTGGAACGAACCGATGACCGACGTGACCAGCACGAAGAAGAGCGTGTGGCGAAGTCCGGGCAGCGTGACGTGCCGGAAGCGCTGCCACGGGCCGGCGCCGTCCACCCTCGCGGCGTCGTACCAGACGCGGGGGATGGCTGCCAGTCCGGCCTGAAAGACCACCATCTGGTACCCCACCACCATCCAGACGCCGATCACCATCAGGCTGACGAGCGCCACGTCCGGCGAGCTGAGCCACGCGACCGGCCCGAGCCCGATCGCGCCCAGCGCCCGGTTCGCGAGACCGTAGCCGTCGTTGAGCAGCCACTTCCAGACGACCGCGATCGCCACCACGCTCGTGATGCTGGGCAGGAACAGCGCGAGACGCGCCCAGCGGATGGCCCGCCGCGATTCCCGGGTGAGGAGCGCCAGCGAGAGCGCGACGGCCATCGCGAGCGGGACGTGCAGCGTGAAGACGCCGGTGTTGCGAACCGCCGACCACCAGGCGCTGTCGTTCAGGAGGGCGCGGTAGTTCGCGACTCCCAGGAATGGATGGGAAGGGTCGACGAGGCGCCAGTCGTGCAGGGAGATCCACAGCGAGAAGAGCAGGGGTCCGAAGGTGAAGAGCAGCAGAAGGGCTGCCGCGGGGGTGAGGAATCCCCAGGCCGCGAGCGTCCTGGAGAGGACCCGGGGACGCGCGGCGAGGGGAAAGAGGAAGAGGACGAGGGAAACGACGAGGGCGGACCCGAGCGCGGCGGCGGTCAGGGCGACGGCGGGAGATGCCGTTTCCTCGTAGCCGAGGAAAACGAGGTGCAGGGTGTCAGCCGGGGTCTCCGCCCGGACAGCGGGGCCGCGGCGCAGCGCGACGGTGCCGCCGCGGTAGGTGGCGCCGCCCGCCGTGACGGTGTAGCGCGGGGCGGACCGGAGGCGCGGGTCGGCGGCGATCGCTTCGCCGACCTCCCGGGGCATCGTCCAGATCCGGTCCGGCTCGCCGAGCGCCGGACCGCTCGTCCAGGGAAGGCCGGCGACCCGGGCGGCCGCTTCGGGATCCGCTCCGGCCGCCCCGGCGATCTCGACCGAGCGGAGGGCTCCGGCGAGGCGGGCGCTGCTCATCGCTTCCAGTTCCCCGTGCGCCCACTGCTGCGCGGCGACCGCCACGAGCGCGAACATGGCGGCGCAGAGGAACGCCGGCGCGGCGGGAAAACGCGGTGGCGGCGGAGACCGGCGCCGCCCGGCAGCCCACGCCGCCATGCAAAGCGCCCCGAGCAGGGCGAGGACGGACGCGGCCCGGGGCCAGCGGCTTCCCTCGTCGCGCGGCTCGACCGCAATCCACGCGGCCGGCTCCAGCGCGCCGGCCCGGTAGGCGTGGGCCCCGGGCCCGGAACCTCCCGCTTCCGGCGCCACGATCCGGGCGCGGCCGTCGAGCAGTGACAACACGTCCCCCTCGACAACTCCCGGCAACTCATAGAGGGTTGCCGCCGCGCGGGCCTCCGCGCGGGTCGCGTGCTCGCGGGCCCGGGACGGCGCGTCCGCGGCCACCACCAGGATCAGGACGCCGGCCGCCGCGGCCGCACCGGCGGCCACGAGAGGGATCACCCGGGCCGCGCCCTCGCCTCTCACCGCGCCAGGACCTCGTCCACCCGGCGCGCCACCTCCGCCGCGCTCAGTTCGAGGGGCTCGCCTCGCAGGAGCCGCCGATCCATGATCTCCACCGCCAGCCGCTCGACCCGGGAGAAGTCGCGCACGGTCGCGCCCCAGGTCACCCGGGCCCGCTCCGCCAACGCGATGAACGCGTCCTCCACCCCCGTGGGGTCGGCGGCGGCGATCTCCGCGGCGACGTCGACCCGCGTCGGGATCGCGAGGCCGGAGCGCGCCCGGATCCGCTGCGCCTCGGGCGAGGCGAGGAAGCCGGCCAGGTCGATTGCCCGCCGGGGATTCGCCGCGTTCGGAGGCACCGCCCACCCGGACGCGTAGAGGACACTCGTCGCACCCGCCTGCGACGGATGATGCGGAATCGGCAGGATCGCCAGGTCCAGCGCGCCGGCCCGCACCAGGTCGCGGAAGAGCGGAAGCATCCAGTGCCCGGACAGCAGGAACGCCTGGCCGCCCGACGCGAACCGGGCCTCCCGCGCCGGATCCCCCTGCTGGACGAACTGGGCGCCCGGCGTCAGGCCCTCCTCGGCCAGTTGGGTGAGGAACGCGTAGGCGGTGAGCGCCGCCGGTCCATCCAGGTAGCCGGTGGCGCGGCCGCCGTCCGGAGCGAGGATGTCGCCGCCGGCCGACCATACGAACGGCACCCACTGGAAGAGGTTGCGCGGGAAATCGAACCCGTAGACGTCCGGTCTGCCGTCACCGTCCCGATCGGTGGTCACGGAACGGGCCGCGCGGCGAAAGTCCTCCCAGGTCCAACCGCTCGCCCAGACGCCGGTCTGCCCAACCACGGTCCGGTCGATCCCCGAACTCGCCAGCACGGCGCGGTTCGCGTAGATGACCATCGGAGTGAAGTCCTTGGGAAGCGCGAACAGGGCCCGCCCGCGCCGATACGCCTCAAGGACCTGCGGGAAGACCTGGTCGGCCTGAAAGTCCAGCGCCGCCTGGTAGGGCGCCAGGTCCACCGCGAGCCCACGGTCCACGAAGGTCGGGATGTCGGGCGAGTCGAGGAGGTACACGTCGGGGGGATGCCCTGCCGCGATGGAGGTGAGGAGACGCTCCTCGTATCCGTTCGGCGCGGACTCGAGGAGGACCCGCGTCCCCGGGCGCAGTGCCTCGTAGCGGTCGGCGACCTGCTGCTCGATCTCGAGTTCATAGCCGCCGGCCCAGAGCGCGACCCGGAGCGTGGTGACGCCCGGCGAGACGTCGGAACCGACTGGAATGCAGCCGACGGCGGCGAGCGAGATGACGGCCGGGAGGAGGACTCTCATGGACGCGATCCGCGAACTGGCCGGGGCACCACCCCGATCCGGCCGCCGTCGGCGCCGAAAAGATGCGTCCGCTCCCACGCGACCGAGACGGCCACGCGGTTCCCGGCCGTGACGTCCAGCGCGGACGGCGCCCGCGCCACCCAGGCCGCCTCGCCCGGCCCCTCGAGGTGAATCCGCTGCTCGCTGCCGAGCGACTCGACGCGCAGCGCGGTGGCGGTGAACTCGGGGTTCGGGTCGGGGTCCGGGTCGGGCGGGGCGACGACGGCGAGCGTGAGATCCTCGGGCCGAACCCCCAGCGTGGCTTCTCGGTGGGGGAAGGGCCCCGGAAAGACGAACGGGCCACCCGCGAGGCGCCCTTCCCGGTCGCGGACCAGGGGGAGCCGGTTCATGGGCGGCGATCCCACGAAGCCCGCCACGAAGAGGTTGGCGGGCCTTCGGTAAACCTCGTGCGGAGTCCCCACCTGCTGCACCCGGCCGCGGTCCATCACCGCAACCCGCTGCCCGAGCGAGAGCGCCTCGACCTGGTCGTGGGTCACGAAGATCATGGTCGTGCCGAGGCGCCGATGGAGCGCGGCGATCTCGTCGCGGGTCTGCAGCCGTAACGCGGCATCCAGGTTCGAAAGCGGCTCGTCGAAGAGAAAGACACCGGGATCACGGACCATCGCCCGCCCCAGCGCCACCCGCTGCTGCTGTCCCCCCGAGAGTTGGCCGGGACGCCGTGACAGGAGCCCCCGGAGCCCCAGTACGTCGGCAACCTCGCTCACTCGACCCTTGATCTCGGCCGTACCCGCACCCCGTACCCGGAGGCCGAAGCCCAGGTTCTCGGCGACGGTCATGTGCGGGTAGAGGGCATAGCTCTGAAAGACCATCGCCACGTCGCGGCCGCCGGGTGCGACCTCGTCCACGCACCGGTCCCCGATCCACACCTCCCCCGCGTCCCGTTCGACCAGACCGGCGATGAGTCGCAGCAAGGTGCTCTTGCCGCACCCCGACGGACCCACCAGCACCATGAGTTCGCCGGGGCGGATCTCGAGATCGACGTCGGCGACCGCCGTCACGTCCCCGAACCGCTTCCGGACGCCCTTCAGCACCACTGCCCGCGGCTCGCGCGTCATGGCCGCCGGCCCTCCCCCCGTCCGTCCAGCGTCTCCCACTCCACCCGGAGCGTCCGCGCCCGGGGCCCCTCGTACCGGGTTCCATCCACGGCCAGCGAGATCCGGCGGTCGTCGAGTTCGACCGCGACGCGGCGCCCGCGGGCGCGCACCGGCCCCAGCCGCACCGGGGACAGCTCGTGCGGCAGCGGCCGCACCTCGACGCCCTCCTCGTCGAAGTGAAGCCCGGCGATCCCCCGGGCGAGCAGATCCAGCACCCACGAGTGCTGGTAGTCGTCGATGCCGCGGAAGTGACAGGCCCGGCCGGTGTAGGGGTTGTAGTGCTCGAAGGCGTTGGGGCGGAGCGGGTCGCCGTCAGTGAACATCAGGTGCACGAAGCGGAGGAGCCGGTCCGCGGCAAGCTCCCCCGCGCGCCGGTTCCCGCGCCGCCAGCAGCGCAGCAGTCCTTCGATCACGTGGCTGGTCGTCATCGGCCACGCACGACCGTTCCACGGGCAGTTGCGCCGCTTGCCCCGCCAGATCCCCTCGGCGGAAAAACGGGGGTCGTCGACGCTGGACGACGGCACCGGAAAGGGGGTGCCGAAGGTCCGCGGGTTCTCGAGGTGGTCCATCAGGGCGTCGAGGCGCACGCCGTCCACCCGGCCCGTCAGCATCGGGTAGAAACCCACGGCGGCCTTGACGCCGGTACGTTCGAAGGTGCGTCCGTCCACGTCGGTGAAAAAGCGCGCCTCGGGGCACCACATGCGCTCCGTGATCGCCGCCGCGCAACGTAGCTGGAGCGCCCGCCAGTCGGATGCGTCGCCCGGCCGCCCGACCCGTACGGCGAGCATCGCGAGCGCGCGGAAGAGCTGATGCGCATAGACGGTCACGTCGATGCCCTTGAGGCAGAGGCGCGGCTCCCAGCCGCGCACGTCCGCCTCCGGGTCCACCGCCATGTACCGCGACATGTACTCCTGCCCCGTCTCGAAATGGTTCACGACGGTGAGCATGCCCGAGCCCTCGGGATCGCGCGAGCGGTCCAGCCAGTGGGCGTAGCGGGACAGGCCGTCGTAACAGCGGGCGAGGACTGCGGGGTCGGGGTGCATCGCATCCACCGCGAGCAGGGCGTCGCCCCAGTTCGCGTGGTAGAAGTCGGTGCGCTCGAGGTGGTCCGGGTACAGCCGCCCGTGGAGCGACCCGTCCTCCTTCTGGTTGTCGAGGAAGTTGAGGAGCGATCCCCACGCCTCGCGGCCGCCCGCGCGCCAGCGCATCTCCATCATGTGGCACTGCGCGCTGTAGGTGATCGGCACGTGGAAGTACTCGATCCCCTCGGCGATGCATGGATGGCGCACGTTGCCCGAGCGGCGCTCGATGCGGTTGAGCCCCAGGCCGTGGATGCGGTAGTCGAAATACCGGTCCAGGTGGGGGTCGCCGCAGGCGAAGGCGGGGAAGCTGGCGAAGAAGGACTCCCAGGAGAGGGGATCGGCGGAGGCGCGGCGCCCTTGCCACGGGGGCTCGGACAGCCGCGGGTCGAGACGCATGCGGAGCGAAAGGACTCCCCGGCCGGGAGCGGGAACCGGGAACGCCACCGCCACCCAGAGCCAGCCGCGCTCACCGTTGGCCGGCTCAAGGATGCCGCCCGCGTCTTCGATGTCCCCGGTCCCCCCTTCCGCGAACGGGGACGCCGTCCAATCGGGCCGCGCACCGCCCTCCGAGAAGAGCGTCCGGCGCCACGCGGGGGCGCCGGACCCGCCGATCTCCATCCCGACCGACAGCTCCTGCCCGGCCCGGTCGGAGAGACGCCGCAGCCACTGCACTCCCCCGGAGGAGGGCCGCATTTCGGCCACCCAGCCCGCCGGCTGGGCGGTGAAGGCGACCAGGAAGCCCGCCGCTCCGGGAGGGAGTGCCCACGCGCTCTCGAGGATGCCG
This sequence comes from uncultured Acidobacteriota bacterium, assembly GCA_964448205.1. Lineage (GTDB taxonomy): Bacteria > Acidobacteriota > Vicinamibacteria > Marinacidobacterales > Marinacidobacteraceae > Marinacidobacterium. The sequence continues at coordinate 6,653 of CAYUVU010000057.1, forward strand.
CCGGAGAGGACCTGTCGGGTCTCGACCGCCGGCGCGCCCGTTCCGGCCTGCCACTCGGCGACGAGAGTGCCCGGCCGCCAGCGGAGCCCGGCCCGTCCCGCCGACAGGGGAACCTCCGCGCCCGACGCGTCCAGCAGGGCCACCGAAAAACAGGGTCCCGCCTCGTACTGCAGCAGGTGGGCCGCGTCCCAGAATCCGGGCCGATCCAACCAGCGGGGAAACGGCGGAGCCCAGAGCACCCCGTCGAGTCCCCCCAGGTGCCACTTGTCGGGCCGGGCGAGGGCTTCGATGCGGTCGATGCTGGTCAGGGGATCGCCATGATACGGCGGTCCACCAACAGCCGTGATGGCGACGCCGGCCTAATCGGCGCTACGCCGTGCGCGGTGCCCCGCACCGCGCGTGCCGGCTGAAGCCGGCGTTCCACGCCGTGTGCCCCGCCTCCACTCCCGAGTTCCACGCCGAGGCGAGAACCGCCCTGCCCGGGTGGGGTTACGACGTGCGCGGCGCGGAGCACCGCACTTTGGCTGTTCCGATGCGTTCCAAAGAGTGCCCCCGAAGTCCTCTAACTGTGCCATATCTCAACGGCTTAGCGTGCTATACTGTTCCCGCCCAGAACGCCCGGAACCTCGTCGTTCCCGCACAGTTCGTGTCTCCCATGTGATGCCCACTCGAAGCCACTCCGTCGCCGTTCAGCGGCCCTACCGCCTCTCCG
>CAYUVU010000058.1:0-2012 GCA_964448205.1 uncultured Acidobacteriota bacterium
CCATTTCCCCCCGGCGCCCTCCTCGTCGCCCTGGTACCCGGCCTGGCACCCCGGCGGTGAGCGCGTCGCGGTGGCGATGAGCGGGTCGCTCTGGGAGGTGGACATCGCGACCGGCGACGCCTTCGAGATCGTGCACGGCCCCGACTACTACTCCTCTCCCAACTACTCGCCTGAAGGCGCGTGGCTCCTCTACACGGCCGACGACGGCGGCGGCACGATCCACCTCGAGGTCATGAACACGGCCTCCGGCCAGCGCCACCGCCTCACAGAGGGCGCCCACATCCACACCGACCCGCGCTTCTCGCCGGACGGCGGCCGGATCGCCTACGTCTCGACCGCCCCGAGCGGCTACTTCAACGTCTACATCCGCCCCTTCGCCGGCGGCGCCTGGGCCGGCCCCGAGGTCGCCGTCACCTCCGACAACTCCTTCGGCCGCGACCGGCTCTACTTCGGCGCCTGGGACATGCACATCTCCCCCGCGTGGCTGCCGAGCGGCGAGGAACTGCTGATCGTCTCCAACCGCGACGTCGCGCTCGGCAGCGGCAACGTCTACCGCGTGCCCGCCCGGGCCGGCGGCATCGAGGACCGCCAGGTCGTCCTCGCCGAGCAGACCCTCTACCGCACCCAGCCGCACGTCTCCTACGACGGCCGGCGCTTCGTCTACTCCTCGACCGCGGGCGCCGCGGACCAGTTCCAGAACCTGTACGTCCAGCCCACCACGGGTGGCGAGCCGTACAAGATGACCTTCTTCAACCACGACGCCTTCCACCCGCGCTGGTCGCCGGACGCGGAGTGGATCGCCTTCGTGGCCAACGGCGGCGGCCCCGGACACACCGACGGACTGCCGCAGCTCTACCTGCTGGAGGCCAACGGCGGACGACTGCGCCGCGTCGCCATCACCGAACGGCATTGGGCACGGCCGACGGGCACCCTCGTCGCAACCACCGTCGACCAGGACGGCAACCCGCTGGCCAGCCGCGTGCACCTGACCGCCGCCGACGGCAAGTTCCACGCTCCCGCCGACGCCTATGCCCGCGTGGCCCGCGCCGGCGACCGGGTATTCCACCATCAGGGTTCGTTCACCGTGGAACTGCCTGCGGGCGAAGCCGAGATGACCATCGTGCGCGGCTTCGAGACCGCCCCCGTGACCCACACCGCCATCATCCGCCCCGGCGAGACCACCACGATGACGGTCACGCTCACGGAAATCTCCGATCTCTCCGACGAGGGCTGGTTCTCGGGCTCCACGCACGTCCACATGAACTACGCCGGCAACCTGCGCAACAGCCTCGCCAACCTGATGATGATGTCCGCCGCGGAAGACCAGGACGTGGTCGCCGAACAGGTCGCCAACAAGGACAACCGCATCCTCGACCACCAGTTCTGGCTCCCCGGCGGCGGTCCGCACCCGCTCTCCGAGCCTGACCGCCTGCTGGTCGTCGGCCAGGAGTACCGCCCGCCCTTCTACGGGCATGTCTTCATGTTCGGCCAGCGGGAACACCTGATCGCCCCGTATGCGATGGGGTACGAAGGCACCGCGATCGAGAGCCTCTACCCCAGCAACACCGACATGATGCTGAAGGCCAAGGCCCAGGGAGCGACGACCGCCTACGTGCACTCGGGCTACCGGGGCGACCCGCTGGAGGGGAACCTCGGTGGCGCGAAGGGCTTCATCGTCGACGCCGCCCTCGCCGCGGCCGACGCGGTGGAATGGTCGGCGCCCCAGGACGGCTGGCCCCCGGTCTACGCCGTGTGGAGCAACGGGATTCGCGCGACCGTGGTGGGCGGCGAGGACTCCATCTCCAGCCTCCACGCGACCCCTCTGGTGGGCTCGATGCGCACCTATGTCCGCACGCCGGACGGCACGCTGACCATGGACGGGTGGTTCCGGGGGATTCGCGACGGCACCTCGTTCGTCAGTTCCGGCCCGCTGATCGAGTTCACGGCGGGTGGGCGGGGGCCGGGGGAAGAGCTCGACCTCGACGGCCCGGCCGAGGTGCGGGTGCGTGGCC
>CAYUVU010000059.1:0-3044 GCA_964448205.1 uncultured Acidobacteriota bacterium
CAGCATTGCGACCCCGTCCTCTCTCAGGGACCGGATCACCCGGAGCACGCTTCCGACGAGTTCGGGATCGAGGGCGCTCGTCGGCTCGTCGAGGAGCAGGATGCGCGGCCGGAGCGCCAGCGCCCGCGCGATGGCCACCCGTTGCTGCTGGCCGCCGGAGAGTTCGTCCGGCATGGCGGTTGTCCGGTCCCCGAGGCCCACGCGTTCGAGCGCCTCCCGGGCTGCGGTCTCGGCTTCGCCCTGGGTCAGACCCGCCGCGCGACGGGGCGCGAGGGCGGCGTTGTCGAGTGCGTTCAGGTGGGGGTAGAGGTTGAACGCCTGGAACACCATGCCCATCCGCCGCCGGGCGGAGGCGAGTTCGGCGCCGCCCGCTGGAACGGGCTCCCCCTCGAAGACGACCTCGCCCGCGTCGGGTTCGGTGAGGCGGTTGCAGCAGCGCAGCAGCGTGCTCTTCCCGGAGCCGGAGGGACCGATCAGCGCCACCAGTTCGGAAGTTCCCACCGCGAGGTGGATGCCCCGGAGAGCAGCGACTCCGGCGAAGGTCTTGCCGACCCCCCGAAGTTCCAGGACCGCTGTCACCCGCAGGGCGTCCGTCCCGGGGTCTCCTGGAATCCGGAGAGCCCGGGCGGCCCGAACCCCGGATAGGCGGTGACCGCGGCGGAGCCGGGGGCCGGGGCCACCCCGAGCCACTGTTCATGGATGCGGGCGATGGTGCCGTCCAACTTCATGCACTCGAGGATCGTCTCGACCCGGTTGCGCGTCTCGACATCATCGTTCCGGAAGGCCACCGCGAAGGCCGTCTCCGCCCGGATGCGGAAGTCGGCGCGCACTCCGGCGTTCTGGCGGATCGCCCACATCGCGACCGATTCGCCGACGAGGTTTGCGAACGCGCGGCCGGAGAGCACCGCCTGCACGGCGTCGGCATTCTTGCCGTACCGCAGCACCTCGAACCCGAGCCGCTCGTGGTTGTCGGTGGCCCAGAGGTCATACGCCGAGCCGTTGTTCACTGCGACCTGCTGGCCGTGAAGCTGTTCGAGATCGGTCAGCTCGGGGTCGTCGGCACGGCGAAGGAAGACCGGATCGGTGTCCAGGTACCCCTCGGTCAGCAGGACGCGTTCGGCGCGGCCTTCGGTGATGGTGGTGGGGGCGATCACGAACTCGAACTTCCGGGCGTAGAGGCCCGAGAAGATGGAGGACCACTCGGAGTCCACGATCTCGAACCCCGGCCGGCCCAGCCGCGCCGCGATCTCCCGGGCGAGATCCACGTTGAAGCCCTCCACCTCGCCGTTCGCGGCCATCATCGCGTGGGGCGCGAATCCCACGTCGGCGGCGACCACCATGCGGCCCTCGCCCTCGACTTCGGGAGATCCCCCGCAACCGGAGAGGATCAGGAGCGCGGCCGGAAAGACGCCGGCGCGCACGCCTCGGGACATCCGCCTCATGGTACCCGGCGGCTGAACATTCCCGAGGCGACTCCCGAGAAGAAGCTCATCAGGGCGCTCCCCGCGATCAACCCGCCGGCGAGGATGTAGCGGGGCGAGTCGTACCGGTCGCCCGTGCGCCAGCTCACGATCCGGCGCACGAGGAGCGCCGCGAGCGCGGTCCACCCGGCAATCGGGTTGACGACGAGGAGGCCGGTGGCGAAGAGGACCCCCATCTGCCGGTTGGCCCCGCCGAGGAACTGGAGGACCGCCCCGGGCAGCGCCCAGACCGCGAGTTGGCGCGCCAGATCGGGGTTCTGGCCCGCGGCGATGGTGGCGACCGCCACCCGGTCGTAGGGCGGGAAGAGGTCCGCCTCGAAGTAGGAGGCGTAGGTGAGGAGCACGAGTCCCGACGCGACGAGCAGCCCGAAGACCTCGGCGCCCCGCTGGGCGAGCCGCCCCTGGCGCTCGTAGTCCGGGTCCTGTCCGTGACCCCGGAGGATCCAGCCGGCCTTCAGGTCGTAGCCCATGTCCGCGAACGCCGGGCCGGTGGCCGAGGCGAAGCCGGTCAGGAGGACCAGGGCGAGCGGCGGGAACCCGAGCAGCATTCCCAGGAGCAGGAAGATGAGGGAGGTCGCGAAGGCCGGGAACCAGCCGGAGTGCATCGCCGCGACGCCGCAGAGGAGTTCCGAGACGAGCGCGGCGGTAGCGGCGAACAGCGCGAAGGCGACAACGCCGGGAATCCCCATCCCCGTGAGCAGCCCGCCGAGCATTGCGACGAGCGCGGCCGCCGCCGCGAAGCCGGAGTAGCCCTTCGCGAACGTGGAGAGGCCGGGCCCGGGTCCGGTGGCCGGATCGGTGGTCCGCGGTCCCGCGCGGCCGCGGATCGCCCGGCCCATCTGCCAGAGCGCCACCGCGCCCGCGCCGAGCATGATTCCGTGCGGCGCGTGGATGGCGGCGAGGTCCAGTCCGAGCACCTGCGGCGCGTAACCGCGGGCCAGGAGCCCCAGCCCGAACATCAGGAGGGCCACCTGGTTCCCGATCCAGCAGACGCCCACGATGTCGGTGGGGATGCCGGCCAGCCGCCCGAGGGCGCCCGCGACCCCTCCCGCGACCAGCAGCGTGGCCCGGCGCCCGCCTTCGTCGCCGGCGCGGAGACACTCGGCGGTGGCGATCCCGGAGGGCCAGAGCCCCTCCGCCGGGAAGACGCGGCTGCCGAAGAGCCGGTAGAGCAGCGCGATGTCGAGCAGCGCCCCGAGCACCGCGCCAAGGATCATCGCGGGAACGAGGTCGGGCCGGCCGAACAGCCACACCATCCCGGCCGGGAGCAGCACCGCGTTCGCGCCCCCGAAGGTCGCCGCCGAGATGACCGTCTGGAGCAGGTTCTGGCGTGCGGTGCTCCGGAAGCGGCGGGTGAGGGCGAGCGGAACGCGTCCCACCGCGATGGCGATGACCGCGGCGATGATCGAGCTGTTCGGAGTGATCCCGACCCGCGTCAGGAGCTCCATCCCGATGACGGCGCCGAGCAGGGCGAGACCCGCCCCGAACAGCAGCGTCCCCGGCTCGAACAGGCTCGGGTGCCGCCTCGCCTCAGCCATCCGCGCCGAAGTATGCGCGAGGCGG
>CAYUVU010000060.1:0-9569 GCA_964448205.1 uncultured Acidobacteriota bacterium
GCCGTAGCGGTCCGCGATCGCTTCGAGACCGCGCACCACCCCGCCGATGGCGACCTTGGACACGTCGCCGTGGTCGTGGCGGTCGGCGCGCGGGCGCTCCGAGACCGCGTTCAGCGACCAGTAGGTGTCGCTCGCGGCGTCGTAACCGATCACCGACATCGAGCCGAAGTGCGAGACCTGGTGGAAGTCGTTCACGTGCTGCATGAAGACGGACGTCACCATGGCGTCCACCGCGTTCCCGCCGTCTTTCAGCACCTGGAGCGCCGCCTCGCTCACCAGCGGAAGCTGGGTGGCCACCATGACCGAGTCGCCGGTGACGGTCGGCTTCGGTCCCTGGTTGAGCTGCGGATCGGGTCCGTTCTGGGCCATCCCGGTGGCGGCGAGGGCCAGCACCCCCGCGACGATCAGGAATCGAATGAATGTAGAGCCTCTTCTCATCGTGCTCCTCCCTTGGTTGTGTTCAGTGTCCAGCGGCATGTCCGAGCCGTCTCGGGTCGCTGACCCCGTAAAGCTTTCCGTCGTCACCGCGCCAGATGATCTGCATCGAGCCGGTGTGCCAGTTGTAGTCGCCGAGTTCCTCCATCGCGATGCCGCTTCTGGCCATCCCCCGGCGGACCTCCTCGGAGATCCGCGATTCGATGCGCAGGAATCGCCGCTCGGTCTGCCCGTAGAGGAAGGCCCAGAAGCGCGGCGCATCGGCGGCGTCCTTCGGGTGCATCCCGAAGTCGAGGATGTTGACCAGGACCTCGGTCACCGGTTGCGGCGGGAACCCCGGCGTCCCGAGCGAGAGCCAGGGCTTGCCGTCCTTCATCACGAACACTCCGGTGACCTCGGCGAGGATGCGGCGACCCGGACCCATCGTCTCGGCCTTCACGCCGCTCCCGGTCGCCCGCACCCCGTCGATGAAGATGCCCGGCGCCCCGCCGTGGCCCGTATGGAGCGAGCTGACCCAGTTCCCCTCGGCGTCCACGATCACGTTGTGGTTGCTGCCGAGAGTCATCGAGGCGGCAACGTTTGTTCCGCCCGTTTCCCTGTCCATCATCGCCGTCAGGTCCACGCCCGGCTGCGGCATCGTCTGCCGCACGAACTCGGCGCTCAGCCGCGCGTACTCCTTCGAGTTCCAGAGTTCGTACGGGTTCCGGTAGGCGGCGGGGTCCTGGATGGACCACTTCATGTCCGATTCCACCTTGCCGAAGCTCCGGACCATGATCTCGAGGGTCTCCGGGGACTCGGCGAAGTGGCCCGTCGCCGTCAGGTCGAACTGCTCCAGCACGTTCAGGTTCTGCCCCACCAGCAGGCCGCCTTTGTTCGGGGGCGGCTCGACGAGGATCTCGTGACCCCGGTAGGTGAAACGCGCCGGCTCCAGCCAGCGGGTCTCGTACTCGGCGAGGTCTTCCAGCGTGACGCAGAAGCCGCGGTTCGTCGCCTGTTCCACGAACTTTTTCGCCCAATCGCCCTTGTAGAGGTGGTCGGCGCCGTGCTCGGCGACCGCGCGCAGAGTCCGGGCGAGCGCCGGCATCTTCCAGGTCCCGCCCACCGGGACCAGGTGGCCTTCAGGCATGTAGAAGGCCTGCGCCTCCTCGTTCTCCCGGATCAGGTCCCCGTTCTCCCAGAGGCTGTAGTTGTTCGCATACTGGAAGTTCGTGACCAGGACGCCCTGCTCGGCGGCGGCGATCGCGGGTTCCAGGTAGCTGGCCCAGGGCCGCGTGCCGAAGCGCTCGGCGATCGATTCGAGCCCGCGCACGGTGCCGCCGATGGCGAGCCGCCCCACCTGCTTGCCGTCCCCGCAGCGGTCCGCCCGCGGCCGCTCCGAGAACGCGTTGAAGGCATGGGTGGCGCCCGTGGCGGCGTCGAAGTAGAGGCCGGACAGCGCCCCGAAGTGCGAGACCTGGTGGAAGTCTTCGACGTGCTGGAGGAAGACGGCGGTGACGAAGGCGTCCGCCGCGTTCCCGCCGTCCTCCAGCACCCGGACCGCCGCGCGGGTCACGTTCGGGAGCTGGGTCGCCACCATGCCCCCGTCAGCGGTGGCTACCGCCTTCGGCCCCTGGTTCAGCAGCGGATCGCGGGAACCGGTCGGCTGGGCGAGCGCCGGCGATGCGGCCAGCAGCGCGGCGAGCGCGAGGCCGCCGGGAAGCGCGTGTTTCATTCGGTTCTCCTGCATCAGTTCGGCGGTCTCCCGAACAGGTCCCGGACCTCGTCGTCGTGGCCGGTCATCTCCCAGCGGATGAGCGAGATGGGGATCCAGCCGGAAGCGAGGAACTCGTCGTGGAACTCCTTCAGGTCGAAGTCCTCGCCCAGCTGCAGCGCCCGGTCCATGAGGAGTTCCTCGATCTGGAGCTTGCCCATCTGGTAGGCGATCCCCGAACCGGGGGTCTTCAGGTAGATCTCGGCGTCCACCCGGGCCACGTCCTGGTCCATGAAGGGAGTGTTGTCCACCATGAAGTCCACCGCCTGCTGGACCGTGAACTCGTTCGTGTGCATCCGGGCTTCGGCCCCGTTCCGCACCGCCCTGGCGATCTGGAAGATGTAGTAGAGCTCGCGGGTCCGCGGCAGCTCCTCCAGGAACCCGGCCTGCAGCATCATCTCCTCCAGGTAGAACGCCCACCCCTCGGTGCGGCCCCGGTCGCGGTAGGCGCCCCGGATGGAGGAGCGGTTCGGCCCCGGTTCCCGGCTCCGCAGCAGGCCGTCGAAGCGGTGGCCCGGGATCACCGCGTGCACATGGTCGGGCCGCGGGTCGCGGTACTGCACCTCTTCCCAGAAGTTCCGCCGCCCGCCCTCGCGGACGATCCAGGGCACGTTCGTGCCGAACTCCCCGACGTAGTCCGGGATCGTGAGGATGTCCTGGTCGACCAGGAACTTCCGGACGTGCTCGTCGGCCTCCTCGATCCGCCGGGCGTAGTCCTCGGCGCTCGGTGCGGGGTCCACCATCGGGAGGCCCCGGTTCCTGTTCCGTTCCAGTTCGAGGAAGGCCCAGGACCGGTGGAGTTCGCGGTCGCCGATCCGGTTCACGTCGTCCCAGTCGAAGGGCATCAGGGCGACGTACTTGAGGTACCAGTCGTAGTTCTCGCGTCCGAGCCCCGAGGGGGCGTCCATGTGGTCCCGGTTCCCGGTGAGCCAGGCGTGGAACTCTCCGACCGCCGCCTGCGCCTCCCGCGCCGCGGGCAGAAGTTCGGGGTGATGCGTTTCGAGTTGCCCGACGAGGTCCTCGTACCAGGCGATCGTCCCGGCGGGCGGGACCTCCCGGTAGGGATGGCCGTGGCCGACCCCGTCCGCGGTCACCAGGTTCCTGAGCGCCAGCATGGTCAACTCGCCGCCGGCATCCGTGAGGTTCTCGCGGGCGAGGGACAGGAACGCCGGCACCCCGCCCAGTTGTGTTCCGAGCCGGGCCCGCTCCTCTTCCCCAAGCGGGAACTCGTGGAAGGCGAGCCGCTGCACGGTGTCCACGTAGGTCCCGGGATCGCGCGCCCAGGGACGGCGCACCCGCAGTTCGAAGTCCAGACGGTTCATCCGCGCCCGCACCAGGAGGTAGTCCACCCGCTGCGAAACCGGCCAGGCGGCCGGGTCGATCGCCGCGAGGCGGTCCGCGAAGCCCTCGAGCCCGGCCCGCTGCCGCTCGATGGTTCCCGGCCGGACGTCGGGGAGGCCGTTCTCCATGGCGGGCCGATCGAACTCGACGAATTCGTCATGGAGCGTGACGAGCGCCCCATAGTCACCGGCGCCGCCGGCCACGCCGCACGCGGTCGCGACCACGCCCGCGAACGGGAGGACAAGAACCGATCGTCGCTTCATCGGAAGCCCTCCGTGGCGCGCGCTGCCGACGGCAGGCGGGACCTCAGGAACTCCATGAAGCCGGCGGGAGGTTGCGCGCCCAACTCGCGGGCGGCCACCGCGTGCCGCCAGGCGGTCCCGTAGTCGTCCGCGCTGGCGAGCGCCATCGCCAGGTCCAGCTGGACCGGGGCGGATTCCGGCCGCGCCGCCAGGGACGCCCGGAAATGCGCGATGGCGTCCGACACGTTGCCCTGCCGCGCCAGGATCTGGCCGAGCTGGTGGTGGGCGATCGGGTTCTCCGGATCCGCCTCGACCGCCCGGCGGTAGTACGGCGCCGCTTCGGCGATCCGGTCCCGGCGCGCCAGGACGATCGCCAGGTTGGTCAGCGTCCCGCTGTGGTCCGGCCAGGTCTCGAGCGCGGTGCGGTACTCCCGCTCGGCCTCGTCGAGCCTGTCCTGGTTCAGGAACATGTTCCCCAGGTTGAAGCGGGCCTCGGTCTTGTCCGGCGCGATCTCGAGCACCCGCCGGTAACGCCTGATCGCCTCGTCGGTTCTTCCCAGCCGGGCGAGCAGGTTCCCCAGGTTGTAGTGGCCGTTCGCGTCCTCGGGGTGCGCGTCCAGCAGCGTGCGGTAGAGCGATTCGGCCTTCGTCTGGTTGCCCAGCGAATCGGCGACCGACGCCCGGCGGTGGTAGCCGATGACCGAAACGCCTTCTTCCACGACCTCGTTCATGAAGGGATCGTTGTGGGCGAGTTCGGCGTCGAGCCGCTCCACCCGCCGCGCGGCGCTTTGCGCCGCGTCCATCTCGCCCAGGGCCCGGTACACCTGCACGAGCAGGACATGGGGAGCGCGCGCCCGGGGTTGCAGCGCGGCGACGCGTTCCAGGTGGCGGCGGCTTGACTCCAGGTCTCCGGCCGCCAGCGCGAGGCGGCCCAGCCCGAGCTCGCACGGGGCGCAGCGCGGATCCTGTGCGACAGCCCTCCGGTAGTGATCGCCCGCCGCGTCCGCGTCGCCGGCCTGTTCCAGAAGCTCCGCCCGCAGCAGTTGGCCGGGCGCGTAGCCGGGCAGGAGAGCGACGGCGCGGGCCGAGGCGTCGACCGCGACCACCGGATCGGGGGTCTTCGCGGCGCGCGCCAGCAGGTAGGGCCAACGGGGCTCGCCGGGATCCAGCTCGACGGCGCGCTGGTAGGCCGCTGCTGCCGCTGCCTCGCGCTCGTGCGCGAGCAGGACGGACCCGAGTCGGCCCCACGCGGCCCCCGAGCGCGGATTCCCGGCAACCGCCTGACGCGCCTCCTCGACTTTCGCGCGCACCCGCTCGTCCCGCTCGGAGGCGGAAGACCCCGGGACCTCCGCCAGGTCGAGGGAGGGAGGAAACGCCAGCCGCGCCAACAGGAGACCCCCGAGCAGGGCGGCGCCGGCCGCGGCCCAGACCCAGAAGCGGGAGCGCCGGCCAGCCGCGCCCGACGGGGCGCTCCCGGCGGATCGGCGGCGGCTCCTGGTCTTGCTCACGCGGACAGCGGCGCCAGTGTATGGACTGGCGCCGGCGGCGGAAGGCGGCGCCGGAGCGCCGCCCCCCGGCCGCCTCCTAGAACTGGAAGCGCACCCCGACGCGCACGATCCTGGGTGGTTCGATCGTGGCGGCCGTCAGGAAGCGGCCCTCCAGACCGTAGCGGAGCGACTGCACCGACGTGGTCCGGTTGATGTTCGTCAGGTTGAAGACGTCGGCGATGATCCCGATGCGCATGTTGTCCCGGAACGGGAACTGTTTCTCGAGTCGGAGGTCAATCTTGTTCCGGAAGTCGTGGCGGTAGGTGCCCCGCTGCACGCCGGCCACGTCCACGAAGCTCTCCACCACCATTCCCGGCACGTCGTCGCGGAAGAAACGAACGGTATAGGCGCCGAGCGCCGGGTCGGGCGCGAAGTTCTCGGGCGGCTTGAGCGGGAACCCGGTGATCGCCTGGTAGTAGCCACTCAACAGGATGTCCCAGGGCAGCGTGTAGGTTGCCTGGAGCTTGAACTGGTAGGTGGCGTCCAGATCCAGCGGCCCCTCGGCATTGGTGAGCGTGTTGGGGTTGTCGTAGATGGCGTGCCCGCCCCACGTCGAGCCGTAACTGTTCCCGATGTTGCCGACGGCTTCGGCGATGTTCAGGGCGGCCATCAACTGCCAGCCGTCCTGCCAGCGGCGCCGCACGACGAACTCGACTCCGTTGTAGTCGCGGAACAACGGTCCGTCCTGGCCGGGATTCGTCAGGAAGCGAACGCGCCCGGAACCCTGGAACTCGGGCCGGAGCGCATAGATGGTCATCGGCGAGCCGTCGATGGGGTTCGTGACCGGAAGCGCGTTGTAGGCGCCGAAGGGGGTCCCGTCAGGCCCGATCCGCCCGACGTCGATCGTCTCCATGATGTCCTTTTCCCGCTTGAAGATTCCGGACACCGACAGGACGATGTTGTTCTCGAGCTGGTGCTCGATTCCGACGTGCAACGAGTTCACGTGGGCGTTCTTGAGGTCCGGATCGGCGCTCGAAGTGTTGGGCTGGATGCCGTCCCGGGTCAGTTCTCCCTGCTCGCCGTCCTGGAACACCAGGTCGCCGTTGTGGTCCAGCCACTCGTACTCGTGGAAACCACCGGACCGCGGCAGGATGATCAGGGTGTCCTGGTTCAGGAGCGGCTTGTAGTACCGCCCGTAACTGGCCTTGACGGAGGTCCGCCCCTCCTCGCCCAGGGCCCACACGACGCCGGCGCGCGGCGCGACGGAGTTGAAGGTGATGAGGTCGCGGGTCTCATCGAGGAAGACCTCGGGGAACCAGCGGCCGCCGCCCGAACTCTGCCGCGGGTACCAACCCTCGGTGCGCTCCCAGCGGACCCCGAGGTTCACGGTGAGGGCCTCGCCGATCGTCCACTGGTCCTGCACGAAGAACGCCTGCCGGTTGATGTTCGTCTGCTGCAGGTTGATCGGGTAGTTCTGGAGCTGCACCCGGTGGGGTACGCCGTTGTTGAGGATCTGCACCACGTCTTCCCCGTTCGGGAAATAGAACTCGCGCTTGAACGGCGAGTGCTCCCAGTACACGCCGGTCTTGAACTCGTGGGATCCGCCGAGCCCCGTCCGGAAGTGGGAGAGGGTCAGGTGGGCCTGCCGGATGTCCCGGGCCAGCGTGTCGCCGACGCCTCCGGTGAGGCCTCCGAAGTTCTCGCCGGTCCCGATATCCCGCCAGCCGACCCTGAAGTCCGGGTTGTTCGGGTATTCGCGGTTGAAGGACTTCCAGACCCCGTTGTAGCGCGCCTCGAGGATCGTGTCCTGGCCGAGGAGCTGGGTCGCCTGCAGGTTCACGATCCGCTGGTTCCGGTAGAGGATGTCCCAGGTCTCGGGGTGGTCGGCGTTCGAGAAGCTGGAGACGTTCCCCGGCCACTTGTCCTGGTCGCGGGTCGTGAAGGAACCGCTGAACCGGGTGTTCGCGGTCAGTTGGGTGGTGAGCTTCAGGAACGAGTGGGTCTGGTTCGTCTCGAACGCCTGGGTGGGCAGGAAGGGTTCCTGCTGTTCCACTTCGAGGCGCCGCAGGTTCCCGAAGAACCAGGCCCGGTCGCGCATGATGGGTCCGCCGAACGTGCCGCCGTACTCCTGGTTCTTGAGGTTGCTGGTCGCCGCGGGGAGGTCTTCCTCGAGCTCGGGCGTCAGGTTGCTGAACTCGGTCTCCTCGCCCTGGTAGTAGCCGTTGAGCGTTCCGGAGAACTCGTTGCCGCCGGACTTGGTGACGAAGTTGAAGACGCCGCCGAGCGACATGCCGAACTCGGCCGAGATGCCGCCGGTGGTGACCTGGACTTCCTCGATCATGTCGATCGGGATCTCGGTGGAGATGTAGCCGACCGTGGTGTCGTTCATGCCCGCCCCGTCGATGTTGAACAGGTTGTCGCGGGGCGAACTCCCGTGGACGGTCTGCGTCGGCGTGAACGAGTACTCGCTGTCGAGGACTCCCGGCATCGAGACCAGCAGGTCCGAATAGGTGCGCCCGAGCGGGATGTTCTCAATGAGGTCCACGTCCATCGTGCGCATCGCCTGGTTGCTCCTGACGTCCACAAGCGGCGCTTCTCCGATGACGGTCACCATCTCCTCGACCCCGGAAGGGGACAGGGTGGCGTCGAGCCCGATGTCGTTTCCGGCGTTCAGCACCACGCCCTCGAAGGTCACGGTCTGGAACCCCGCGAGTTCGATCGTCACCGTGTAGGTGCCCGGCGAGAGGAGCGGAACGCGGTAGTCACCCCGGGCCCCGGTCACGCGGCTCTCGGTCTGGATGTGCGACGGACTGGTGAGGGTCACTGTGGCGCCCGGGATCGCGAGCCCCTGGTCGTCGGTGACCTCGCCGTAGATGGTTCCGGTCAGTTCCTGCGTGAAAGCGGTTCCCGCCCCCAGCAGGAGCGCGAGGCCCAGGACCAGCGCCGGACACGACCGACCGGTCGTAAATCGTTGCAGCGTCATGTTGTGTTGCCCTCCTGTGGGGATGTGATCGAAGCGAGTGGGATCTACGCGCACCGCGCAACAAACAGCGCTGGAGCAGCGGTGCGTACGCACCTCCGCCTCACTTCGCGCCGGGGAACGGTGCGGGAGAAAGTTACGGAGCTGGCGGCGGACAGGGGCGATCCGGCAGCGGTACAAGCGGATCGCACTCTCCGCATAGGCATGCCGTCTCCCTTGCCAGAGGCATGTGCCAGCGAAACCCATCAGACCGCCCGGCCGCATCCGCCGTCAAACGTGACACCCGGCCCCAAGTCCTTGAAAAAGGGACGATATCAAGGTATGTCATAGAAGCGTCATATATTAGTAACTTACTTGTAATATAAAACCACCCCCGGTTTGTGTAGGAGCGGCCGGCTTGCAGGGATGAAGGACCGGCGCTACTGCCCCAGGTGGCGCTCGAAGAAGTCGGCGCTCCGGCGGAAGACCTCCAGCCAGTTCTCGTGGCGGAGGAAGCCGTGCACCTCGTCGGGGAAGATGAGGAGTTCGTGCTCGACGCCCAGTTCACGCAGTTTCTCCACCAGTTCGATGGTCTCGTTGAAGGGCACGTTCCGGTCGTCGTCGCCGTGGACCAGCAGCACCGGGGACCGCCAGCCGTCCACGGTGGCGAGCGGTGAGGACTCGAACGCCAGCCGCGCCGCCTCCGGGTGGTGGTCCGGCTCGTAGGCCGGATTGAATCCCTGGATGGTGCGGTTCCAGTCGTGGACGCCGTGGATGTCCACCCCGGCCGCGAAGAGATCGGAAGCCCGGGAGAGGCCCATCGCGGTCAGGTATCCGCCGTAGGAGCCGCCCCAGAGGCCGATCCGGTCGCCGTCCACGCCGGCCATGTCGCCGAGCGTGCGGCCCGCGCCGAGAACGTCCTGGTGCTCGGCGCCGCCGCTCGCCCCGTAGTTGAGCGCCTCCCGGAACTCCATGCCGTAGCCGGTGCCGCTGCGATAGTTCACCGAGACCACGGTGAAGCCGCGGCTCGCGAGGTACTGGTGGAAGGCGTAGCAGTTCGAGTAGTAGCCCATGTAGTGCCAGCCGAGCAGCATCTGGCGGCGGGAGCCGCCGTGCAGGAAGAGGACACCCGGGCCGGCTCCGCCAGAGCCGTTTGCGGGCCGGAAGAGCTGGCCGTGGATCTTCATCCCGTCGGCGGAGGCGAAGACCACCGGCTCCGGATCGACCATGTGCTCGAGCGGGAAGTCGGCCGGAAAGGCGTCCGGGGCGAGGGCTCGCACAGCACCACCGGTCTGGACCATCGGCTGGAGCGGGCGGCGCCCATCGCCGCCGAGGAACGCGACGCCGCCCTGGAC
>CAYUVU010000061.1:0-1853 GCA_964448205.1 uncultured Acidobacteriota bacterium
TCCCCCATCTTCATCAGCCCGCACAACCCCGACCGCCTCTATTTCGGCTCGCAGCGGGTGTGGCGGAGCGAGGACCGCGGCCAGTCGTGGACCGCGGTCAGCGGCGACCTGACGACCGGCCGGAACCGTTACGAACTCCCCTTCTACGACCGCATCTGGAGCGTGGACGCGCTCCACGACACGAACGCCATGTCGCGCTACGCGACCCTGACCGGGATGTCCGAATCCCCGGTCGCCGAGGGCGTGCTGTTCGCGGGGAGCGACGACGGCCTGGTCCACGTGAGCGGCGACGGCGGGACCAACTGGAACCGGACGGCGGCGATTCCGGACCTCCCGGCGCTCTCGTTCTTCAACGACATCGAGGCCTCCCAGCACGACGCCGACACCGTGTTCGTGGTGGCCGACAACCACAAGATGGGCGACTTCCGGACCTATCTCTACCGGAGCCGGGACCGCGGCGCGTCCTGGGAGTCCATCGCGGGCGATCTGCCGGACGGCACCATCGTCTGGGCGATCCAGCAGGATCACGAGGATCCGGACCTGCTCTTCCTGGGCGCCGAGTTCGGCATGCACGTCTCGTGGAACGGCGGCACGAACTGGGTGAAGCTGAAGGGCGCCCCGACGATCTCGTTCCGGGATCTGAAGGTACAGCGGCGGGACGACGACCTGGTGGGGGCGACCTTCGGGCGCGGGTTCTACGTGCTGGACGACTACGCGCCGCTCCGCGGCATGGCGGCGGTCGTCCGTTCGGGTGAGTCCGCGCTGTTTCCGGTCCGCGATGCGTGGTGGTACGTGCCGTCGGTGCCGGCGCAGGCGCCCGGCCGGCCGACGCAGGGCAGCACCGCCTTCGTGGCGGACAACCCGCCGTTCGGGGCGGTCTTCACCTACTACCTCGCCGAGGAACTGAAGACGGCGCAGGAGGAGCGGCGGGACAACGAGAAGGAGACCCGCGGCGAAGGCGGAGATGTTGCTTTCCCGGGTTTCGACACCCTGCGGGTCGAGGAACTCGAGGCGGACCCGGCGGTGTTCGTGGTGATCCGGGACGCGAACGGCGAACCGGTGCGGCGGATCGCCGGCTCGGCGGAGAAGGGCGTCCACCGGGTGGCCTGGGACCTCCGGGGTCCGGCGCCGAACCCGGTGAACCTGACGACGCCGGGGTTCTCGCCGCCGTGGGTCCGGCCGCCGCAGGGGCCGCTCGCGGCGCCCGGGGAGTACCAGGCGCAGCTCGTGGCGGTCACCCGGGACGGGGCCCGGAGTCTGGGTGAGCCGCGGCGGTTCGGGGTGAAGCCGGTCCCGAACCTGCCCGAGGGGGTCGATCCGGCGGCGGTGGCGGCCTTCCAGCAGGAGACCGCGGCGCTCCTCCGGCAGATCCACGGGGCGGCGGCCGAGGCCCGCCGGGTCCGGGAGCGGCTGCGGCACCTGCGGGCGGCCCTGAACGAGACCCCGCGGGCGGAAGAGGCGCTCTTCGGGCGGATGGACACCATCCTCCGGACGCTCTCCGATCTCGAAGTCCGGCTGAACGGTGACCCGGCGCGGCAGTCGCGCAACCACCCGGCCGCGCCTTCCATCCGGGGCCGGGTCGGAGGGATCGCCGGCGGCCACTGGGACACCCGGCAGACGCCCACTCAGACCCAGCGCGAGAGCCTCCGCATCGCCGCCGGGGAGTTCGAAACGCTTCGGGGAGAACTGCGGACGCTGGTGGACGAAACCCTGGCCCAGCTCGAAGCGGACCTCGAGGCGGCGGGCGCCCCGTGGACGCCGGGGAGGAAGATCCCGGGCTAGGAAGGGCCAACCTCCAAGCCGGCAGGATGGCGCCGCCGGCTTGGAACGCCGGTCTCCAGACCGGCACGCGC
>CAYUVU010000062.1:0-4583 GCA_964448205.1 uncultured Acidobacteriota bacterium
GGGAAGGATCGGTGGGCCAGGCAGTTGCCGGACGCCGGGGCTGCTCTCCGGCGCCGGCGGTTGCGCGGAGACCGGCGCCGCCGCGAGAAGAAGGCACGCGCCTGCGAGCAGGACCCGCGCGCGGGATCGCGACCCCGGAACCCGGCGGGTCAGCGGGAGAGCGTGGTCTCGCAAAGGGTGTGGCGCCGGATGACGTCTTCGCGCAGTGCGAAGCGATTCCGGCGCCCTCGGGGATCGGGAGCGAGCCGTCGGGATCCACGGTCACTGGAGGTTCGATGATCTCCTCCGTGAAATAGCGGTCGGAGGCGGCCACGTCGCCCGGCATCGAGAAGCCGGAGAGCGAGGAGAGGTGGATGTTGTGGGCCCGGCCGACGCCGCTCTCCAGCATTCCGCCGCACCAGACCGGAATTCCGTGGCTCTCCGCCAGTGCCGCAATGTCGCGCGCCGCCGCGAGCCCCCCGACCCGGCCCGCCTTGACGTTGATGATCCGGCACGCCCCCATCTCGATCGCCCGGCGGGCGTCGGCGACGGAATGCACCGATTCGTCCAGGCAGATCGGCGTCGAGATCTTCCGCTGGAGCGCGGCGTGGTCCCACATGTCGTCGTGTTCGAGGGGCTGTTCGATCATCATCAGCCCGAACCGGTCGAGTTCCCGCAGGAGCGGTTCATCCGCCAGCGTGTAGGCGCTGTTGGCGTCCACCATGAGCGGCATGTCCGGATAGCGCTCGCGCACTTTGCGGACCACGTCGACGTCCCACCCGGGCTTGATCTTGATCTTGATCCGCCGGTAGCCCCGGGAAAGTTCGAGCCCGATCTTGTCCAGGAGCGCTTCCACGGTGTCCTGGATTCCGATGGAGACCCCGGAAACGGTGCGCGGGCGGGTCCCGCCGAGGACGCCGGCGAGCGGCTTGTCCTCGAGACGCGCGAAGGCGTCCCACACCGCCATCTCGATGGCGGCCTTGGCCATGTTGTGGCCCCGGACCCGGGCGAAGGACGGAACGACCTCATCCGGATGGGCGTAGTCATTCCCGGCCGCCAGCGGCCACAGGAAATCGCGGATGAGGTGTTCGGCGGTGCGGACCGTCTCGGAGGAATAGCCCGGAGCGATATCGGCGACGCACTCGGAATGCCCGCTCACTCCATCGATCTCGGCTTCGAGGAGAAGGAACTGTTGCTCGGTCACCCGCGCGAAGCTGGTTTCGAACGGGTACTTGAGGTCGAGCCGGAGTTCCCGGATCGTGAGTCGGTCGATCTTCATGCGGCGGCCCCGAATGTTAAGGGTCGGCAGGGCCCGCCGGACCGGTCCTTCGCGGCTCTACAATCGTGGCGCCGACGAAGAAGCAGGCTTCCCAGGGTGATCACGAAACGATGAGTCCGGAAATCCGCGGGGTTTCCATCCTCGGGGCGACCGGCTCGATCGGTTCGACCACGCTTGAGGTGGTGGACCGCTACCCGGACCGGTTCCGGGTCGTCGCGCTGGCGGCCGGCCGCGCTTCCGATCGGCTTTACTCGCTGTGTGAGCGCCACCGGCCCGAACTCGTGGCCCTCGGCCGGGAAGCGGAAGCCGAGAAGTTCGAACACGCCTACGGGAGGCGGCTGCCCGGGACCGCGGTCGCGGGAGGCCCCGCCGGGCTCGAGCGGGCCGCTGCCGCGCCGGGCGCCGGTTTCGTCATCTCGGGAATCGTCGGCGCGGCCGGCCTCCGCCCGACCCTCGCCGCCCTCCGCGCCGGCAAGGTCGTCGGCCTGGCCAACAAGGAGTCGCTGGTAGCCGCGGGAGCGGTGATGGCGCGCGCCGCAACCGCCTCCGGGGCCCGGCTGATTCCGGTGGACAGCGAGCACGCGGCGATTCACCAGTGCCTTGCGGACCGGGGGGACCCCGTCCGCCGCCTCTGGCTCACCGCCTCCGGAGGTCCGTTCCGTACGGCCTCGGCCGCCGAGATCGCCGGCGCCACCCCGGAACTCGCGCTCCGCCATCCCACCTGGCAAATGGGGCCCAAGATCACCATCGACTCCGCGACGATGATGAACAAGGGCCTCGAGATGATCGAGGCGCGCTGGCTCTTCGACCAGCCGCCGGAAGCGATCCGGGTGGTGGTCCACCCGGAGTCGATCGTCCACTCGATGGTCGAGTTCGAGGACGGTTCGATCCTGGCCCAGCTCGGAGTCACACACATGCGCACGCCGGTGCAGTACGCCCTTACCTGGCCGGAGCGCCTGCCGACCGGACTGGCTCCGCTGCCGCTCGACCAGCCGCTCGACCTGCGGTTCGAGCCGCCCGATCCGGACCGCTTCCCCTGCCTCCGTCTCGCCGCCGAGGCCCTGGAGGCCGGGGGCGACGCTCCTGCGGTACTGAACGCCGCAAACGAGGTCGCCGTCGCGGCCTTTCTCGAAGGCCGCATCCCGTTCCTCGGCATCCCGTCCGTCGTGGACGAGACGCTGGCCGCCCGCACTCCCGCCGAACTCGAAGACCTGGAGGGAGTTGCCCGCGCCGACGCCTGGGCGCGCTCCTACGCCGGCGAACTCGTCGGGGACCGCGTCCCCGCGACGGCGCGCTGACCATGCTCACCCTCATCGCCTTCGTGCTCGTGGTGGGCACCCTCGTCGTCGTCCACGAGTTCGGCCACTACCTGGCGGCGCGCTTCATCGGGGTTCGGGTCGAGACGTTCTCGATCGGGTTCCCCCCGAACGTCTACCGCCGGCGGATCGGGGATACCGAGTGGACGGTCGGCCTCCTGCCCCTCGGCGGCTACGTGAAGATGGCGGGCGACGCGCCCGGCTACGGGAGCGACGACCCCGCCGAACTCCAGAACCGGACCCGCGGGGAACGGCTCGCCATCCTCTTCGCCGGCCCCGCCATGAACTTCGTGCTGGCGGTGGCGATCCTGGCGGGGCTCTTCTACGTCGGCATGGAGCGGCGGATCGGCCTGGCCGATCCGCCCGTCGTCTCCTACGTGGCCGAACGCTCCCCCGCTGACGTAGCGGGACTTCGCGCCGGGGACCGGATCGTGAACATCGCCGGCGAGCCGGTTTCCGACTGGCGGACGGCGATGGAGCAGATCATCGTGCGGCCGGATCAGGCGGTGGTCTTCGAAGTGGAACGCGACGGCGCGCCGCAGGAGTATTCGGTCGCGGTCGAATCCGTGGGCGCCGACGACATCGGGTATGCCGGGATCGCGCCGCCAGCGCCGCCGATCATCGGAGCCGTCGTCCCGGACATGCCCGCCGACACGGCCGGCTTCGCTCCGGGCGACCGGATCATCCGCGTTGACGGCACTGCGGTGGGCAGCACCTCGGAGGTCGCGGCCCTGATCCGGGCCGCCGGAGTGCGGGAGATCGCAGTCGCGGTCGAGCGCGGTGAGGGCGTGGTCGTCTTGTCGGTCGTTCCCAGACTGCGGGAGGATCCGAACAGCGGCGAGACCGTCGCGCAGGTCGGGGTCCAGTTTCAGCCCCCCTTCCGCATGGTGAGAGCGGAGTCGATTCCGGATGCGGTCCGGGAGGCGATGGCCGAAACGGTCCGTTGGGGCGGTCTCACCGTCGGCCAACTCGGCCGCGTGGTCAGTGGCCAGGGCTCGCCGCGTCAGTTCTCGGGCCCCATCGGGATCGCGCAGGCCTCCGGGGACGCGCTCCGCCGGGGCCCCACCGACGTGCTGCTCCTGATGGCGATCCTGAGCCTCAGCCTCGGCGTGCTGAACCTGCTGCCGATCCCGGTCCTCGACGGCGGGCAGATCGCGGTACTGCTCGTGGAGTCGGCGGCGCGGCGCGATCTCAGCCTCGGCGTGCGCAAGGCGCTCATGGTCGCGGGGGCCGCGTTCATGCTCCTGGTCTTCGTGCTCGTCGTGTATCTCGACCTGTCGAAGACCGGCCTCTTCGGCTGACGAGTTCGCCGCCGCCCCGCCAGGACGGGGCCGTTAGAAGGGCACGAAGACGGACGCCGCCAGCAGCGCCAGCGCCCCGAACAGCACGCCGTCGATCCGGTCGAGCAGGCCGCCGTGGCCGGGGATGATGCGGCCGCTGTCCTTGCGGCCCGAGGCCCGTTTCCAGAAGGACTCGAACAGGTCTCCGAGGGCGGCGGCCGCCGAGATCCCAACCCCGAGCGCAATTCCGATCCCGGGCCCGAGTTCGGAGGCGAGGAGCGGGACACCCGCCGCCCCGGCGGCGCCGCCGAAGACCAGTTGGGCGACGAAACCCGCCCACGTCTTGCCGGGGCTCAGCGCGGGCGCGAGCCGGGGGCCACCGACGAGCTTGCCTCCGCAGAAAGCTCCCGCCTCTCCCACCATCACCGTGGCGAGCAGGAAGAGCAGGATTCGTCCCCCGTGCTCACCCGAGGTCAGGGCGAGCAGCGCCGCCGTGGGAAAGCCGATCCACAGGGCGGCGAGCGCCGCGGCCCCGAGCCAGCCCAGCGTCCGCGGCGTGGCCGGCAGGACGAGCGCGGCGATCGCGAGGAGCGCCATCGCCGCCAGCGGCACCGCGCTCGGACCGCTGGAGACGCCGAAGCCGGCCACCAGCAGCATCAACAGGACGGTCGCGGCCAGGCCCGCCGGCGGCACTCTCCCGCTATCCGAAACCTCGGACCCTTTCCCGGG
>CAYUVU010000063.1:0-5369 GCA_964448205.1 uncultured Acidobacteriota bacterium
GCCGGCACCCGCCCGCCCCGCGGGCGGAACCGCGTACCGCCCTCCAGCGAAGGGCGCGCGTCGGCCCGGCGCTGCCGCCCGGCTCCGCTTCCGGAAATCCGAAGTCAGCGCGCCACGTCGCTGAGCTGTCCCTCCGACGCCGCGACCGCCGAGGCGACGGTGAGGTCGCCGGTGACGTTCGTCGCCGTCCGGATCATGTCCAGGACCCGGTCCACTCCCAGGATGAGGGCCACGCCCTCCGCGGGCACCCCGATCGCCTGCAGGATGATGACCAGCATGATGATCCCGGCGCCGGGGACGGCGGCCGTCCCGATGGAGACCAGCACCGCCGTCAGGACGATGGTGAGCTGACCTTCCAGACCGATGGACAACCCGAGCGACTGGGCGATGAAGAGCGCCGCGACGGCCTGGTAGAGCGCCGTCCCGTCCATATTGATGGTGGCCCCGAGCGGCAGCACGAAGGAAGAGACCTCCTCGGAGACCCCGAGGTCGCGCTGGGCCCGGTCCATGGTCACCGGCAGCGTGGCGCCGCTCGAACTGGTCGAGAAGGCCACGAGCTGCACCTGGGCGGCCGCCGGGAAGAAGCGCCGCCAGCGGATCGGCGTCAGGAACTTGAGGACCAGCGGATAGACGACGAGCATCTGGGTGGCGAGGCCGGCGACCACCACGATGCAGTAGAAGCCGAGCGCCCCGAGGAGCTGCGCGACCTGCTGCGGGTCGTCGCCGGCCATTCCCGTGATCGCCCGCGCGATCAGGGCGAAGACCCCGAGCGGCGCGACCTTCATCACGATCCCGACGAACTCCACCACGACCGCTTCGAGTCCCTGGAAGAAGGCGAGCAGGGGGGCGCCCTTCTCCTTCGGGATCCGCAGGAGCGCGATCCCGAACATGAGCGCCAGGAACACCACCTGGAGCATGTTCCGGTTGCTCGACGTCGAGGAGATGACGTTGTCCGGAACGATGTCCTGCAGGATGCTCAGCGGACCCCGCTCCTCCATCATCGCCTCCGCGGCTCCCTGACGGCTGGCGGCCGCGTCTTCGTACTGCGTCGCCAGTTCGCCGCGCAGGGCCTCCGGCACGTAGTCGCCGGGACGGACCAGGTTGGCGTAGCCGAGGCCGATGCACACCGCGAGCGCGGTGGTCGCCACGTAAATGACGATGGTCTTGCCGCCGATCCGGCTGACCTTGCGCATGTCGCTGAGCGAGGCCACGCCGATGACCAGCGACGCGATGACCAGCGGCACCGCGATCAACTGGAGCCCGTTGAAGAAGACGTCGCCGAACGGCGAGATCCAGTCGTCGGTGAACTCGCCCCACCCGTTGGCGGCGGCCACGATTCCGTAGATGACGCCGAGGGTGAGACCGAGAACGATCTGCACCCAGAGCTTGCGGTACCAGGGAGTGTTCTTCATGGGATATGCGCGTCCTTTCGTGGTGCCCCCGAACCGGGGTTCCCACCGCATCGACCCGGGCAGCAGGCTCCGGACCCACCTGCCGGCAGAGCCCGGGCCGGAGACTCTACCCGGCCCGCCACGGTTTCAGTTCTTCGGAGCCGAGTCCCGGAGGACGAACCGCCCCAGGCGGCCGAGACGCGCGAGCCGGATCGGCGGCTGGCCACCGCCCTTCCGGCTGGCCGCCCCGACCTGGATGACCGCTTCGCCGGAGAGGATGAGCAGCAGGTCCTCCCCCAGGATGCGCCGGCGGTACCCCTTGAGAGGCCGGGCGTCCTCGGCCTCCCGGGGGTAGGCGGCGACGATGGCGCGGAGTTCCTCCTGGGTGGCGAGCAGTTCGGGGGCCACCCCGTGTTCGCTGGCGCGCAACTTCAGCCAGGTCTCCAGCAGCAGCGCCAGGGATTCGGGCGCCGGGCGCCGCTCCTTCTTGCCCTTCCCCGTGAAGGGAACCGGCTTTCGGGCGCCGGCGCCGAGCATCCGGAGGATTGCGTCCGGGTTCTTCTGCAGCACCGCGCGGGTCTGCTGGATCGTCTTCGGGTCTCCCTTCGGGGGCCGGCCGGCAACCGATTCGTAGGGGGCGAGCAACTGCTCGCGGTTCCGGGGTTGGCGCCGCGCGAGGTCGCGCACCGCCCCGTCCTTCAGGATCCAGCCCCGGGGCCGGTTCGAAGCCCGGGCCCGCCGCTCTCTCCAGGCCGCCAGCTCCCGCAGCGAACCGCGCTGCGACGGGTTGAGGCTCGGGCTGTCGAGGGCGCGATAGCACTCCTCGGCGGGAGGCATGACGTAGGCGTCCTCCTCGGTGAGCGGAACCATCTCCTCGCGGAGCCAGTCCAGACGCCGGAGCGCCTTCGCCCGTTCGGTCAGCTTGTTCCGCAGCGGGAGCAGGTAGCGAACGTCCGCGATCGCATATTCCACTTGCCGGGGAGTGAGCGGCCGCTGCAGCCAGTTGGACATCTGCTCCTGCTTGGAGAGTTCGCGCCCGACGAAGCCGGCGACCAGCGTGCGCAGGGCGATCTGGACCTTCTTGCCGTGGCCGATCACCGCGGCGGCGATCTGGGTGTCGAAGACGTTCTTCGGCACGACGGAGGCAAGCCCGTAGAAGATGTCGAAGTCGTGCTTGCCGGAGTGAACGACCTTGAGGATGCCGGGATCCGCGATGAGCGCGAGGAGCGGGTCGAGCTGTTTCACCTCGAGCGGATCGACCACGGCTTCCACCCCCGGAGCCGCGACCTGGATCAGTCCGAGTTCCGGGAACAGCCGGTTCTCCGGGATGAACTCGGTGTCGAGGGCGAATTCGCCGGCGCCGCGCAGGTCCGCCACCAGCCCGTCGAGCCCCGCCTGGTCCTGGACGATCCGGACTCCGCCCATCTGCGCGGGCGAAGCGGTCTTCGGTCCGGACGCCTCACGGGAGCCCCGGCGCGAAGGCGGCTTCGCACCGTCCCCCGCGGGTCGCTCACGGACGGCCACTGCCGCCGAGCCTCGGGCGCCGGACCCGTCGCCCCGGGTTCTATTCCGGAACTTGCTGTGTTCTTCCAAGGCTCTCCGTAGCTTGTCCTTCCCCACGGGCGCCGGGCGCGCGCCCGGGATCACCCGGCTGGAAGTCTACAGCCCGAAACGGGGGTGCCCCCCGGATGTGCAACGATAGGGGCCGTCCACACGGTCCGCGATCTTGGAAGACCCCGGTTTCCTCAGCGTCCTTCCCCCGATCCTCGCGATCCTGGTCGCCCTGGCGACCCGCCAGGCGGTGCTCGCCCTGCTCGCGGGGGTCCTGTTCGGAGAGCTGGTCCTCGGCGGCGGGAACGTCTTCGCCGCGCTTGCCGGCACCGTGACGCGGGTCACCGTCGCCTTCTCGGGCAACCCGTCCATCCTGCTGTTCAGCACCCTGGTCGGCAGCGTGCTGGCGCTCATCGGGTTCACGGGCGGGGTCACCGGCTTCGTGAAGTGGGTCACGGAGCGCCGGATGGTGGCGGGTCCACGGGGGGCGCAGGCGCT
This sequence comes from uncultured Acidobacteriota bacterium, assembly GCA_964448205.1. Taxonomy (GTDB): domain Bacteria; phylum Acidobacteriota; class Vicinamibacteria; order Marinacidobacterales; family Marinacidobacteraceae; genus Marinacidobacterium. Next base: position 3,441 of record CAYUVU010000063.1, read on the forward strand.
TGCCCTGTTGCTCGGGCTGGGGATCTTCGTCGAGTCGAGCATCACCTGCCTGGTGAGCGGCACGGTGGCGCGGCCGCTCTTCGACCGCTTCCGGCTCTCCCGCGAGAAGCTGGCCTACCTGACGGATTCGACCTCGGCGCCGGTGTGCATCCTGCTCCCGATGAACGGGTGGGGGGCGTTGATCATCACGATCCTCGGGACCCTCGGCATCGAGAGCGGCGTCTCGGTGCTCGTCGCCAGCATCCCCCTCAACTTCTACTCGCTGGCCGCGCTGGGGCTGGCTTTCTACTTCGGCCTGTCGGGACGGGACTTCGGCCCCATGGCGCGCGCCGAACGGCGGGCGCGCGAAACGGGGCAGGTCATCCGGGAGGGCGCCCGCCCGCTCGTTTCCACGGATGTCCTCGCCCTTCCTCCCGGGCCGGGAGTGCCTGATCGGGCCCGGAACATGGTCGTCCCCCTCGCCGTGCTGCTGATCATGATCTTCGTGGGGCTGTGGATCACCGGAGAGGGGAACCTCCTGGAGGGAAGCGGAGGCACGTCCGTACTCTGGGCCGTGCTGGCGGCGGTGGTCACAGCGGCGGCGATGGGGATGTTCCAGCGCGTACTCCGGGTATCGAAAACGATGGATCTCGTGCTGCAGGGCGCGGGCGGGATGGTGCCGGTGGTCACCGTTCTGCTGGTCTCTTTCGCCATCTCGGCGGTGGCGCGCGATCTGGGCACGGGCGTCTATCTGGCGGGAGTCGCCGAGGCCGCGATGCCGGCCTGGCTCGTTCCGGCCGTCCTGTTCCTGGTGACTTCGGTCGTCGCGTTCTCCACCGGGACGTCATGGGGCACGTTCGCCATCATGCTCCCGATTGCGGTCCCGGCCGCCGCCGTGCTCGGCCTCGACCTTCCGCTGGTGGTGGGGGCGGTCCTCTCGGGCGGCATCTTCGGCGATCACTGCTCCCCGATCTCCGACACCACGATCATCGCCTCCATGGCGTCCGGTTCCGACCTCGTGGACCACGTGAACACCCAGCTTCCCTACGCGGTGCTGGGCGGGGTCGCCGCCACGGCCCTGTTCGTGGCCGCCGGGCTGGCTTCCTGACGGCGGGCACGCCCCACTAGAATCGCCCGCCGCATGTCCGACAACGTTCTGCTCGACACGCTCGCCGACGAGGTGCGGCCGGGCGCCGGCGGCAGCCCGGAACTCGTTCCGCTCGATCCCGATCATCCCGGCTTCCGGGACCCGGTGTACCGCGCCCGGCGGAACGCCATTGCGCAGCTCGCCTTCGACTACGTCACCGGAGACCCGGCCCCGACCGTCACCTACTCCGGCGAGGAGCACGCCGTCTGGAAGCACGTCCGGGAACTCCTCGATCCGCGGCACCGGGACTTCGCCTGCGCCGAGTACCTCGAATGCGTGGACGCGGTCGCGCTCGACCGCACCCGGATCCCCCAACTCGAGGACGTGAACGCCCGCATCCGGCCGCTCACGGGGTTCCGCATGCTCCCGGTTGCCGGTCTCGTGACGGCGCGGGCGTTCCTGTCGTTCCTGGCCGACCGGATCTTCCTGGCGACCCAGTACATCCGGCACCCGAGCCGGCCGCTCTACACCCCGGAGCCGGACGTGATCCACGAACTCGTCGGTCACGCGGCCTCCTTCGCCCACCCGCTCTATTGCGGACTGAGTTCCCATTTCGGCCGCGCCGCCCGCGTGGCGAGCGATGAGGACGTCGAACGGATCGCCCGCCTCTACTGGTTCACGCTCGAGTTCGGGGCCGCGATCGAAGACGGCGTCCCCAAGGCCTACGGTGCCGGACTCCTCTCTTCCGTCGGCGAAATGGACCGCCTCCGGGACGCGGAACTCCGGCGGTTCGACTGCCGCACGATGGCCGACACTCCGTACGACCCCACCGACTTCCAGCCGTACTACTTCGTTGCGCCCAG
>CAYUVU010000064.1:0-4371 GCA_964448205.1 uncultured Acidobacteriota bacterium
CTACAACCCCGAGCCCGCCGGCGCCCCGCCCATTCTCCCGTTCGTCTTCGTCGTGATCGCCTGCGGCGCGGTTTCCGGATTCCACGCGCTGGTCTCGTCGGGCACCACCTCCAAGCAGATCAACAAGGAGAGCGACGCGCCCCTCATCGGCTACGGGGGGATGATCGCCGAGAGCCTGCTCGGGCTTTCAGCCGTGCTCGCCTGCACCGCGGGATTCGCAAGCCGCGATCTGTGGCACCAGCACTACGCGGACTGGAACGCCGCGAACGGTCTCGCCCAGAAGCTGGACGCCTACATCACGGGAGCCGCCAACTTCCTGGTCACCATCGGGATTCCGGTGGAGGCGGGGAAGGCCTTCGTGGCGCTGGTGGCGGTCTCCTTCGCCCTCACCACCCTCGACTCGGCAACCCGGATCCTCCGCTACAACATCGAGGAGATCTCGGAGAGCATCAAGGTTCCGGCCCTCGGGAACCGCCACGTGGCCTCGCTGCTCGCGGTGGTGATCATCGGTTTCTTCGCGCTGATGAAGGTCCCGTCGGGGACCGGAGAGATGGTGCCCGCGGGCACGGCGCTCTGGGCGCTCTTCGGGACCACGAACCAGATCATGGCGGGACTGACCCTGCTGTCGGTCACCCTCTACCTCTACTTCCGCAAGAAGCCGTTCGCCTTCGCGCTCTTCCCGATGGTGTTCATGGTCGGCATCACCATCGCCGCCATGATCTACAACATTCGGCTCTACGCGGAGTCCGGCAACCTCGTCCTGCTATTGGTGGGCGGGGCGATCATGGCGCTCGCCGTCGGGTTGGTCTTCGAGGGGATTCTGCGGTTCACCAGGGGCCGGGAAGCCGCGATCGAGGGAATCCGCCGCGCGTTCGGAGACTAGTCACGGAAGGGGCATGCCCTCGCCGATCCGGTCCGGCTTCCACCTGATCGCTGCGCTGCTGCTCGCGGCCACCGCTGCGGCGCAGGACCGGTTGGCGCTCGTCGGCGGCATGCTCCTCGACGGCTATGACGTGCCCCCGCTCCACCACGCGGCGGTGCTCATCGAGGACGACCGCATCGTCGCCGTGGGCCGCGCCGCGGAACTGGAAATTCCCCAGGGCGCCCGGGTGGTGGACACCAGCGGGCGGGTGATGATCCCGGGGATGATGGACCTCCACGCCCACCTCGCGGTCCTCGGCCACGGCGAGTACGGCCGCTGGTTCTCCTGGATCGACGAGGAGGGGGTGGACATCGAGGCCGTCATGGAGATCTCGGCGAAGCAGCTCCTGCTCGCCGGGGTGACCACCGCGGTGGACCTCGGGGCGCCGCTCGAAGCCAGCCTCGCGGTGCGCGACCGCATCGCCCGCGGCGAGGTCCCCGGCGCCCGGCTGCTGATGGCCGGCCCCTGGATCACCCGCCGGGTGAGTTTCTGGCCCGAGCACTACCAGGTCGGCATCAGCTCACCGGAGGAAGCCTCGGCGGCGGTCGAGCGCCTCGCGGAAGCGGGCGTGGACGTCATCAAGGCCTGGGTCGGGCTCACTCGCGAGGACTACCAGGCGGTCGCCGACACCGCGCACCGGCACGGCCTTCGGGTCCACGCGCACGTCTACGCGCCGGACGATGTCCGGAACGCCCTCGAAGCCGGCATCGACGTGCTCACCCACGCGGGATCGGCGGGGACGCCGCCCTACGAGCCGGACCTGCTGCGGGACATCGTCGTGGCCGGCCGCCCGGTGGTGATCACCGGCGCCCACCGGGTCTGGGTGTTCCCGGCCACCGTGGAGTTTCCCGAGCGGCTGCAGGACCCGCGGCTCCGGGACGACCTGCCGGCGGCCATGTACGACGAACTGCAGCGCAGCTTCGAGAGCTTCCACACGCTCCCCTACTTCCAGACGACCGCCCGCCAGATGTTCTTCGGCGACGCCTCCCTCGGACAGTGGATCGAGGCGGGGGCGGTGATGGGCATGGGGACCGATTCCGGGACGCCGCTGAACTTCCATACCGAGGCGCTCTGGCGCGAGCTCAAGGCCCACGTCGATCTGGGCATGACGCCCATGGAGGCCATCGTGGCGGCGACGCGCGTCAACGCCCGGATCCTCGGACTCGCGGACGACCTCGGCACCATCGAGCCCGGCAAGATCGCCGACATCGTGGTGCTCCGGGGGGATCCACGGTTCAGCATCACCGCGCTCGACGACCCCGAACTGGTGGTCAAGGACGGCAAGGTGTACCGGCGGGACTAGCCGCCGTTCAGGAGAAGACGAAGATGAAAACGACCGGTTTCCGATTCGGGGTGGCGGCAGTCCTGCTGGGACTCGCGTCGCCCTCGTTCGCCCAGGAGAGCGCCCACCCCATCCGCATCGGGGAGATGCGCAGCCAGGACCGTCCAGTGGTCCCCGGCGTCCATGGTCTGGTAAGCGCGGGGCATCCCCTCGCCTCGATGGCCGGCATCCAGACCCTGATGAAGGGAGGCAACGCGATCGACGCCTCGGTTGCGGTGCTGGCGGTCCTGAACGTGGTGCGCCCCCAGATGTCGGGAGCGGCGGGCAACGGTTTCCTCACCTACTTCGACCAGGCGACGGGGACCGTCCACTCCCTGAGCGCTACCGGAGCGGCTCCCAGGGCGCTCCGCGCCCAGGACCTCGCCCCCGCCCAGTTGAACAAGGGCATCAACGCCGGGGTGGTCCCGGGACTCTTCGGGGCCTGGATCTCGATGCTCGACCGTCACGGCACGATGAGCCTCGAAGAGGTGCTGGCGCCCGCGATCGACTACGCGAAGAACGGCCATCCCATGGAAGCGTCGGTGTCACGGGCGATCGAAGCCTCGCGGGAGGACTTCGAGCGTTTTCCGACCAGCGTCCGGATGTTCCTGCCCGAGGGGCGGGTGCCGGAGACCGGCGAGCTCTACAAGATGCCCGACCTGGCGCGGACGCTCGAGAAACTCGTGGAGGCCGAGGCAGCCGCCCGGCGCGCCGGCAAGGACCGCTCGGAAGCCCTGGACGCCGCCTTCGACCGCTTCTACCGCGGTGACATCGCCGAGGAGATGGCCCGCTTCTACGAGGAGAACGACGGCCCGTTCACGCTCGACGACTTCGCCGCCTACGAGCCCATGTGGAAGGAGCCCCTCCACACCAACTACCGGGGATACGACGTCTACTCGAGCCCGCCGACCTCCCGCGGCGGCATGGAAGTGCTGATGCAGCTCAACCTGATCGAGGGTTTCGACATCGCCGAGCTGGGGCAGAACTCGGCCGAGACGCTCCATCTGGTGATCGAGGCGATCAAGGTCGCCAAGTCCGACGTCTACCGCTACGTCGCGGACCAGGCGAAGTTCGAGGTCCCGCTCGAGGGACTCCTTTCGAAGGAGTACGCCGAGACGCGGCGCGCCCTCATGAACGAGCGGACCGCGATCGCCTACCCCGAGGGCGGCGTTCCGCCGGGCGCTACCGCGACGGATGCGGCGCCCGGGGTCCTTTCCGCGTCGGACCCGGCGGCCAGCCGGTCCTTCGCCGGTAGCACCACGAGCTTCTCGGTGGTGGACGGGGCCGGCAACGCGGTGGCCTGCACCCCGACCCACGGCGGCATGTTCGGTACCGCGGTGGTGGTCGGAGGCACCGGCCTCACCTTCAACAACGGAACCCGGATCGGCTCCACCGCCCCGCATCCGGACCACCCGAACTACGCCCGCGGCGGCCAGATCCCGATCCTCAACAACTCCCCGATCATCGTCCTGAAGGACGGCGAGTTCCTGCTCGCGCTGGGGACCCCCGGCGGCGAGACCATCGGCCAGACCCAGTTCCAGGTACTCCTGAACATCCTCGACTTCGGCCTGAACATCCAGGAGGCGGTGGCCGCCCCACGGCTCAGCCTCTTCGCCGACCCCAACTTCTACAGCCCGGGCGCCGACATCCTGGTGCGGGTGGAGAACCGGGTCATGCCGGGGGTCGTCGAGGCGCTCCTCGGGATGGGCCACCGGGCCGAACTCACCGGCGGCTACGCCCTCGGCAGCAACAACGGCATCCTCATGGATCTCGCGGCCGGCACCATGACCGCGGGCGCCGACCCCCGCCGCGCCGCCTACGCCATCGGCTACTGATGGCGCTTGGAACGCCGGCTTCAGCCGGCACGCGCGGTGCTCCGCACCGCGCACGTCGTACCTCCACACAGAAAGGTGGCTCGCATCTCGACGTGGAGCTCAACAGCGGAATTAACCCGTACGGCTTGGAACGCCGGTCTCCAGACCGGCACGCGCGGCGCTCCGCTCCGCGATGACTGTCGCGTAAGCGACTGTCTTGTCTTGCACTTGGACTCGATCCCCGAAAGTGAGAACCACATCCGGCGACACATCCGCGACGCCAGGTAGCCCCGAGTCGAAGGGGGTAGCGGCAG
>CAYUVU010000065.1:0-9076 GCA_964448205.1 uncultured Acidobacteriota bacterium
TCCTCAAGCAGCTCGACCAGCCGGAGGCCAGGGGGCCGGCGCCCGCCGGCGGCGGAAACGGTCCGCCTCCCGCCAAGCCGCGGCTGCCCGATCCCTCACCCCCGCCCGAAGCCGCCGCGCCATCGGAGGACTCCGGCGGCAGTCGGCTCCTCGATCTGGATCCACCCCCGATCATCAAGGAGTACCAGGAGACGTTCGGAGGCACTATCGTTTCGGCGAAGGCCCTGCCGGGAGAACCCCCGCCGCAATCGGAACCCTAGGGGCCGGAACAATTTGTCGCCCGGGACGTCAGGTCCCGGTGCGAAGGAGGAAACGAGCGATGCTCTCGAAGATTCACCAGGTCACCCAGCAGATGGGGCAGCTCCGCAAGCTGAAGCGGCAGATCGAGTCCCTCGAAGGTGAGGGAGCCGCCGGCGGCGGGATGGTCAAGGTGCGGATGAACGGCGCCCGCCAGGTGCGGCGGGTCACGATCGACCCGGATGCGGTCCGTTCCGGTGACGTCGAACTCCTCGAGGACCTCGTGAAGGCGGCGGTGAACGACGCCTCCCGGAAGATCGAGCAACAGATGCAGGAGAGGCTCGGCTCGCTCGAAGAACTCGGACAACTCGCCGGCGGCCGATGACCGGCCTGCCGGAACCGCTTTCACGACTCATCGGCGAGTTGAAGCGGCTCCCGGGCATCGGGGAGAAATCCGCCCAGCGGATCGCCTTCCACCTGCTTCAGGGCGGAGCGGAGCGCGCCGCGGCGCTCGGTGCGGCGACCTCCACCCTGCACGAACAGGTGTCCCGTTGCCGGGTGTGCGGCAACTTCACCGACGCCCAGCCGTGCGGGTTCTGCCGCAATCCGAGCCGCGGCGACACGATGCTCTGCGTCGTCGAGGATCCGGCGGACATCGCCGCCATCGAGAAGGCGAAGATCTTCAACGGCCGCTATCACGTCCTGGGAGGAGTCACGTTCCCCCCGCAGGGCGATCCCGAGGAAGAGCGCAGTCTGGCCAGCCTGCTGCAGCGCGTCCGCGACGGCCGGTTCGAGGAGGTCATCGTCGCCACGAACCCCACCCACGACGGCGAAGCGGCCGCCGCCTGGCTGGCGCACCTCCTGAAACCCCACGGCATCCGGGTGACGCGCATCGGGATCGGCATCCCCATGGGCAGCGAGCTGGTCCACACGGACGAGACCACGATGGCGGAGGCCCTCCAGCACCGCAGCACCCTCTAGCGCTGCGGGGACGCCGCCGGCCTGGAACGCCGGCTTCAGCCGGCACCGCGGCCCCCGCAGGCTGCGGGCGGTTCGTCGCTATCCCGGGTGCATTCGCGCAGCCGAGCCATCACGGCGAATGAGGTTCGTCTCGCCGCCCGCCTCTGGCGGGCTGTGCCGGCTGAAGCCGGCGCTCCAAGCCGGGTCAGCCCGTCTTCCTGACGGGCGGGGCGCGGTTTCGCGCCGTTCGCACTGCTAAACTCAGCCGCCTTTGTGGCGAGCGCCTTGCCGAATCCACGGTAGCTCAATGGCAGAGCAGCGGACTGTTAATCCGTTGGTTGTAGGTTCAAGTCCTACCCGTGGAGCCAGGCGCTCCACCCTGATCCGGGAGGTTCGATCGGGATGACGCGGGCGTTCCTGGCGGGGCTGGTCTTCGGTTTCGTTGCCGTACCGGCACTGGCGGAACCTCCTCCCGAGCCCGACGAGAAACGCGCGGTCGCGGTCAACACGACCCAGGACGACGCCGACGACGACGCGCCGGCGGTGGACTACACCTTCCGGCTCCGGGGGCGGTTCATCGACAACCTCTCCGACCTCGGGGACGTCACGGTCCAGCGGCTCTCCGTCTGGTCCGACTTCCGGATCGGCGACCGCATCCAGGCGCGCGCCTCCTACGACGTGGGGGCGACCCGGATCCACGACCTCTACGTGCAGTACGACCTCGGCGGCGGGGTGCGGCTCCGGGCCGGCCGGAGCGCGCCGCTCTGGATGGCGGAGTACACGGACGCTCCCTTCGCCTTCCAGATGATCGGCGCCGCGAACGGCGCGGCGCTGACCCAGATCCGCGAGAACGGCGTCTTCCTGTTCGTGGACCGCGGGGGCTACAGCGGACGGCTCCACGTGGTGCGGGGGTCCGGCTGGGCGGAGGATCCCAACGGCTTCAAGGACGTGATCGCGGGCGTCGGCCGCAGCTTCGCGGCCCTCGGAGGAAACTGGAAGGTGGACGTGGGTCACTACGAGGGGCGTGACGGGACCGGGGACGACCTGATTCCGCGGCGCCAGACCGCCGCACACCTCGACGGCACGATCGGGCCCGACCGGACGTTTCGCAGCGCGGTGTACCAGCGGGATCAGAACGAGCGCAAGCACGTCGGCGGTTTCGCGCGTTTCCGCCAACGCTTCGCGCCGCGCGTCTGGACCGGGATCGAGCTGGGGGGGGAATCGAACAACGGCTCCCTCGAGGATCCGGGCCACCTGAGTTACGTGCGGATGGGCGTCCGGTACGAGCTTCCCTGGACCCTGACCCACATCGAGGCCGACTACCGGCGGCGGTTCGGGACCATCTCGGACAACGAGGTGTTCGTCAACCTCCAGTGGATCCTGGACTTCCAGAGCCCGCGCCGGAACTGACCAGCACCGCGGCGGCGTAGTCCCGGAAACCTCCCGCGGCGATCAGCGCCGCGACGCCGCTGATGTCCCCGGCGAGGGAACGGTCCTCGGTATAGGGCGGAGAGATCCCGCGCACGGCGGCGATCGTCTCCTCGAGCGCTCCAGAACTCCGCGCCGGGCGGTGGAACTCGATTCCCTGCACCGCCGCGAGCAGCTCGACGGCGACGACGTTCTCGAGGTTGTCCAGCATGTCGTGGAGCCGTCGGGCCCCGTGGGTCGCCATGCTGACGTGGTCCTCCTGGTTGGCGGAGGTCGGGATGCTGTCCACGCTCGCCGGATGGGCGAGCCCCTTGTTCTCCGACGTGAGCGCGGCGGCAGTGATCCCGGCCATCATGAAGCCGCTGTTGAGGCCGCTGTCGTGGACGAGGAACGCCGGCAGCCGGCTCAGGTGGGGGTCCACGAGCAGCGCCGTCCGCCGCTCGGAGAGCGATCCGATCTCCGCGATCGCCAGCGCCAGGATATCGGCGGCGAACGCCACGGGTTCGGCGTGGAAGTTGCCGCCGGAAAGCACTTCGCCCGAGTCGGGGAACACCAGCGGGTTGTCGGTGACCGCGTTCGCTTCCGTCTCCAGCAGCGCCGCTGCATGGCGCAGGTTGTCGAGGCAGGCCCCCATCACCTGGGGCTGGCAGCGGATCGAGTAGGGGTCCTGCACGCGGTCGCAGTCGAGGTGCGAGGCGCGGATCTCGCTGCCGCGCATCAGGTCCCGGAGCACGCCCGCGACCGCGATCTGGCTGCGATGGCCGCGGATCTCGTGGATGCGCGGATCGAACGGCACGTCGCTGCCCTTGATGGCGTCGGTGGACATCGCGCCGGCGACCAGCGCGGCGGCCAGCACGTTCTCGGTCCTGAACACGGCGGCAAGGGCCAGCGCCGTCGAGACCTGGGTCCCGTTCAGGAGCGCCAGTCCCTCCTTCGGCGCCAGGCGCAGCGGCTCGAGTCCCACCCGGCGGAGCGCCTCGATGGCGCTGAGGCAGTTCCTGCCGATCCGGGCCTCGCCCTCCCCGATGAGCACTCCGGCGAGGTGCGCCAGCGGCGCCAGGTCCCCCGACGCCCCGACGGAGCCCTTGGCCGGAATCCGGGGGTGGATCCCGTGTTCGAGCAGCGCGCCGAGCGCCTCGACGAGTTCGAGGCGGACGCCGGAGTGCCCGCGGGCGAGCGCCATCACTTTCATCAGGAGCACGAGGCGCACCACCGCGTCCCCGAGGTCCTCGCCCACGCCCGCGGCGTGCGAACGGACGATGTTCTCCTGGAGTTTCCGGAGTTCGGTTTCGCCGATCCGCACGTGGACCAGATGGCCGCAGCCGGTGTTGACCCCGTAGACGGGCCCGCCGCCCGCGATCGCCGCGTCGATCGTGCCGGCCGCGCTGGCGACCCGCTGGCGGGCGTCCTCGTTGAGCTCGACCGATACCCGGTCGAGCCAGGCCGCGCGCAGGGTGGCGAGAGGGACCGCCTCCCCGATCTCGATCCTCATGGGACCATGGGCAGCCTCAGCCGGTGCTCGCGGGCGCAGGCGACCGCCTCTTCATAGCCCGCGTCCGCGTGGCGCATGACCCCCGACGCCGGGTCGTTCCACAGGACCCGCTCGATCCGGCGGCCGGCGGCGTCGCTGCCGTCGCAGACGATGACGAACCCGGCGTGCTGCGCGTACCCCATCCCGACGCCGCCGCCGTGGTGGATGGAGACCCAGGTCGCGCCGCTCGCGGTGTTGAGGAGCGCGTTCAGGAACGCCCAGTCGGAGACCGCATCGGAGCCGTCGCGCATCGCCTCGGTCTCCCGGTTCGGGCTCGCCACGGAGCCGCTGTCGAGGTGGTCCCGGCCGATGACGATGGGGGCCTCGAGTTCTCCCCGGCGCACCATCTCGTTGAACGCCAGGCCGAGCCGGTGCCGCTGTCCGAGCCCCACCCAGCAGATGCGCGCCGGCAGCCCCTGGAAGTGGATGTGCTCCCGGGCCGCGTCGAGCCAGTTGTGGAGGTGCGGATCGTCGGGAATGAGTTCCTTGACCTTCGCGTCCGTCCGGTAGATGTCCTCGGGATCGCCGGACAGCGCGGCCCAGCGGAACGGCCCGACGCCCCGGCAGAACAGGGGCCGCACGTAGGCCGGCACGAACCCGGGGAAGTCGAACGCGCGCTCCACGCCGGCGCCGAGCGCCTCCTGGCGGATGTTGTTGCCGTAGTCGAAGGTCGGAACGCCAGCGTCGTGGAAGCCGAGCATGGCGCGGACGTGATCGGCGATGGAACGGACCGCGGCGGCCGCGACGGCGTCGGGATCGCTCTCCCGCCGGGCGCGCCACTCCGCGACGCTCCAGCCGGCGGGCAGGTAGCCGTTCGCGGGGTCGTGCGCCGACGTCTGGTCGGTGAGCGCGTCGGGGCGGACTCCGCGGGCGAGCAGCTCCGGAAGGATCTCCGCGGCGTTTCCGACGAGGCCCACGGTCAGGGGAGTGCGGGCACGTACGGATCCCTCGATCAGCGACAGTGCCTCGTCCACCGTCCCGGCCCGGGTGTCGAGGTAACCCGACGCGAGCCGCCGTTCGATCCGGTCTCCCTGGCACTCGATGGCGAGGAGCGAGGCGCCGGCCATCTTCGCAGCGAGCGGCTGCGCTCCTCCCATGCCGCCGAGCCCGGCGGTCAGGATCCAGCGTCCGGCGAGGTCCCCGCCGTAGTGCTGGCGGCCCATCTCCACGAAGGTCTCGTAGGTGCCCTGGACGATCCCCTGGCTCCCGATGTAGATCCACGACCCCGCGGTCATCTGGCCGAACATCATCAGGCCCTTGCGGTCGAGTTCCCGGAAGTGCTCCCAGTTCGCCCAGGCCGGCACGAGGTTGGAGTTCGCGATAAGCACCCGCGGCGCTTCGGGATGGGTCCGGAAGACACCGACGGGTTTGCCGGACTGGACGAGCAGGGTCTCGTCCGCTTCGAGTTCCCGGAGCGCCGCGACGATCGCCTCGTAGGCCTCCCAGTTCCGGGCCGCCTTCCCGATCCCCCCGTAGACCACGAGGTCCTCGGGCCGTTCGGCAACCTCCGGATCGAGGTTGTTCATGAGCATGCGGAGCGGCGCCTCGGTGAGCCAGCTCTTCGCCGACAGGAGGGGGCCGGTCGGCGCCTTGACGGCCGTCGCGGGGGCGGTCTTCATGGCGACTCCATTCCGAGGCGGGCCAACGCGGCCGCGAAATCACGCGCCGTCCGGGTGCGGTCCACGTGTTCGCCGCCTACGACCTTCCATTCGCCGTGGACCATGACGCGTTCGATCGGTACTCGATATCCCGAGAATAGCAGCGCGTCCAGCAGGGTGGCGGGGCCGTGGCCGGCGAGCATCGGATCCTCGCCGTCCAGCACCACGAGGTCGGCGGGCGCCCCGGGCGCCAGCCCGAAGCGGGACGCTCCGGCGGCCTGCGCGCCGCCCGCGAGGGCGCACCGGAAGAGTTCGTGTCCCACGTGGGGACCCTCGACGGAAGCCACGTTCCGGGTTTCCGAGATGAGGCGCTGGCCGTACTCGAGCCAGCGCAGCTCCTCGAAGGGGTTGATCGTCACCTGGCTGTCGGAGCCGATCGCGATCCGGCCCCCGGCGCGCAGGAAGCGCTCCAGGGGGAACAAGCCGTCTCCGAGGTTCCCCTCGGTACTGGGGCAAAGACAGACGACCGCGTCCGAGGCCGCGAGATCGCGGATCTCCGCGTCGTCGAGGTGGGTGGCGTGGACCAGGCACCACTGCTCACCCACCTCGCACCGGTCCAGCAGCCAGCGAACCGGGCGGGAGCCGGTTGCGCCGAGGCAGTCCTCGACCTCCCCGCGCTGCTCCGCGATGTGGATGTGCAGGGGCGCCCCGCTGGCGGCCGCGCGGGCGGCCACCTGGTGCAGAGAGGCCTCGCTGACTGCGCGCAGGCTGTGGGCGCCGATCCCGACCGTCACCCGTCCGGAAGCCGAACCGGCCGCGCGTTCCTGGTGGGCGAGGAAGCGTTCGACGTCCATCGCGAACCGCCGCTGCCGCGCCTCGGGGGCTGGACGGTCGAAACCCGCGCGCTCGTAGAGCACCGGGAGGTAGATCAGGCGGATGCCGCTGTCCCCGGCCGCCCGGCGCAGCGCTTCGAACATGGCGTCCCCGTCGCCGCTGCGGGTGTCGTCGCCGAAGAGATAGTGGAACTCCACGACCGAGGTGTAACCCGCGGCGAGCATCTCCGTGTACGCCTGCCGCGCGACGGCGGTCAGGCTCCCGGCATCGAGCCTGCCGGTGAGTTCGTACATGCGCTCGCGCCAGGTCCAGAACGAATCGCGTTCGGCCCCCGAGCGATGTTCGGTCCTTCCGGCCAGCGCCCGCTGGAACGCGTGGCTGTGGGCGTTGGTGAGGCCCGGGATCACGATCCCGGCGGTCAGGTCGGCTGCCTGGTGCGAGGGAACTCCCTCGGAGAGCTCCACGATGGCGCCGTCGCGGATGCCGAGCAGCACATCCTCCGCCCATCCGGTGTGGAGCAGCGCGCGACGCGCCAGAATCCGCTTCATCGGCGTTTCCGAAGCTTGGCACACGCTATCTTCGGACGCATGGACCGCTGGGACCTCCTGCTGACCGATGCGCGCATCGCCACGATGCGCGCCGCCGCTCCCGATCCCTACGGCGCGGTGGACGGCGGGGCGCTCGCCATCCGGGACGGCAGGATCGCCTGGGTCGGGCCGGGAGCGGACCTCCCGTCCCGGCGGGCGGAAGAGGTCCGCTCGCTTGAAGGGCGCTGGATCACGCCCGCTCTGATCGACTGCCATACCCACCTGGTGTTCGGCGGCGACCGGGGGAGCGAGTTCGAGGCGCGTCTCGGAGGAGCGAGCTACGAGGAACTGGCCGCCACCGGTGGCGGGATCATGGCCACGGTGCGGGCCACCCGGGCCGCCTCCGCCGAAGAACTCTTCCGGAGCGCGCTGGGCCGCCTGGAGGCGATGGCCGGGGAGGGTGCGGCCACCGTGGAGATCAAGTCCGGGTACGGACTGGACCTGGACACCGAGATCCGGATGCTCGAAGTGGCGCGCCGGCTCGGCCGCGCCTCCGGGCTGACGGTGAGGACCACGCTCCTCGCGGCGCACGCGCTGCCGCCGGAGTTCCGGGGACGGCCCGACGACTACCTCGGCTTCGTCGCCAACGAACTCCTGCCCCGCGTGGCCGGGGAGGGCCTCGCGGACGCCGTGGACGGCTTCTGCGAGTCCGTCGCCTTCAGCGCCGCGCAGCTCGCGGGGTTGTTCGAACGCGCCCGGGCTCTGGGGTTGCCGGTCAAGCTGCATGCGGACCAGCGGACCGACGGGGGCGGGGCGGCGCTCGCGGCGCGCTTCGGCGCGCTCTCCGCGGACCATCTGGAGTACACCCCGGAGGCGGGAATCGAAGCGCTCGCCGAGGCCGGAACGGTGGCGGTGCTACTGCCGGGCGCCTTCCTGACGCTCGGCGAGAGCCGCCGCCCTCCGGTCGGCGCGTTGCGCCGGCACGGGGTCCCGATCGCGCTGGCTACCGACTGCAACCCCGGCACGTCGCCGCTCGGCTCGCTGCCCGAAGCCATGGCGCTGGCCGCCCGGCTTTTCGGGCTGACGCCGGAGGAGTGCCTCGCCGGGGTGACGCGCCAGGCGGCGCGGGCGCTCGGGCTCGAGCACGACCGGGGGACGCTCGAGCCAGGGAAGCGCGCCGACATCGCGATCTGGGACATCGGTCATCCGCGCGATCTGACCTACTGGCTCGGCCGCCGGGCGCTTGCCGGGTTGGTGGTTCGAGGCCGGGACCGCGCGTAACGGTCCGCACTCCGCTGGGCCATTCGACGCTCCAACCGTCAGAATCCGCACCCCGACCGAACCTTTTCTCGCGTTCGGTCGTTCCGGAGGCAGCGGCGCTGTCCGCGCTCGAATCGCGATCCCCAGCAAAGGAGCAGGAAACCTCATGGCGAAGGCCACGCACTACATTCCGAACCGCGCCAACGCGGTCACCCCCTATCTCGTCGTCCGCGACGGGCAGGCGGCGCTCGCCTGGTACCAGGAGGTGCTCGGCGCCACCGTGGACTCCTCGATGGAGGGAGAGGGCGGCGCCGTCATGCACGCGGAACTCCGCTTCGGCGAGAGCCAGATCTACATGGCCCAGGAGTTCCCCGGACCGCCGGCGGAGGCCGGCTTCGTCTCCCCGGACACCCTGGGGGGGACGAGCACCACGATCCACCTCTACGTGCCGGACGTGGATGCGGTGCACGAGAAGGCGGTGGCGGAGGGCGCCCGCGAGATCCGGCCACCGGAGGACCAGTTCTGGGGCGACCGCATGTCGAACGTCGTGGATCCCTTCGGGCATCGCTGGAGTCTCGCGACCCACATCGAGGACATGACGGAAGAGGAACTCGAAGCCCGGGCGCGGGCGGCCGCCGCGGAATTCGAAGCGCAGCAGTAGGCGCCGTCACCGCCGGCTTGGAACGCGATCAGGGCGGGGA
>CAYUVU010000066.1:0-2215 GCA_964448205.1 uncultured Acidobacteriota bacterium
CTGCCGCTACCCCCTTCGACTCGGGGCTACCTGGCGTCGCGGATGTGTCGCCGGATGTGGTTCTCACTTTCGGGGATCGAGTCCAAGTGCAAGACAAGACAGTCGCTTACGCGACAGTCATCGCGGAGCGGAGCGCCGCGCATGCTGGTCTGGAGACCGGCGTTCCAGGCCGTAGTCGTCGTGAGGACGATTGAGGGAGGGTCGAATTCGCCGACGCGCCGGCCGCCATGGATCTGGGCTACCGCCCAATCCATGGCGGCCGGACGCGAACGGCTCTGCCGGTCTGGAGACCGGCGTTCCCCCAGAGTCGGAATGGTGTGAAACGGGCTGCTCGCCCGTTTCACACCAGTTCCGACTCAGCCGTTCCAGAGAACGAAGAAGATGATCAGCGCGGTGACGAAGGCGTAGATGACGAGCGACTCGATCAGCACCAGGCCGAGGAGCAGCGAGAACCGGATCTGCGGCGCGGCGCCGGGGTTCCGGGCGAGGCTCTCGCAGGCGCCGACGACCGCGCGTCCCTGCGCCGTGGCGCCGAAGGCGGCGGCGATGGCGATCGCGCCACCCGCCGAAATCAGTGCCCACTGGCTGACTACCGGGTCCCAGGCTCCCTGGGCGAAGACCGGGGAAGCGGCGAGTACGCCGAAGACGGCCAGCAGGGTCGTCCGAAACTTGTTGGACACGATGGTTTTCTCCTTGGATCAGTGTTCCTCGGCCGCGACCGCGCCACCGAGGTAGATGACAGTGAGCATGGTGAAGACGAACGCCTGCAGGGTGCTGCCGAAGACGCCGAAGGCCATCATCGGGAGCGGCACCACGAACGGGATCAGGAACGCCAACACCACGACGACCAGCTCTTCGCCGAAGATGTTTCCGAAAAGCCGGACCGAGAGTGAAAGGATGCGGCTGACATGGCTGATGATCTCGACCGGCAGCATCACGATCGCGAGCCAGGGGCTCGGCCCCAGGAAGTGGGCGAAGTACTTCTTCGCCCCGTGGGCCCGGATCCCCTGGTAGTTGTAGTAGAGGAACGCCACGATGGCGCATCCCACCGGCATGTTGATGCTCACCGTGGGGGATGAGAGGTAGGGCACCAGCCCGCAGAGATTGCTGATCCAGATGAAGAGGGCGAGCGTGCCCACCAGGCCCAGGAACCGCCGGCCTTTCGGACCCACGTTTTCGCGCAGCAGCGAGAGCAGGCCGCCGACGAGCGTTTCGAGGATCAGCTGGAGCCGGCCGGGGTTCTCCACCGAGATCCGGCGCCGGAAGACGATCGCAAACCCGGACAGCAGGACCGCCACGAAGACCGCCATCACGACGTGGTCCGGCGGGTGGACATGGAACCACTCCTCGATCAGGTGGGTGAAGGCTGAGTAGTGGTGGATTTCCATGGTTGGATCGGGAGAACGTGCGGTCAGGCGCCCGGCGGGGGCTTCTCGCTGTCCTCCGGATCATCCGGGGGAAGAGAGGGTTGCGGTGTCCGATGGGCCCGAAGGCCCCCGTTTCGCAGTTCCAGCAGGACGGCCAGGTTCGGCGCGCCCAACCCGCACACGACGCCGATCACGTCGGCGTTCCAGACGGCAATTATCGCAACCAGTGCGCCCCCGAGCAAGAGATAACGAACTCCGGTAAGCGCGGCCAGCACGATGGCCGACCGGGCGGAGTGGTCGGCGGTCAGCCCGCCGGCGACCCGGCGGAGCGCGACGATGTTGAGGACCGAGATGGTGGCCCCGCCCAGCACCGAAAGCCCGATGCGGGGGCCGAAGGCGAGTGCGATCAGCGCGGCGGCGGCTCCGAGGGCGAGCGCCCGCCGGGTGAGCCGTTCTTCCCGACCCTCCGCCGACTTCGCCGAATCCGTCATGAGTCCTCTCCGCCGGCGTCCTCAGGCGGGTCGCTCTCCGCCACCGCCGAGGCGGCCCGCACCACGTTCCGTAGCCCGGCAACGATCCCGAAGCCGAGGAATACCAGGAAGAGCCAGGGCGCCGTCCCGAGCCAGCGGTCGAGCAGCCAGCCGGCGCCGCCGCCGATCACGATCGCCATGGGCACCGAAAAGCCGAGGCTCAAGAGCGTGAGCAACCGGGCGCGCGGCGCCACCGGAGGTTCCGGGGTCATCGGCGGCATTCTCCCGCCGAGGCAAGTGGAACAGCTGCGGGATCAGTCGTCGCTCGGTACGGGAGCGGGGCCCCGAAGCTCTTGCTCCACCTCGGCCGGCAGTGGC
>CAYUVU010000067.1:0-9434 GCA_964448205.1 uncultured Acidobacteriota bacterium
ATTGAGCGCGACGCCATGGTCGGACGCCACATCGCGTCCGAGCCGCCCGAGCCGCCCTGGTCCACGGTCAGGTCGGTGCGTCCCATGACCACCGTCGCCCGGTCGAAGGCGAGATCGAGCTCGTCGCACATCATCTGCCGGGTGGCGGTCCCGGTCCCCTGCCCGCCGTCGGTCTTGCCGACGTAGAAGGTCGCGCTGCCGTCCTCGTGCACCACCAGCCACGAATCGAGCTGGAGGAAGTCCGGGTCGGGATACGGGCCGGACTCCGCCGGCTGGGGCAGAAGGCCCTCCGCTCGGGCAGCGCCCATCGCGCTCAGGCCGAAGACGAAGAGCCCGGAGGACTTCAGGAAGTCGCGCCGGGAAGCGGTCCCTGCCCAGCGCCCGAGCGCGCGGTCGATCGCCTTCACGTCGTGCCCGGCGCTCATCGGTCCGCCTCCGTCCCGGCCATGGCCGCCGCCGCCCGCTTCACCGCCGACTGGATCCGGAAGTAGGTCAGGCAGCGGCAGAGGATCGGGTTCATGCCCCTGCGGATCTCGTCGTCGGACGGGTTCGGGTTGCTGTCGAGCAGTGCCGCGGCGGTGAGGATCTGGCCGTTCTGGCAGAACCCGCACTGCGGCACCTGCTCGTCGATCCAGGCCTGCTGGACCGGGTGGAGCTTTCCGTCCTCGGGCAGGCCCTCCAGGGTGGTGATCTCGCCCCGGGTGCGGGAGACCGGCAGGATGCACGAGCGGATCGGGCGTCCGTCCATCAGCACCGTGCACGTCCCGCACTGGGCGAGACCGCACCCGAAGCGCGGGCCCCGCAGCCCCAGGTCGTTCCGGAGGACGTAAAGCAGCGGCGTCGCCGGATCGACATTGACCGTGTGGGTCCTGCCGTTGACCGTGAGCGTGGTCTCTTGCATCGATAGCGTTCCCCTCCGCGCGGAAAATGCTACCGGAGCCCCTCGACCCGCTCGAAGGTCATCGAGTTGCCGCTCGGGAAGAAGAGCGTCAGCAGGCCGCCCTCCACCGTGACCTCGCAGGGCTCGCGGTGGTTCGCGTCCGCTTCCGCCGCCGAGCGAAACGCCATCGCCAGCGGCGCCTCGGGCAACGGTCCGGCCGCCCCGCCCGCGGAAAGATGGAACCGGTGGGTGAGCAGCAGGGACCTTCCGTCGCGCGACCACTCCCCGCCCTCGGCCGATCCGCGGACCGCGGCGCCGTCCTCGCCGGTCACGAAGAAGTTCACGGACCACTCACCGCCGCTACCGTCGTCGCTCCGGGCGAGGAACACGATCCGGCCGTCCACCGGGAGCGTCTCCCCGGCCGCGAGGCGGTACTCGCGCGGCCGCCAGCTTCCCACGATGGGATCGAGGCCGGCGGCCTGCGGCGCGCCGGCGTGGAGGCTCGCCGGCTCCGCGGCGCCGGCAGCGGGGGAAACGGCCAGACCCGGCGCCAGGAGGGTGGATCCGGCGAGGAGAAACAGCGAAAGAGGACGGTTCGAGCGCATGGACGAACAAGGCTATCCGCTCCCGGGCGCCGGACTGAATCCGCACCGCCCACGGAGTAACCTTCCGCCGACATGAGGACCGTGGGAGCGGGGAGGACGCAGCTCGGTCTGGCTGCCGGCCTTCTCGTCACGCTGACCTGGCTGCCCGGGTGCAGTCTGGTCGCCAACATGGCGGTGAACTCGATTTCGGGACTGCTGGCCGAGGGCGAGGCCGTTCTCCGCTCCGACGATGACCTCGACCTCGTCAAGGCGCCGCTCGCGAACAACCTCTGGCTCATGGAGACGATGCTGGAGACGAGCCCCGAGCACCGGGAGATGCTCTTGAGCGCGACCAAGGGCTTCCTGCTCTTCGCCTACGGCTTCGTGGAGCCGGACCTCTTCGATCTCGACTTCACCCAGTTCGAGGAGAAGCAGGCGGTGCGGCGGCGCGCCGGCCGGCTCTACCGCCGGGCGACGCGCTACGGCATGCGGGGGCTGGAGGTGGACCATCCCGGCATCGAGGCGCGCCTCCGGAGCCGCCCGGAGGCGGCGGCCGCCGAACTCGAGGCGGAGGACGCCGCGCTGGCGCTGTGGACCGGGACCGCCCTCGGCGCCTGGATCGGGATGGCCACCGACAATCCCGAGGCCACCGCGGACCTCTCCCTCATGGGCGCCCTCCTGCACCGGTCCCGCGAACTCGACGACACGGTGGATGACGGGGTGGTCTACGACTACCTCAGCATCTACGAGGTGTCCCGGATCGGGGGCTCCATCGAGAAGGGACGCGAGTACTACGAGCACGCCCTCGAAATCGGCCCGGCGCGGGCTCCGGTGCTCTGGGCCACCTGGGCCGAAACCGGATCGGTCGCGAGCGGCAACCGGGAGGAGTTCGAAACCCTGCTCCGGCAGACGCTCGAATTCGACATCGACAGCGAGCCGGGAGCGCGGCTCCTGAATCAGGTGGCCCAGGAGCGGGCCGCCTGGCTGCTCAGGAACGTCGACGACTATTTCCTCGACGACATGCAGAACCCATAGAAACCACCAGAGAATTCGTTATGCCGAACGTCAGAAAATTCCTCCTCGCCGGCCGGAGCGTCGCGCTCGCCGCTCTCGCCCTCGTCCTGCCGGCGGCCGCCGCCGAGGCGCGGGTCAACCTGCGCCTCGCAACCGTCGCGCCCCGGGGATCGGCCTACCACCTGATCCTCGACAAGATGGCGGCCGAGATCGGCCGCGAGACGGGCGGCGAGGTGCGGATCCGCATCATCGCCGGAGGCGCCGCCGGCGACGAGACGGCGATGATCAGCAAGATGCGGATCGGCCAGGTGCAGATGGCCGCGGTCTCCAACGTGGGGCTCGCCGAACTGGACCCGAGCGCCTGGACCCTCTCCATCCCCATGGTGTTCCGCGACTACCCCGAATGGGACCACGTCCGGGAGGCCCTGAATCCCGCCATCGCGGAGACCCTGAGCGGGCACGGGTTCCAGGTGATCGCCTGGGCCGACGTGGGCTGGCTCCACTTCTTCGCGAGCGACCCCGTCCACACCCTGGAAGACCTGCAGGGGCTGAAGCTCGCGGGCGCGTCGAACGACCAGACGGTCCTCGATCTCCTGCGCTGGTCGGGCTTCGACCCGGTCCAGATCAGTTCGGTCGAGCTGGTGAGCGGCTTCCAGACCGGACTCATCGAGGCGGTCCCGCTGCCGATCGTCCTCGCGGAGGGATCCCAGATCTACCGCTCGGCCCAGTTCATGAACGACCTCCCCTGGGCGCCGCTGCAGGGCGCGATCATCGTCCACGAGCAGGGCTGGGAACGGCTCGACGCCTCGCAGCAGGAAGTGGTGCTCCGGAAGAGCAACGAGGCGGCGGAATCGTTCCGCGAGACCAACCGCGAGCAGGAGCGGAAGTCGCTCGCGGCGATGAAGTCGCGGGGTCTCGAGGTGATCGAGGCCTCCTCCGCGTTCGAAAGCGCCTGGATGGAGACCGCGGAGAAGCTCTTCCCGCTGGTCCGGGAGCAGCTCGTCTCCCCTCCGGTGTTCGACCGCATGATCCGGCTGCGCGACGAGTACCGGGCCGCCAATGAGTAACCCCGCCGCGGGCTGACCCGCGGAGTCCGCCCCGGGGAGCCATGAGTCCGGACGCCGCAGGGGCCCTCCCGGAGGCCGCCGGCATGCCGGAAGGAACCCCCGGTCCGCCCCGGAGCCGGCTCGCGGTCTTCGAGGACGCGATCTCGGTCGGCGCGCTCGTCCTCATGGCGGCCATCCCGATCACCGAGGCCCTCATCCGTCCGGTCTATCCGACGGGCATCCCGGGCTCCTTCATGTGGGTGCAACACCTGACGCTCTGGGTCGCCTTCCTGGGGGCGGCGGTGGCGTCCCGCCGGGGCGAGCTGCTCTCGCTGAGCGCCGGCCCGAGCATGGTGTCCGAGGCCTGGAGGCCGCGTCTCCTGTCGCTTTCGGGCGCGGTGGGGGTGGTGGTGTCGGTGGTGCTCTCCTACGCCAGTGTGGTCCTCACCCGGGCCGAGTTGGACGGCGGCCGGGAACTGGCGCTCGGCGTCCCGGTCTGGGTCGCCGTGGCCGTCATGCCGGTCGGTTTCCTGCTGATCGCCTGGCGGCTCTGGCGCCGGGTCCCGAGCCGCTGGGGCCGCTGGACCGCGATCGTCGGCCTCGCGGTGCCGCTGCTGCTCCACGAGGGGCTCACCGGGTGGGACCTCACCGGAACCGGCATCGAATGGCCGCTGCTCGCCCTCGTCCTGATCGCCGCGGCGTTCGGGGCGCCGATCTTCGTGGCGCTCGGCGGCGCCGCCGCAGTGCTGCTGTGGAGCAACTGGGACCCGGTCTCGGCGATCCCCGCCGAGGCCTACAGCATGGTCACGAAGCCCATGCTGCCGACGATTCCGCTCTTCACCCTCGCGGGCTACATCCTCGCCGAGGGCGGCGCTCCCAAACGGCTGGTGGTGCTCTTCCGCGGCGTCTTCGGCTGGATGCCGGGCGGGGTGGCGGTGGTCGCGATCGTGATGTCCGCGTTTTTCACCTGTTTCACCGGGGGCAGCGGCGTCACCATCCTGGCGATGGGCGGACTGATGTTCCCCCTGCTGCTCGCGGACGGGCACCGGCCCAAGTTCGCGACCGGCCTCCTGACCGCGGCCGGATCGCTCGGCCTCCTCATCCCCCCCTCGGTCGCGGTCATCCTCTACGCGATCGTCGCCGAAGTGGACATCCCGCGGCTCTTCGTGGCCGGGCTGATCCCCTCGGCGCTCCAGATCGTGCTGGTCGCCGGGTTCACCATCGTGGTGACCCGGCGCTTCGCCGGCCAACGCTTCAAGGGGAGTACCTCGTCCTTCCGGATCCGCGAGGCGGCGCAGGCACTGTGGACGGCGAAGTGGGAGGCGTCCATCCCCTTCGTGGTCATCGGCGTGATGCTCGGCGGGATCGCCACGCTCGTGGAGGCCGCCGCCATCACGGTCCTCTACGCCCTGTTTATCGAGTTCGTGATCCACCGCGAGGGAAAGACGTTCGCGGACCTGGTCCGCACCGGGGCCAACGCGGTGACCCTGATCGGCGGCGTGCTGCTCATCCTGGGCGCCGCGCTCGGGCTCACGAACTACCTGATCTTCGCCGACATCCCGGGGATGGCGATCGACTGGGTGCAGTCGTTCGTGGCCTCCCCGCTCTTCTTCCTGCTGCTGCTGAACATCTTCCTGCTGATCGTCGGCTGCCTGATGGACATCTACTCGGCCATCGTGGTCGTGGTGCCGCTGGTCGCGCCGCTCGGACTCGCCTTCGGCATCGATCCCCTGCACCTCGGTGTCATCTTCCTCACGAACCTCGAGCTCGGCTACCTGACGCCGCCGGTGGGCATGAACCTCTTCCTCGCGTCCTATCGTTTCAAGCGGCCGCTCGGCGAGGTGTACCGCGCCTCGGTGCCGTTCCTGCTGATCCGGGCGGGCGCGGTGCTGCTCGTGACCTATATCCCGTACCTGACCCTGGCGCTGCCGGGACTCTTCTTCGACTAGGGGACCAGCGCGGAGGCAAAGTGGACTTCCAGATCGCCGACCGGCACCGGAAACGCCGTGTCCGGCGCCTGCTCCTCGCCGGCGGCGGCGCCGCCGCGCTGCTGGTGGTGTTCCTCCTGCTCGGACGCATCGGTCCCGGCGCACCCGAAGTGGACCGCTCGGTCGTCTGGACCGGCGTCGTCGAGCGGGGCGAACTCGTCCGCCAGGTCCGGGGACCGGGCAGCCTCCAGGTGCCGCCCGAGCAGATCCGCTGGCTGGCCGCCGAGACCCGCGGCCGGGTCGAGGAACGCCGGGTGCTTCCCGGGACCCCGGTCGAGGAGGACACCGTGCTACTGGTCCTCTCGAATCCCGAACTCGAACAGCAGACCCGGGAGGCCGAACTCCAGCTCCGCGCCGAGGAGGCGGAACTCCGGCGGCTGCTCGACCAGACGCGTTCCGACCTGCTGGAGCAGCAGAACGCCGCCGGCCAGCTCGCCGCGTCCTCGGCCCAGGCGCGCCGCCGCGCCGATGCCGACCGGCAGCTCTTCGAGGCGGGACTGGTCGGGGAACTGATCCACCGCCGCAGCCAGGTGAGCGCCGAGGAACTGGAGACCCGCCACGCCCTCGAGGAAGAACGCCTCTCCATCCTGGCCGACTCCAGCGAGGCGCAGGTCGCCTCCAAGGAGGCGACGGTCGCGCGCTACCGGGCCGTGCTCGAACTCCGCCGGCGGCAGCTCGCCGCGCTCACGGTGCGGGCCGGACGCGCCGGGACTCTGCTGGAGGTGCCGGTCGAGGTCGGCCAGGAGGTGAGTCCCGGAGAAAACCTCGCCCGGGTGGCCGATCCCCAGGAACTCAAGGCGGTGCTGCGGATCGCCGAGACGCAGGCGCGCGACATCGAACCCGGCCAGCGGGCGCTGGTGGACACCCGGAACGGGATCGTGGAAGGCGTCGTCTCCCGGGTGGACCCCGCGGTGCGCGAAGGAACGGTGGCCGTGGACATCTCGATCGCCGGCGAGCTTCCCCGCGGCGCCCGCCCGGACCTCTCGGTGGACGGCACGATCGAACTCGACCGGGTTCCGGACACGCTCCACGTCGGCCGGCCGGCCTACGGCCAGCCCGGGAGCACCGTGGGGCTCTTCCGGATCGCCGCCGACGGCGAGACCGCGGAGCGGGTGCCGGTCGAGCTCGGCCGGGGCTCGGTGAACCGCATCGAGGTGCTGGGCGGGCTCGCCGAGGGCGACGAGATCATCCTCTCGGACACCTCGGCCTGGGACTCCTGGGACCGCGTCCGGCTGCGGTAGGGACCGCCGCCTCTGGCCGGAATCGCGGCGTAACGGCTTGGAACGCCGGCTTCAGCCGGCACAGCGGCCCGGAAAGGCGTGGGCGGTTCGTCGCTACCCCAGGTGCATTGGCGCGCAGCCAGGCCATCCCGGTCGAATGAGGTAAGTCTCGCCGCCCGCCTTCGGCGGTCTGTGCCGGCTGAAGCCGGCGTTCCAAGCCGGCGGCGCCATCACGGCTGTTGGCGGACCCACGGGACGGCAACCTCACGGTGAACTGCGCCAGCCGCGCGTCACGGGCGGTTGAGAGAGAGCGCGATGCGCTCGCCGACCCAGTCGGCGAGTTGCCGGTCCTCGGCATCTTCCGGGTCCGGCGACCCCAGCAGGAAACGTTCGGCAAACACGTGGGGCGGGTCCGAGTCCCGTACCAGGAGTACGTCCAGGCGGATCTCGTCGCCGCCGCGGCCCTCGCGAGGAGGTGTCCAGGACGAACCCGGGCCGAGCGGCGCTCCCGGGCCCGATTCGAGGCTGCCGGCGAGCACGTAGTCCGCGCCGAGTCGTGCGGCGATTCCCACCAGCCCCTCTTCGCGTTCCGAGGGACCGAACGCGGGGCGGAGCCGCCGCGACGAGAGTTCGAAGATGCCGTCCGGGTCCCGCTCGAGACGTGCCCGCACCGCCTCGGTGAGCTGTTGCGCCAGGGGGGTGAACTCGCCCCGGCCGGTGCGGTTGTCGAAGTCCGGGATCAGCAGGACCGGCCGGTCCACCGGGTCCGGCCGCCGGATGGCCGTCGGCTTCCCGGCGGCCGCGAGGAGGCCGAGCCCGGTCGCGAGCGCGAGGATCCCCGCCACCACGAAGGACCCTCTCGGTACTTTGCCGCTCACCTTGCCCCCGGACGCTACCGCAGCGATCATTCCTCCCGGATTCCATGAACGCCGTCGCCCTCGTCAAGCAGGTCCCCGACCGCAACTCCGCCTTCCGCCCGGCGGGCGACTGGATTGACGAATCCAGCCTCGGTTACGGCATCAACGACTACGACCGTTACGCCGTCGAGGCGGCACTGGCGCTGAAGGAGGCGGGACACGCGGCGGAGACGGTCGCCGTGACTGCCGGCCCGGCGGACGCCGGCCAGGTGCTTCGCAGTTGTCTCGCGATGGGCGTGGACCGCGGGGTCCATCTGGTGACCGATCGCGCGCACCTCGCCGATCCCTTCTTCGTGGCGCGGGCGCTCGCCGACGCCGTTTCCGGGCTCGACGCCGGAGTGGTGACCGCCGGCCTCCTCGCCGAGGACAGCGGCCACGGACAGGTGGGCGGACTGGTGGCGGGCCTGCTCGGCTACTCGTTCGCTTCCGCCGCCACCGGACTGCACTTCCGGGACGGGCGCCTCGAGGTGCACCGCGAACTCGAAGGCGGCCGGATCGCCGTCGTGGAGCTGCGCCTGCCGGCCGTGGTGGCCGTCCAGACGGGCATCAATACCCCGCGCTACGCGAGTCTCCGCGGCATCATGGCCTCGCGGCGCAAGCCGGTGGAGCGCGTCGAACTCGCCCCTCCGGCCGACGGCGGCGGGCTTCGCCGGCTGACGCTCAGCAGGCCCGAGCGGGGCGCGAGCGCCGAGATCCTCCCGGGTTCACCCCAGGAGGCGGCGGCGGCGCTCGTACCCCGGATGCGGGCCGGCGCCGGAATCTCCTTTCCCGGAGACGCGGCATGAGCCGCCGGGTCCTGATCCTCGCCGAGCGGAGCGAAAACGGCATCACGGACGCCAGCTACGAACTGATCGAGGCCGCGTCCCGGCTCGCCGGCGGGCCGGAGGGGGTAAGCGCCATCCTCCCGGTCGGTGACGCCAGCGAGGCCGAGGGGCTGCGCGAAGTCCTG
Source organism: uncultured Acidobacteriota bacterium (assembly GCA_964448205.1). GTDB lineage: Bacteria > Acidobacteriota > Vicinamibacteria > Marinacidobacterales > Marinacidobacteraceae > Marinacidobacterium. The sequence goes on from CAYUVU010000067.1 coordinate 8,599, forward strand.
CCGGCGGGGGAACTCCTGCTGGTGGAAGGGCCGGCGCTCGCGGCCCCGACCGCGGACGGGACCGCCGCCGCCGTGCTGCACGCCCGGGAGGCCAGCGGCGCCGAGTGCGTCCTCCTGCCCCACGACCCGGTCGGCTGGGATGTCGCACCACTGGTCGCGGCGCGGCTTTCGACCGCGGCCGCCACCGCCGTGTCGGCGCTTTCCTGGCGCGGCGACGGACTCGTCGCCAGGCGCTCCGCCTTTCTGGGGAAATTCGTCCAGGAGGTGGAGGCGCCCGGCCTCCCCGCGGTGGTCACGGTGGAACGCGGGGCCTTCCCGGCCCGGGCACCGGGCCCGGCGCTCTCGGTGCGCATCCTCCCCTCCCCCGTGGGCCCCGGCGATCTGCGTTCGCGCCTCGTCGAGGTCCGGGACGCGGGCGCCGGCGGGGTGGACCTGACGGCGGCGGACGTGGTGGTGGCGGCCGGCCGCGGCCTCGGCGGTCCGGAGAACCTCGACATCGTGCGCGAACTGGCGGCGGCGCTCGGCGGCGTGGTCGGGGCTTCCCGGGCGGTGACCGACGCCGGCTGGCTCCCCCACGAGCTCCAGATCGGCTCGAGCGGCGCCACCGTATCCCCGAAGCTCTACGTCGCCTGCGCCATCTCCGGCGCCATCCAGCACCTGGTCGGCATGCGCGGCTCCCGGTTCGTGGTGGCCATCAACAAGGACCCGGACGCTCCCATCTTCGGGGCCGCGGACGTGGGGATCGTCGGCGACGCCCTCGAGGTCATTCCGGCGCTCACCGAGGCCGTCCGGAACAGCGGTTAACTCGGTCGCGGCCCATTGGGCCGCGATGCCGG
>CAYUVU010000068.1:0-11342 GCA_964448205.1 uncultured Acidobacteriota bacterium
CTCGCCGTGGCGGCGGCCTGGGCCCGGGAGTCGGACCGGCCGCTGGTGTTCCTGACGGCGCACGACCGGGACCTTCTGACCGGGGCCGCCGACCTCGAGGTGCTGCTGGCGGCGCTCGGCGAGACCCGTCCGGTCCTGCGCCTTCCGGGTCCCGCGGTGAACCCCTACGCGGGGGTCGCTCCGCATGCCGAGGTGCTGGCTCTCCGCGCCACCGCGCTCTCCGCCCTCGCGCTTCCCACACCCGGGAACCCGCCCCTGGTCGTCGGCTCCGCGGCCGGAGCGCTCCGCCGCACGGCCGGGCCGGACCGTCTCCGCGAGGCGGCGATCCACATCCGGCAGGGCAGCGACGCCGCCCCCGCCGGCATCGCGGCAGGGCTCACCACGGCCGGGTATCGCTACGAGGACCCGGTGAGCGGGCCGGGGGATTTCGCCCGCCGCGGCGGCATCGTGGACTTCTTCCCGGTGGACCGGGAACTGCCCGTCCGCATCGAGTTCGGCTTCGAGGGAATCGAGAGCATCCGCGAGTTCGAGGTGGACACGCAGCGCGCGGGCGACCACCTCGCCCGGCCGGAGGCGGTGTCCGCTCCCCCGGCGTGGGAATGGATCGGCGCGGAGTTCGACGAGGAAACCCATCCCGCGTTCCGGCTTCCCGGTTCTTCGGGGTTCGACAGCGGGTTCGACGCCTACCTCGAGGGCGCCGAGCTGATCCTCGACGAACCGGACCGGTTCTGGGACGCCGCGGAAGCCGAGACGGCGCGCGTGGTGGACGCCCGCCTGTCGGCGCGGGAGTTCCGGGCCCGCGCCGCCGCCCCGCCGGAACGGCTCCTGACCCCCATCGAAGCGCTCCGGCGGCGGCTGGAGGAACCCCCGCCGGCCGGAGCCGTCGAGCTGCGGGAGCTGGAGGCGGCGGGGCCGGCGGCCGCCGGCAGCCAGGACCTCCCCGCCCGCCCCACCGACTCCTTCCGGGACCGCACCGGCGATTTCCTGCAGTCGCTGAACGCCGCCGGCGACCCGCGGCGCACCGTGCACGTCTTCGTGCCGGGGGCTCCCGCCGCCGAACGCTTCGCGTCCCGCGCCCGGGAGGCGGGGGCCCGCGTCCGCGACGCCGGAGACGGGACGCGCGTCTCGGTCCCGGAGGAGACGCCGGGCGCCCTGCCCGCGCCGCCAAGCGTCTTCGTCCACGCCGGGCGGCTGAGCGCCGGGTTCGAGCTCCCGGAGCTGCACCTCCAGGTGATCAGCGGCGCCGCCATGGTGGCGGCGCCGCCGCGCACCCCCCGGCGCCGCGCCCGCTCCGGCAGCTTCCTCTCGGACTTCCGCGACCTGAGACCCGGCGATCCGGTGGTGCACACCGACCACGGGGTGGGCCGCTTCATCCGGATGACGCGCCTCGGGGAGGGGGAGAACGCTCCGGAACTGGTCGAGATCCACTACGCCAAGGGAGGGAAGCTCTTCCTGCCGGTGGACCGGCTGGACCTGCTCGAGAAGTACTCCGCCGGCTCGGCGGCGGGAGCGCCGCCGCTCGACCGGCTCGGCGGCACGAGCTGGGTGCGGCGGCGGAAGCGCGTCGCGAAGGCCATGCGCGACATCGCGGGCGAACTCATCGGGCTGTACGCGGCCCGCCGGAAGATCGCCGGCTACGCATTCGCGCGCGACGTCCCGGGAATGGAGGACTTCGAGGACGCCTTCGAATGGACCGAGACCGACGACCAGGCGCAGGCGATCCGCGACGTGTTCGAGGACATGGAGTCGGAAGTGCCGATGGACCGGCTGCTCGCGGGCGACGTCGGATTCGGAAAGACGGAAGTGGCCCTCCGGGCCGCCTTCAAGGCGGCGATGGACGGGAAGCAGGTCGCCATCCTGGTTCCGACCACGGTGCTGGCGGCGCAGCACGCGCGGGTGTTCGAACGGCGGTTCGCCGCCTTTCCGATCCGGGTGGCGCTCCTCTCCCGGTTCCGCACCCCCAAACAGCAGAAAGCGGTCGTCGCCGGGGTCCGGGACGGAACGGTGGACATCGTCATCGGCACCCACCGCCTGTTGTCGAAGGACGTGGCGTTCCGCGACCTGGGACTGCTGATCGTGGACGAGGAACAGCGGTTCGGGGTGTCCGCCAAGGAACGGCTGAAGGCGATGGCGCCGCAGGTGGACCACCTGGCGATGACCGCGACGCCGATCCCGCGGACCCTCAACATGTCGCTCTCCGGCATCCGCGACATGTCGGTGATCGAAACGGCGCCCCGGGACCGGATGGCCATCCAGACCCACGTCCTGCCCTTCGATCCGGACCGGATCGCGGAGGCCGTCCGGCACGAACTCGCGCGCCAGGGCCAGGTCTATTTCGTGCACAACCGGGTCCGCTCGCTGCCGGCGATGGCGAAGCTCCTGGACGGCCTGGTCCCGGAGGCCCGGGTCCTGATCGCCCACGGACAGATGCGCGAGGCCGCGCTGGAGCGCACCCTGATCCGCTTCCAGGAGCACGAGGCCGACATCCTGCTCACCACCACCATCATCGAGAACGGCATTGACCTGCCGCGGGTCAACACCCTGCTCGTCAACCGGGCGGACGCGTTCGGGCTCGCCCAGCTCTACCAGATCCGGGGCCGCGTCGGGCGGTCCTCCCGGCGCGCCTACGCCTACCTGCTGGTGCCGCAGGGAGCGCCGCTTTCGGGCAACGCGCAACCCCGCCTCGCCGCGCTCCGGGAGTTCAGCGAACTGGGCGCCGGGTTCCGGGTCGCGGCGCTGGACATGGAGCTGCGGGGCGCCGGCAACCTGCTGGGCGCCGCCCAGCACGGGCATCTGGAAGCGGTAGGGTTCGACCTCTACTACCGGCTCCTCGAGGAAGCGGTCGCCGAGGCCCGCGGCGACCGTCCCAGGTCGCGCTGCGCCATGAACCTCCGCTTCCAGTTCCGCATTCCCGGAGACTGGCTGGGGGACGTCCGGCGCCGCATGTGGCTCTACAAGCGGTGCTCGTCCGCCGCCGACCTCGACACCCTGGACCGGCTCCGCGACGAGGTGCGCGACCGGTTCGGGGCCCTGCCGCCGGAAGTGGAACTCCTCTTCCAGCACGTGCGCCTCCGCATCCGGGCCGAAGCGCTCGGCTACACCGCGGTGGTCCGGGAGGGCGATTCGCTGCGCTTCGAATCGGACGCGAAGGACCGGTCCTTCCGCTCCCCGCTCGCCCCCGGAGCGGGCCCGGCGGAAGTGCTCGGGTCGCTCCAGATGGCCCTGTCGGCCCTCGAGGCCGTCGCGCTCAGCCGGGAACCCGAGGGTGCGCCCGACCAGCGGGCGAACCTGTCGTGAGCCGGTTCCCCGCGGCGAGCGCGATCGCCGTTCTGCTGGCGCTCGCCGGGGCGAGTTGCGGCGCCCTCTCCGAGGAGGAGGACCGGGTGGCCGTCTCGGTGGGCGAGCGGGAGGTGACCCAGGGCGTCCTCGACCGGTTCATCGCCTCCCGGACGGGGCTCGGCGGCACGCTCGACGCTCCCCTGCTCAGCGCTCTCCTCGACGAGTTCGTCCGGGAGCGGCTCCTGGTGATCGCCGCCGAGGAAGCGGGGGTCGAGGTCTCCGAGGTCCGGCTGCTCGAGGAGACCTCCGCCCTGCGGCGGGGCCCGGGTCCCGAGGTGGTCCGGACCGACGGCCGGACGGTCGCGCCCGGGACCGCCGGCGACGAGCCGGGAAGCCCGGACGACGACTGGTTGCGCTCCCGAGTGAGGGACCGCCTGCTGGTGGACCGGCTCATGGACACGGTGGTGCTGGCCGGCCTCGAGGCCACGGACGAGGCCCTGCAACTGGAGTTCGAGGCGAACCGCGCCTTCTACGCGCGGCCCGAGACCGTGACCCTCTCGGAACGGCGGTTCGACGACCGGGAGAGTGCGGAGACCGCCGCCGGGCTCCTCCGTGAGGGCGCCCGATCAACCGGGGATGGCGATGCCGCGGACGCGTTCCTGCCGGTCGGGACGTTCCGGCGGGGCGAACTGCCGGACGCCGTGGACGAGGCGGTCTTCGTCCTCGAATCCGGGGACACCACGGACGCGGTCGAGACCGCGGCGGGGTTCCGGATCTTCCGGGTGGACGAGCGGCTCCCCGCCGCCTCGCTCGAGTTCGAGGAGGTGCGCGACGTGGTCCGGCTCACCGTGCTGCGCCAGGAGGCCGACGTCCGCGTCCAGGCGCTCCTCGAGGACCTCCAGCGACGCCATCCCGTCCGCATCCACACCGCCAGCCTGGCGTTCCCCTACGTCGGGTCGCTCCCGAGGGTGGAATGACCTGCTGTCCGGCCCCGGGACCCCGCACTAGAATGCGAGGCCCGACGATGTTCCGCTCTTTCTCCCGCATTTGGCTCGCCGCGGTGCTCTGCCTGGCCGGTGTGGGCGCTTCCCCGCAGGATTCGCAAACCGGTGGCGCCGAGGTGGTGGATCGGGTCGTCGCCCTCGTCAACGGGGACATGATCACGCTCAGCGAGCTGGAGCGGCAGGTCGTCATTCAGGGAGAACGTCTCGGCGTTCCCGACGATCCCGAGGTGCAGGCCACCTTCCGGAGATCGGTCCTCGAAGGCATGGTGGACAACACGCTGATCCTCCAGGTTGCCGACCAGCGCGGCCTCCGGGTCCCGGACCGGTATTTCGACGAATGGAAGGAAGCAACCATCCAGGAGATGAACCTTCCGGACGAGGCGGAGTTCATCCGGCAGGTGGAGCTTCAGGGTTCCAACATGGAAGAGCTGAAGAAGCAGTTCCTCGAGGGTGTCCTCATCCAGGAGATCCGCCGCCAGGACATCGAGGAACGGGTGCAGATCAGCGAGCCGGAAATCGAGCAGCGCTACCGCGAGAACGTGGACGAGTTCATTCGCCCGCCGCAGGTGCGGCTCAGGGAACTGGTCGTCCACGTCACCGAGGCCGGCGAGGCGGAGGCGCGGGAGCGTCTCGGGGAAGCCCGGCGCCTGATCGCGTCGGGCACCGACTTCGGAGAGGTGGCGAAGGTGCGGTCGGAGTCCGGTTCGGCGGAGAGCGGCGGGGACCTCGGTCTCTTCCTGGTCCGCGAGCTCGACGAGTCCTTCCGGTCGGTGGTGGCCGAGCTCGAGACGGGAGCGGTTTCCGAGCCGCTGCGGATCGGCGAATCCCTCTACCTGCTCAAGGTGGACGAGCGGACCGAAGAGTCCACCATCCCGCTCGACGACGTGCGGAACCAGATCGCCGAATCGCTCTACAGCGAGAAGATGGCGACCGAAATGGACACCTTCGTCCGCAACCTGCGCGAAAACGCCATCGTCGAGATCCGCCTCGACGACGGCGCTTCGGCTACCGAACCACCCTCCCGCTAGCCGCTCGGCACCGCGCACGGCGCTCCGAGCCGGTGGGGCCAGTCTGCAACTGGAAGATGGCGCCTCCGGCTTGGAACCCCGGCTTCAGCCGGCGTTCCAAGCCGTGACGTCGTTTTGCTGAGCAGCCGGGGGTGCGGTTTCGCTCCGCTGCGCGGAGCGATGCCGGCCGGAGGCCAGCGCTCCGAACGTCAGCCGCCGCGGGTGTGCATTTCGAGGTGGGGGTCCTTGCGGAGTTCCCCCGCGGCGACGAGCGGGGTCCGCCGGTCGAGGGCCGCCCGTTCCTCGGCGCCGCGGTCGACCCGGCCGGACCAGGTGGAGGCGATCAACCCCTCCATCTCGGCGGCGGTCGCTCCGGCCCGGAGCGGGGCCCGGAGGTCGAGCCCGTCGGGGGCATAGAGACACCGGAACCAGCGTCCGTCCGCGGTGACGCGGCTGCGGTCACAGGCGCGGCAGAAGGGCTCGGAAACCGAGGCGATGATGCCGAAGACCCGTCCGTCGGGAACGCGGTAGCGGCGGGCCGGCGCGGTGGGGTCCTCCACCGGAACCGCCTCGACCCCCCCGTAGCGCCGCGCCATGAGGGCGCGGATGGCGTTCGCATCGAACACCAGGTCCGGACGCCAGCCGGTCGCGCCGCCGACGTCCATGTACTCGATGAAGCGGATCTCGCCGCCCTGATCCGAGGCGAACTCGAAGAGATCCACCAGCTCGTCGTCGTTGAACCCGCGGATCACCACGGTGTCGAGCTTCAGGGGCCGAAGCTCGGCCGCGTTCGCCGCAGTGATTCCCTCCCGGACCGCGTCCAGTCCGTCCCGGCGCGTGAGCGAGCGGAACCGGTCGGGCCGGAGGGTGTCGAGGCTGACCGTGATCCGGTGCAGGCCCGCCTCCTTCAGCGCCGCCGCTTGACCGGCGAGCAGGATCCCGTTGGTGGTCAGGGCGACGTCCTCGATTCCCGGGACGACCGAGACCAGCCGGACCAGTTCGGGCAAGTGGCGGCGGATCAGCGGCTCCCCGCCGGTGATCCGGAGCTTCCTCACCCCGAGCGCCGCGAACCGTTCGACGACGAAGGCCGTTTCGTCGAAACTCAGCAGGTCCTTCCGCGGCAGCCACACGTACTCCTCCTCCGGCATGCAGTACTGGCAGCGGAGGTTGCAGCGGTCGGTGACCGAGAGGCGCAGGCTGCCGAGCGGCCGGCCGAGGCGGTCGCGAACGGGAACCGGGACGGAATGGGAGGACACGGGGCGCGTCAGCCTACTACCCGGCGATCGCAAACACGGGATTCGTCAGTTGACGGCGATCAGTTCGACCTCGAACAACAGGGTCGCGTAGCGGGGGATCCGGGGCGGTCGGCCAGCCGCACCGTAGGCGAGTTCATGGGGAATCACGATGCGCCGGCGTCCTCCGACACGCATCCCCACGATCCCCAGATCCCAGCCCACGATGACCGCGCCCACCCCGAGGGTGAAGTCGAAGGGGTCCTCCGCGGTGGTGGAATCGAAGGTGTCGCCCTTGTTGTCCGGCGCCAGCAGGTCGTACACCCAGCCGTGGTAGGCCATCGACAGGGAGTCTCCGTTCTCGGCCTCCTCCCCGGAGCCGACCTGCAGATCGGTGGTTTCGAACGGCGCCTCCGCACCCGCCACCAGATCCACCTCGAACAGCAGGGTGGCGTTTCCGGGGACCAGGTTGTTCCCCTGGGGTCCGAAACCCAGGTCGGGCGGCACGACGATGCGGCGTTTCCCTCCCACGCGCATGCCGGCCATCCCCCGGTCGATTCCGGGGATGACCTGTCCCACGCCGAACCGGAACGAGTCGGGATCCTCCTCGGTTACCGATAGGAACTCCGAACCCCTGTTGTCGGGAGCGGCCTCGTCGTAGAGCCACCCGGTGTAGGCGATCGCGAGCAGCCAGCCGTCGTGCACCTCGGGGCCTTCCCCTTCCTCGAGATCGGCGAACCCGAAGGGCACGTCGAGCGGTGGGGCCGGTTCCGGCGGTTCGGGCGTGGTGGGATTGGCGCCATCATCGCCGCAGCCGGCGAGACCGACAGCGGCGAACACGATCGCCGCCCAGATCGGCGGCGGCCTCGCTGGAACTGTCACCTTCACGTGACGCTCAGCGGGCGAGAAAAACGCCGGGGCGCGCGCCGGTGACGGCGCCGTCCGCGAACACGGTCTCGCCCCCGACCAGGACCCGGTGGATCCCGACCGAGAGTTCGTGGGGCGCCTCGGGCGTGGCCCGGTCGGAAACGGTCTCCGGGTCGAAGACAACGAGGTCCGCGACCATTCCGGGGACGATCCGGCCCCGGTCGGCGAAACCCATGTGGTCGGCGGCGAGCGAGGTCATCCGCCGCACGGTCTCTTCGAGGCTCAGGGTGCCCCGCTCGCGGACGAACTGCCGGAGCGCCCTCGGGAAGGAGCCGAAACCGCGGGGATGGGCACCGAAGAGCGCCCCATCCGTGGACAGATTCGCGTGCTCCCAGGCGAACAGACCGGCGATGTCGTCCTCGGCCATGCTGGTGGCGATCACCGTTTCGACGCGGGTTCCCGGTTCGAAGTCCGGAGCGGCGCGCATCGCTTCGGCCTGCTGGATCAGCTCGAGCAGGGTGACGGCGGGCTCCTCCCCGCGTTCCGCCGCGATGCTGGCGAGGGTGCGGCCGGCGTAGGCGGGCTCCGGCGCATAGATCGGAATCAGGATGCCCTCGGGCAGGGCCATCTGGGAGACCACGAACCGGGACTCCTCCAGATCGGTGAAGTCCCGCTCCGGGAACATCACGGTGAGGGTGGACTGCCAGTACGGATAGGGATAGACATCCAGCGTGATGTCCACGCCGGCGGCGCGGGCTTCTTCCAGCCGCCCGAGGAAGCGCGGCACCTCTCCCCAGAGGCTCTGGAGCGCCAGCTTGGCGTGGGTGACCTGCACCGGCATTCCGGTCTCCTCGCCGATCCGGATGATCTCCTCCACCGCCTCCCAGAACCAGCGGTCCTCGCTCCGGAGGTGGCTGAGGTAGCGGCCGCCCGCGTCGGCCGCCACCCCGGCCAGCGCCACCACCTCTTCCGTCGCCGAATAGATCCCTGGGTCGTACTCGAGCCCGGTGCTGAGGCCGAGCGCTCCGGCGGCGAGGTCCGCTTCGAGCAGGCGCGCCATTTCGCCGATCTCGTCCGGAGTCGCCTCGCGGCGGAAGTCCTCGCCCAGGACCAGCTCCCGGAAGGTGTTGTGGCCGGCGTAGCTCGCGACGTTGACGGTCGCCGGGGAGGCTTCGAGACGGGCGCGGAACTCGGCCAGCGGGTGGTGCGACCCGCCGTCCTGCCCCACCACCAGGGTGGTGATCCCCTGGCTCACCGCGGCGGTGGCGTCGAGCCGCTCGAGGAGGTCGCTGTCGGCGTGGCTGTGGGTGTCAATGAACCCCGGCGCCAGGACCAGGCCTCCCGCATCGATCACGGTGTCTCCGGACACGGGGGCAACACCTGTGCCCGCCTCGGCGATCCTGCCGTCCACGACGCGAACGGTTCCGGAAACGATCGGGGTCCCGGAGCCGTCCACGATCCGGGCGTTCGTGATGGCAAGTCCGGAAGGCCCACCGGCATCGCATGCCGCAAGGGTCAGCAGCAGTCCCACCAGCGGCAGCGCTACGCCACGCTCTGGACGGATCATCTCGGTTCCGGCTCCGTCGGCGGACGGTACCAGACGGGTCGGATCGCGGCGGGTGTTTCGCCCGCCTGCGGCGGGCGGCGCCGGTCTGAAGGCCGCTACCGCGAGAACCGGCCGGCGCTCCCTTACATCCCTAACCGATCAGGGCTTCGAGGCGCGCCGCCAGGTTGGCCTTCGACTGGACCCCCACGATCTGGCCGACCACCTCGCCCTTCTGGAAGAAGAGCAGGGTCGGGATCGAGCGGACCCGGAACTTCTCGGCGATCCGGGGCTCGTCATCGACGTTCACCTTGCCGATCACCGCCCGGCCGTCGAAGTCCTCGGCCAATTCCGAAATCGCCGGCGCGATCATCCGGCAAGGACCGCACCACTCGGCCCAGAAATCCACAAGGCTTGGCTGGTCGCCGCCCACCGTCGCATCGAAATTGTCGCTTGTCAGTTCCAGCGCCTTGCCATCGGTCATACTTGGCTTTACTCCGGGGGAATGGGTCCGCCACTGGCGGTGTCAGGGATCGGTTTCCATTCTAGCCGGAGGCGTCCAACCCCCCGCCATACGCAATACTCTGGCGGACGGGCGCTATGTCGCATCACCATCATCACGACGCGCTAGCCCCTGCGCACGGCGGGAAATTGCCCTCGCGGTGGGCGTTGGGCGCGGCCCTGGTCTGCACCCTGGCCATCGCGGTCGCGGAGTTCGTCGGGGGCATCCTCGCCAACAGCCTCGCGTTGCAGGGCGATGCCGGACACATGCTGAGCGACGCCGCCGCCCTCGGCGTTTCGTTCCTCGCCGCCTGGTTGGCCACCCGTCCGATGACGGCGCGCCGCACCTTCGGATTCCACCGGGCCGAGGTGCTGGCGGCGCTGCTGAACTCGGTGTTCCTGCTGGCGATCGCCGGCTGGGTCGGCACTCGCGCGATCGGCCGGCTGGGCGATCCGGTCGAGGTCGCCGCGGTGCCGGTGCTGATCATCGCGATCATCGGCCTGATCGTGAACCTCGTGGCGCTGAAGATCCTGGGCCACCACCAGCACAGCAACCTGAACATCCGGGGCGCCTTCCTCCACGTGCTCGGGGATACGCTCGGCTCGGCCGGGGTCATCGTCGCGGCCATCGTCATCCAGTTCACCGGCTGGAACACGATCGATTCCCTCGTCTCGATCGGGATCGCCTGCCTGCTCGTTCTCTCGGGAACTCGGCTGCTGCGCGACAGCGTTTCGGTGCTGATGCTCGCCACCCCGGCCGACGTGGACGGCGAGGCGGTGCGTTCCGGCCTGCTTTCGCTGCCCGGCGTCCTCGGAATCCACGACCTGCACATCTGGACGGTGAACAGCGGCTTCGTTTCGCTCAGCTGCCACGCCGACATCGAGGCCAACACCCCGACGGACGCCCTTCTCAGGAGCGCGACCCAACTGCTGCGCGAGCAATTCGGCATCCGGCACGTGACGATCCAGCCGGAGGTCACCCGGGTCCACGGAGACGCCGACTCTTGCCAGATCCTCGCAACCTGACGGGGGGACGGCTCGTCGCCGCCATCCTCGCGGGTCTCCTCTGGACGGCGTCCGGCGAGGCCGCGCAGATGAGCACCCTGCGTTACCCGGCGGTGGCCGGAGGACAGATCCGGGTCGAGAACTACCTGGTGCCGCGGGTCACGTCGTGGCCGGCGTATCCCACCTGGTCCCCCGACGGGACCGAGATCGCGTTCGCGCTCGACGGCCGTCTCTGGGTGATGCCGAGGGCGGGCGGCGAAGCCCGCCAACTGACCGGCGGGCCGGAGGATGGGGAGCCGGCCTACGACTTCGAGCCGGACTGGTCCCCCGACGGCCGCTCGGTGGTCTTCTCGCGGGACACCGGCGGCAACCTCGACATCTGGCGGGTGGACCGCGCCGGAGGCGCGCCCGAGCGCCTCACGAGCCATCCCGCGATGGACTTCCACCCGCGGGCCGCGGCCGGCGCGGCGGTCGTCTACTCGTCGGCCGAGTCCGGCAGCTTCGACATCCGGATGGCCGGCCCCGACGGCTCGGACACCCTGGTCTGGGGCGGGGATTCCAACGAGATCCAGCCCGATCCCGGCCCGGACTTCGGGCCGGGGCTGCCGGGCGGGTTCCTGGTGGCCGTCTCCAACCGGTCGGACTACCCCGGAACCGGGGGCATCTTCCGGATCGAGGGGCAGGGCGACTACCAGGAGCTCCACGTCGAGGAGACCACCTTCCGGACCCGCCCCGCGGTGTCCCCGGACGGGAGCCTCATCGCCTTCGCGTCGGATATCCGGGGCAGCTACGACCTCTTCCTGCTGCCCGCGGACGGCGGCCTCCCCTTCCGGCTGACCCGCGACGAAGTCTGGGACGAGAAGGACCCGGCGTGGTCTCCCGACGGCCAGGAGCTCGTCTTCAC
>CAYUVU010000069.1:0-4377 GCA_964448205.1 uncultured Acidobacteriota bacterium
TCGCGGCTCGGGTCCGAGTTCATGCCGCCGCTCTGGGAGGGCGACCTGCTGTACATGCCGACCACCCTGCCCGGGGTCTCCATCACCAAGGCCCGCGAGGTGCTGCAGCAGACCGACCGGATCCTGCGCGACTTCCCCGAAGTGGAGCAGGTGTTCGGCAAGGTGGGGCGGGCGGACACCGCCACCGACCCGGCCCCGCTGAGCATGATCGAGACGACGATCCTGCTGAAACCGGAGAGCGATTGGCGGCCCGGGATGACGCCGGACCGGCTCATCGCCGAGATGGACGACGCCATCCGGTTCCCCGGGCTGACAAACGCCTGGACGATGCCCATCAAGACCCGGATCGACATGTTGTCCACCGGCATCAAGACGCCGGTGGGGATCAAGCTTTCGGGTCCCGACCTGAGCGTGCTCGAGGATCTGGGCGGTCAGGTCGAAGCCGTGGTGCGCGACGTCCCGGGCACCCGTTCCGCCTACTCGGAACGCGCAATGGGGGGCAACTACCTGAACTTCACCGTGCGCCGGGACGCGATCGCCCGCTATGGGCTGACCGTGGGCGACGTGCAGGAGGTCATCCAATCGGCGATCGGCGGCATGAACATCACCACCACCGTCGAGGGGCTCGAGCGCTATCCCGTGAACCTGCGCTACAGCCGTGACCTGCGCGACAACCCGTCCGACTTTGGGGACATCCTCGTCCAGACGCCGACCCGGCAGCAGATCCCCCTCGCCTTCCTCGCGGACATGTCGTTCGTCAAGGGGCCGCCGGTCATCAAGAGCGAACAGGCCCGTCCCAACGCCTGGATCTACGTGGACATCGAGGACGTGGACGTGGGCAGCTATGTCGAAAACGCCCGGGCTGCCGTCGCCGAGGAGGTGGAGATCCCCACCGGTTACAGCCTGGGCTGGAGCGGCCAGTACGAGTTCCTGCTCCGCGCCCGGGAACGAATGGAGATCATGATCCCGCTCACCCTGGTGCTGATCCTGCTCATCCTCCAGATCAGCACCCGATCGGTGTCGCGCACCCTGATCGTGGTGACGGCGGTGCCGCTCTCCCTGATCGGCACCTTCTGGCTGCTCTACGCGCTCGACTACAACCTGAGCATCGCGGTGGGGGTCGGGATCATCGCCCTCGCCGGACTGAGCGCCGAAACGGGTGTGGTGATGCTGCTCTATCTCGACCGGTCCTGCGAGGAGGCAAAGTCGGCGGGACGGCTCACGAACCGGGCGGAACTGAGCGACGCAATCTTCGACGGCGCCCTCCGGCGCGTTCGTCCCGTCGCCATGCTCACCGCCACCACCGCCCTCGGCCTGCTGCCCATCATGTGGAGCACCGGCGCCGGGTCCGACGTCATGAAACGGATCGCCGCCCCCATGGTGGGCGGGGTGGTCACCGCGGCGGCCGTGGTGCTGGTGGTGTTCCCCGCGATCTACTTCATCTGGCGGGCGCGGGGGATGCCGCGCGCGCAGCCCGAGCGCGTCTGATCGAGATCGTCCGGCTGATCCGGCGGTAGAGTCAGACGCGTGAAGCGGCTGCTGCGGCTCGACTGGGACATCATCGCGGGCATCCTCGCCGCGATCGCGGCGATCGTGCTCCACCTGCTCCACATCGTGGCGGTGGACGTGCTGCTCACGATCACGCTGGTCCTGCTGGCGCTGCTGCTCTTCCGTGACCTCCGGCGGGAGGGTCAGGACGAACGGGTGGCGGCGACGATCCGGGAAACCCGGGCCGAGATCGGCGAACTGCGCCGGGCGACGGCGGCGCCCGAGGCGATCCTGATCGGGCCGCGTCTGCTCCAGTCCGAGAGCCGGCGGTTCGCGGAGGCGGCGCGCGGCCGGATGGTCTGGTTCAACATGTGCTTCGCGATGTTCCGGTCGCAGGAGGTGTTCGACCTCATGTTGCGGCCCGCCATCGAGAACCCGCGCGTCGAATCCATCGAGTTCATCTCCGGCCACGGGGAGCGGGAGCGCTGGGACCGCTTCATGGCGCCGAAGATCGCGGCGTGCCGCGGCGCCGCCAAGGTGGCCGAACCGCGCTGGCGGGAGCTGCCGGAAACGGTCTCCTTCATCCTGGCCGAGTTCCAGCCGGAAGGCGCGACGGAGGCGCTCCTCAGCTTCTGGGGCGAGCCGTTCATGTCACGCACCCACGGAGCGCAGGTGCCCCGCTACACGTTCCGGATCGCGGGCCACTCGGACCTGATCGCGCAGTTCGTCGAGATGGAGCGGCATCACCGCCGCGGCGGGGATTGACCGGGTCCGGCGGGAACACTGGCCGCCGGGAGGGCCAGTAGTCCGATCCCGGCGAGGATCGCGAGGTCCGCGAACAGCAGCGGCGCGAACGGCGGCGCTCCGTGGACGAACGCCTCGAACGGCCGTCCGCCGATGGCGCTGATCCCGGCGCCGAGATGGAGCCAGAAGCCGAGGAGTCCGACGCCCACCTGGAGCAGCAGGGTCAGGACCACCAGCCGAACCAGGCCCGGCGCCGGCGCGTGCCGCAGCCCGACGAGGACCAGGTTCGACACCGCCAGCGCCGCCGCCGCCACCGGGATCCACTCGGTCCAGAACGAAAACCCGTTCTGCTCGTGGTCGAGCAGCGAGAGCAGGAAGTTACCCGCGAACCCGCCGGCCGCGAACATCGTCACCCACTGGCCCCAGCCGAAATCGTCATCGGCGGGACGGAAGAGACCGGCGCGGTTGGCGAGCAGCAGGAACCCGATCCCGGCGTAGGCAAGCGGCGCCACGAAGGGCGCCGCGTAGATGAGGCCGTCGAGGGCGAACCGGCGAAAGAAGGCGCTCTCGAGGTGCAGGACCGTTCCCCAGATCCCCACCCCCACCGAGAGCGCGCCGATCACTCCACCGGCCCACCGGGCGGCCGGCGCGTCGGGGCCGCGCCCGGAGGCGAGGAGCCCGAAGAGCGCCAGGCCGCCGGCCAGCGAGAACCACAGTGGCAGCCACTCGACCGGTTCGCGGAAGGAGTTCACCGAGTGGGCGAAGAAGATGTCCACCGCCAGGAAGAGCAGGTTCCCGGCGAGAAAGACCTCGAGCAGGAGGCGCCGGCGGCGGCGCAGGCCGGGAAGGGACATCTTCACGCGATCGCCGGGGGCGTTGTCGGTAGCCGCGCGCGGACCCGGGTCACTCCGGCGAAAGCGCTCCGATCCGTTCCTCGATCTCGGTGATCCGGTTGATGAGGTCGTAGGTGCCGTGCCACTGCACGAAGTCGGCGCCGTCCATGAAGGCGCCGTGCTTCACCGTGCGGCCCGCGTAGTGCCAGGCGTCGAAGAACAGGAAGTCGAGCGGCTCGTCGAAGGGCGCCTCGGTCAGGAGTCCCGCTTCCTGCACCTCGGCCATGCGCTCCATCAGCTCGGCGACGCGGGTGTTCGTGGTCTCCACCAGCGCCTCGGCGTCGGCATAGAACTGCGTCACCTGGTTTTCGGCGTGGCACTTGAGGCAGATGCCCTGCATCTCGGCCTGCGCCTGGTCGTAGTGGGGCCGTTTCTCGGAGACCGGGGCGAAGAGCCACCACGAGAGCCGCTCGGTGGTGTCGTGGGTCACCTTGGCGCCCTCGAGGCCGCTCATGTGGCAGGTGGCGCAGGTGGGCACCGGCATGTCGAAGGCGGTGAGCAGCTTCGGTTCGGCGTCCAGGTTCATCAGGTGCCGCTGCGCCTCGAACAGGATGCCGTGCTTCGACTCGCTGTAGATCTCCTTCTGCGCGTGGTCCGGCCCCATATGGCACTGCCCGCAGGTGGCCGGCGCCCGGGCCAGCGAGATCGCGGTGGAGTGCCGGCTGTGGCAGGCGGTGCAGGTCCCGATGGAGCCGTCGGCGTTCGGCCGCCCGATGTCGTGGCACCCGAGACAACCGGACACCGTGGTCGGCGAGCCCTCGAGCCGCGCGAGCGCGTTCGGCGGGCGTTCGACCGCTCCGGGATGGATCTCCTCGGCGCGGGCGATCCGCTCGGCGGGGAACGTCGCGGGATACCCCTCCGTCCCCATGACCGCCGCGTAGGCGGGGAGCGCGTGGCGGCTGCGTTCGAACTGGCGCACCTCGTCGGCGTGGCAGTCCTGGCAGGCGAGCGCGGTGGTGGCGGTGGTGATCTCGAACCCGTGGTGTTCGAGGGCCGACTGTCCGGGACGCACCTGGTGACAGTCGAGGCAGGTCACCCCGGCGCCCGCGTGGGCGCTCATCTCGAACTGCGCCACCACCGCTCCCGTCTCGTTGCGGTGACAGTTGGCGCACTCGCCACTCGCGCGGATCTGTTCGGGGGTCCTGCCGGCCACCCGTGGACGGGCGTTGTGGAGCAGTACCGCGCCGGCAACCAGAACCCCGGCAACGCCGACGACCGCCACCAGGTCCCGGAAGCGGATGCCGGCAAAGGC
>CAYUVU010000070.1:0-9876 GCA_964448205.1 uncultured Acidobacteriota bacterium
AGGACCCCGGCGTAGCGAAAGTCGCGTCGGCACTCTGGATGGGAGGCGTGTTTCCCGTCCTGGCCGTGCTGGTCACCGCCGGCATCGCGATCTGGCTGACCGGCACCAACGCGCTCGCCGCCGAAGGAGTCACGGCCTACGGCCTCCGCGAGATCGTCACGAACTCGGATTCCTACGTCTCCCTCCTCTGGGCGTCGGTCGCAGGTTGCCTGACGGGGATCGTGCTCGCGGTGGCCCGCCGGATCCTCAGCCTCGGCAGCGCCATCGGCGCCTGGATTGCCGGGCTCCGGTCCATGGTGCTCGCGATCGTGATCCTGGTGCTCGCCTGGTGCATCGGCGACGTGACCGCGGAACTCCACGCCGCGCAGTACCTCGTCCAGGTGCTTCAGAACGTCCTGAACCCGAGCCTCCTGCCCACGCTCACCTTCGTGGTCGCCGGGGTGATGGCGTTCGCAACCGGCACGAGCTGGGCCACCATGGCGGTGCTCATGCCGCTCGTGATCCCGCTCTCCCACGCGCTGGCGCAAAACGCCGGACTGACGGTCGCCGTTTCCGATCCCATCCTGATGGGCGTCGTCGGAGCGGTGCTGGCGGGCGCGGTCTTCGGAGACCACTGCTCGCCGATCTCCGACACCACCGTGCTCAGCTCCATGGCCTCGGCCTGCGACCACCTGGATCACGTCAAGACGCAGCTTCCCTACGCGCTCAGCGCGGCGGGAATCGCGATCGTCCTCGGCATCCTCCCGACCAGTTTCGGGGTGTCCCCGGGGATCGCGCTCATCGCCGGCATCGGCGCGGCCATCCTGGTTGTACGGCTGGCCGGCGCCCGCATCGAGGAAGGGAGCGCTTCATGAAGACCGTGCGACTGGGCACCACGGGCCTCGAGGTCAGCCGGCTGACGCTCGGCTGCATGACCTACGGCGATCCGAACTGGCGCTCCTGGATCCTCGACGAGGAAGCGTCCCGCGCCCATTTCCGGAAGGCGCTGGACCTCGGCATCAACTTCTTCGACACCGCGAACATGTACTCGAAGGGAGTCAGCGAGGAGATCACCGGCAAGATGCTTCGTGAGCTGGCGCACCGCGAGGACTACGTGCTCGCCAGCAAGGTGTATTTCCCGGTCGCAAAGGGCCCGAACCGCGGCGGCCTTTCGCGAAAGCACATCATGGCCGCCTGCGACGCTTCGCTCCGGCGTCTCGGTCTCGACTACATCGACCTATACCAGATCCACCGCTTCGACCACGAAACTCCCGTCGAGGAGACCGTCGAGGCGCTCGATGCTCTGGTGAAAGCCGGGAAGGTGCGCTACCTCGGCGCCAGCAGCATGGCCGCCTGGGAGTTCGCCACCATGCTCTTCACCGCGGACGCCATGGGCGCCTCCCGGTTCGTCTCGATGCAGAACCACCTGAATCTCGTGTACCGCGAAGAGGAGCGTGAGATGGTGCCGCTCTGCCTCGACCAGGGGATCGGGATGATTCCCTGGAGCCCGCTCGCCCGGGGATTCCTGGCCGGAAACCGCACCCGTACGCGCCGCGATCCGACGCCGCGGGCCCGGGACGATGACTACGCGGACCGGCTGTACTACGAGGAGGCGGACTTCGAGGTGCTGGATACGCTGATCGAAGTCTCCGCCGGCCTCGGCGAAACGCCGGCGAAGGTGGCGCTCGCCTGGCTTCTGTCGGTGCCCGGCGTCGATTCGGCCATCGTGGGCACCACCCGCGTCGAACAGATGGAAGAACTCGCCGCCGCCGTGGACCTGACGCTCGATGAGGAAACGATTGGGGCGCTCGAGGCGCCCTACATCCCGCACCCGGTACTGGGGCACGAACAGCCGGCGCCGCGGGACTGAGCGATCCGCGATCCGGGTGGCTCGAACCGCCGCCGGGATCCACGCGATCGTCCTGGCTTCGTCGCTGGCCTCGCCGGTCGCGGGCCAGGAATACCGTGACGTTGCCGCCGGGGCGGGCCTCTCGGTCGTGACCGGGACCGGAGGGCCCCAGAAGAACCACATCGCGGAATCCACCGGCACGGGGGTCGCGGTCCTCGACTACGACCAGGACGGGCTTCCGGACCTCTATTTCCCCAATGCGCCCTCCTGGGACGCCCCGGAGGGCTCCTGGCAGGCGCGTTCCGGAGTGCTTTACCGGAACGAGGGCGGCCGGCGTTTCTCCGACGTCACCGAGGCTGCCGGGATCGTGACCGACGTCTACGGCCAGGGTGCGGTGAGTGCGGACTTCGACGGCGACGGCTTCCCCGACCTCTACGTGACGGCCCTGGGCCCCAACCTGTGCTTTCGCAACAACGGGGACGGGACCTTCTCCGAGATCGGAGAGCGAGCCGGGGTCGCGGACCCCGGGTGGAGCATCGGGGCGGTCTTCCTGGACGCCGACGGCGACCGCACGCTCGACCTCTTCGTCGCCAACTACATCGAAACGGACGAGCCGGCCATCCGGGCCGGACAGCGCACCCGGCGCTGGCGCGGGAGAGTGTCGGTACTCGACGGCCCGCGCGGTCTCGTTCCGCAGGCCAACCGCTTCTTCCGCGGGCGCGGGGACGGCACGTTCGAGGATGCGAGCGACGCCTCCGGAATCGGCGACGTACCGGGGCGCTATTCCATGGGGGCCGTCGCGCTCGATTTCGACGATGACGGCGACCAGGACATCTTCGTGGCCAACGACAGCGGTCCGAACGACATGCTCGAGAACCGCGGCGGTCGCTTCCGGGATGCCGGCCTGTTCACCGGGGTCGCGCTCAGCGCCGACGGGGCGACGCAGGGAAGCATGGGGGTGGCCGCCGCGGATGCGGACGAAGACGGGTTTCCCGACCTGGTGGTCACGAACTTTGCGCACGACCACTACGCCTTCTACCAGGGAGTCGGTCCCTCGCTCTTCCTCGAGGACGCGGTGGGCGCGGGCCTGGCGACGGCGACCTTCCGGCCGCTGGGCTGGGGCGCGCTGTTCTTCGATGCCGAGAACGACGGCGACCTGGACGTCGCCTTCGCGAACGGCCACCTCTATCCGCAGGTCGAGGACGATCCGGCGCTCGGTGAGACCTACGGGCAGCCGGACCAGCTCTTCCTCCGGGACGGCGGGACCTACGGAGCGAAAACCCTGGGGCCGCCCGTACGATCCTCCCGCGGAATGGCGCTCATCGACGTCGAGGGGGACGGCCGGTGGGAGATCGCGGTCGCCAACCAGGACGACGCCCCCACGCTCTGGGCTCTAGATGCGCCGGCCGGCGGGACCTGGATCCGCCTCCGGCTCGTGGACCCCAGTGGAGAGCGTGACGCCCTGGGCGCCCGGGTCACGCTCGCCTCGCCCCGGCAGTCGCGCTCGCTGCGCGCCGGTGAGAGTTACGCCTCCGACAGCGAGCGGATCCTGCACTTCGGACTCGGATTCCTGGGGGATTCCGAGGCGCAACCGGTGGCGATCGAAATCCGCTGGCCGGATGGGGCTGCCGAAACCCATGGCGCCCTGGCCGTGAACACAACCTGGCTCCTCCGCCGCGGCGCCACCCCGGTCGCCCTCCCGCCGCCATGACCGGGCTCGGAGCGCCGGCCTCCGGCCGGCATCGCTCGCCCCGGGCGAGCGAAACGCACAACGATCCATATCGGTGCACAGCCATCCTCGGTTTCGCCCTCACTCTCCTCGGTGTCGGCGTAGCCGCTGGCGGCGCGAACCAACCCGCCACCGATGTTCGCGCCCGGATGGAGCGCGCCATCGCGCTTCTTGCCGCCGAAGAAGTGGATCGGGCGATCCCGATCCTCCTGTCGGTGGTCGACGACGTTCCCTTCCACGGCCCGGCCCGATTCCAGCTCGGGGCGCTCGCGGTGGAAAGGGGTGAGTGGGAAGTCGCCTCGGACCACCTGGAAGCGGCAACCCGCTCTTACGGCCCCGAGGCCCCCGGCGGGGCCGTGCCAGTCCAGCGCCCCGGGCTGGCGTGGGCGCTCTACTCCGACGCCCTGGGCCGGACCGGCCGGCTCGCAGAAGCTCTCGAGGCCACCGGCCGGTCGCTGCGGATCGCGCCGACCTACCTCCCGGCGCTGCTGGGGCGGTCCAACCTCGCTCGGAGGCTCGCCGGTCCGGAAGGCACGGGTCCGATGGCCGAGTCGCGGGAAACGCTTCTGGAAACGAGCCTCGACGCCGCAAGGAAAGCCAAGGAACAGGCGCCGGACCGGCCGGCGCCGTGGACCGCACTGGCGCTGGTCGCCGACGAGGCCGGGATCCCCCAGCTCGCGCAGTGTGCGGCCCGGGTGGCGGCCGACGTCGCGCCGGACGATCCCCGGCCCCTGTTCCTTGTCGCCTGGACATCGGTCGAAGCGGACCCGGAGGAGGCCCTGGCGGCTGCAGAGCGGGCGCTGGCCGCCGGACTCCGGGACGAGCCCGCCCTCTGGATGACGCTCGGCCGGCTGCGGGCCTTCCGCCTGGACATGGAGGGATCGCTCGCGGCCTACCGGGAGGCCCTGCGTCTCGACCCGGCGAGCGCCGGCGAGATGGCGAGCGCGGCGCTCGATGCGATCGTCGCCGGCGGGGACCCGGAACTGCTGACCCTTCTCGAGAGTCGGGCGGCGAGCCGTCCGGACGCCCTGAACACGCGGTTCGCGCTCGCGAAAGCCGCATTGCGGGAGGGACAGGTCGAGCGCGCGGCAGGCGAACTCATCCGTCTCGCCGACGCGGCCCCCGACCATGCCGCAATCCTGACCAGCCTCCACGCCGCGCTGCGCCAAGCCGGGAACGCGCCGGCAGCCGAAGCGGTACTGGTCCGCCTCGACGCGGTCAAGGCCGCTGAAGCCGAAGCCTGGGAACGCGCCAACGCCGACCAGACCGGGCGCCGGCAGGCGCGCGAGGCGGCTTCACGCGGTGACCTGCCGGCGGCCGTCCGGCTGTGGGAGGAAGTGCTCTCCGGGAGGGAGGCGCCCGGTACCGGAACCACTGTGGAACTTGCGGACGATTGGTCGGAGCTTGGACGCGCGCTCACCGCGCTCGGACAGCACGGCGAGGCGCTTACCGCACTCCGGCGGTCGCTCGCGCTCCGTCCGTTCGACTCCGCAACGTTGTCCGCGGCACGGCAATCGGCGCGCGCCGTCGGAGAGAACGAGACGGCCGACCGATACGCCGCTCGCGCCCTCTTCACGGATCCCGATTGCCGGTAGCGGCGGGAAGCTGGGGCCGACCTTTCGGGTACGGCACCCTGATTGCTCTTCGCGATGGCAGTCGATGCCATCGCCACCCTCCCCAGGAGCCGAAATGGTGGAAAAACCGGGGGGTTTCAGCGAGAATCCCGCCCTTCAATCCACCGAACCGAATCCTGGGAACCAAATCTCCGGAGATTCTCCAGGGAGAAGCTCATGATGCATCGTTTCCGCTTTCCGCGGCCGGCAGGGCTGGCGCTCGGAATCCTGATCCTGGCGCTGGCGCTTCCGGCCGCTTCCCTCGCCCAGGACAACGGCCTCATCCGGGGCACGGTCACCGACGACAGCGGCGCGGTGATCCCGGGCGCTACGGCGACCATCCTGAGTGACGCCATCATCGGCGGTTCCCGAACCGCGGTCACGAACGAGTCCGGCGTGTTCCGGTTCCCGGCGCTCCCCGCCGGCGACTACGCCGTCGAGGTGTCGCTGTCCGGCTTCGACACCGTGCGCTTCGAGGGCGTAAGGGTCGGCATCACCACGACGGTGACTCTCGACGCCGCACTCAGCCTTTCCGGCGTCACCGAAACGGTCCAGGTCGTCGCCGAGGCCCCCCTTCTCGACGTCAGCTCGAACGCCTCGATCACCACCTTCAACACCGAGCTCGTCGAGGAACTGCCGACCGAACGGAACTTCTACGACTACGTCCACATCTCGCCCGGGATCAGCCAGATGAACAGCGGCGGCGGGGGCGACCGGGCGATTGCCTTCGGCTCGAACCAGCAGTCGAACTCGTGGAACATCGACGGAGTCGAGACGAGCGCGCCGGAAACCGGCTCCTCCTGGGGAGACCCGAACGTGGACATGATCGAGGAGGTCGAGATCATCGGGGTCGGCGCGCCGGCCGAGTTCGGCAACGCCACCGGCGGCACCTTCAAGATCGTGACCAAGAAGGGCGGCGACGTCTTCAGTGGGGCCGGCAACTACTTCTACCAAAGCGACGCCCTCACCTTCCCCGAGATCTACGCGGACGCCGGCACCGGGGAGCCGGTCTCGGCGGGAAGCCCGGACGCGTTCGCCTACGAGCGGGACGACTTCGCGGACATCACCCTGACCGTGGGCGGTCCGGTGATTCGCGAGCGGATGTGGTTCATGGCGGGCGGCCAGTACTCACGGGACAGCGCCTGGGAAGCCGGAAACAACCCGGCGGACGCCACGGCCGACAACAGCGAGAACGACAAGCTGAGTCTGAAGCTGACCACGAAGCTCTCGGACCGCCACGAGATCTTCGTGAACTCCCATATCGAGGACTGGGCGTTCATTGGCGGCAGTTCACCGAACGTGAGCGCCTCCGCCGCTTTCGTGGAGCGGGGCGCCACGGTCACTTTCGCGGGCGGCCTGACCAGCACCCTCTCGGACACCACGATCTTCGAGGCGCGGTATTCCCAGTGGACGGCGAGCGACATCCACGACTCGCCGACGGGCAGCTTCGAGATGCCCTTCGTCAACTACGACGCGGAGCCGACGACGACCTACGAGGGTGGGATCACCTATCCGTGGGACTACCGGACCTGGAGCAACCAGTTCAACGCCAAGATCACGCACTACGCCGATGACTTCCTCGGCGCGCAGCACGAGTTCCGCTTCGGCGTGCAGCTCGCCCGGGGGGTTGCCGAGACCGCGGTGGCTGCCGGGCCGAACAGCGCCTACCAGTACCAGTCGGGCGGGTATCTCTACCAGGTCATCCAGGAGCCCTACCGCTACGGCGGCATCTCCCGCGACCACGGTCTTTTCATTGACGACACCGTGAACGTCGGAGAACGGCTCACGCTGAACCTGGGCGTGCGCCTCGACCTGAACCGCGGCGAAATCCCCGCGTACGAACTACTCGGCGTGCCCGACACCGGACAGGAAACCGAGTTCACCGCCATCAATGCGGTGTCGGTGTCGGGAAGCGCGCCCGGGGATCCGGACATCGTGGCCTGGAACCTGGTCAGCCCCCGGCTCGGGTTCACCTTCCGTCCGGACGAGGAGGGTCGCTCGGCCATCAAGGGGTTCTTTGGGATCCACTACGACCAGAACGTCATCGGCAACTGGGACGCTCCGGCGCCCGGGGTCACGCCGTGGCAGCTCTACGCGCTGAACGACGACGGGACGCTCGGTGACCTGCTCTTCGCGACCACCGCCGCGGACCTGGCGCAGCCGGACAACCTGGATGCGCCTCGGTCCTACCACTACACCGCCGCCTACGAACGGGAAGTCGGCAGCAACATGTCCTTCGGTCTGCAGTACGTCCACAAGTACACCGAACGGATGGTGGGCTGGTCCATCCTCGGTGGCCAATACGAGAGCGTCCAGTGGGCCGACCCCTACACGGGGGCGCCGATGACCCTTCTGAGCCAGACCGCGCAGCCGACGCTGGTAAAGGGGAATTTCCCAGGGGACTTCCCCGGTGCTCCCGGCAAGTACGAGCAGACCTACGACGGGGTTCTGTTCTATTTCGCGATGCGGGACGCCGGCCTCTGGAACATCCAGGGTTCCTATACCTACTCGAAGTCGCATGGCCTCATTCCGCGTCCGTGGTACGAGTCTCAGAACAATCCCTTCTATGGGAGCACCGTCGGCCAGGATCCGAACGCCTACCTGAACCTGAACGACGGACAGCGGCTCCAGGGCGACCGCCCGCACATGTTCCGACTTCAGGGAGTTCTCTTCCTTCCCTGGGACCTGATACTCGCCGCCAACGTGAACATCGAGAGCGGGAAGCCCTACTCCCGGCAGGTGCGCGCCTCGGGGGTCACCGAGCAACCGGCGCAGAACATCATCGTCGAACTCGCCGGTTCGCGCGACGGGCTGGCACATCCACAACTGAACATCGTGGATCTCCGTCTCGGTAAGCGGATCGACATCGGTGACGTCACCGCAAAACTGGACCTCTACCTCTACAACGCGCTGAACAGCACCGCCAGCATCTGGAACCAGAGTCTGCGCCTTGAGACTCCGGGGGAGCAGTTCATCCCGTCGAGTTGGGTGGAGCCGCGCCGGATCATGCTGCTGGCCGGCTTCGTGTTCTAACTTTTCCAACGCTCGTTCCAGGGGGACCGCCCGTCAGTGGGCGGTCCCCTTTTTCGTTCCCGGGTGCCGGGGTCGACGGCACGTCCGGCCCGCGCCTTGCTTGCCCGATCACCCTTGGAGTCCCGCTCCGTTGTCACTGGAAGCCCCGACCGTCCGCTGGTTGGCCCTAACCGCCGCGCTTGCGATGCCGGGGCTCCTGTTCGCCCAGACGGATGGCGCCCTCTACGGCCGGGTCACCGACCCGGACGGAGCCGCATTGGCCGGCGCCACCGTCACCCTCGAAGGCGCCGCCCTCGTCGGCGGAACGCGATCGACAACGACCGCCGCATCGGGCCGTTTCCGTCTCGCGGGGCTCTTTCCCGGGGAGTACGCCGTGGAAATCGCGCGCGCCGGGTACGAAACGACTCGATTCGAAGGCATTCACGTCAGCATCACGACCTCGGCGCGGCTCGACGCGGTTCTGCGGATCGGGCCTGCTCGACAGGAAGTGCTCGTCGTCGATGCCGCCCCGTTTCTCGACGCCACCACCAGTCGGTCGGTCACCAATTTCACTGGTCCGCTGGTTCACGATCTGCCCACCGAGCGCAACTTCTACGACACCATCCAGGTGGCGCCCGGCACCACCCAGGTGAACAGCGGTGAAGCGGGGCGTGGGACCGTCGCCCTCGGCTCGAGCGTGCAGTCGAACTCGTGGATGATCGACGGAGTGGAGGCGAGCGCCGCCGAGACCGGTTCGGCGTGGCTGGACCTGAACGCGGACCTGATCCAGGAAGTCCAGATCCTCGCGATTGGCGCTCCCGCCGAGTACGGCAACTTCACCGGGAGCGTCTTCAAGGTCGTGACGCGTCGAGGGGGCGCGTCCTCCAGTGGCGCCGCCAACTATTTCCACCAGAACGACGCTCTGACCTGGGCCGAGAACTATGCCTCGTCACTGAACGGCGACCCGGTTCCGGCCGGTGACCCCGACGGGTTTGCCTTCGAGCGGGACCGCTACGCCGAGGTCGCGCTGACTTTCGGCGGCCCGGTGATCCGGGAGCGGTTGTGGTTCATGGCGGGTGGCCAGTACTCCCGCAAGAGTTCCTGGGCGCCCGGAACCGATCCGGCTTCGGCGAGCCCGACCCGCTCGGAGGGGGACCGTTTCAGCGTGAAGCTGACCGGGAACCTGGGCAACGCGCGGGAGTTCTTCGTGAGCGGGCACGTCGAGGACTGGAACCAGCTTCGTGGCAGTACTCCGAGCGTTGCCCCTTCGGCAGCCTTCGGAGAGCGGGGTATGACTGCCGCCTGGACGGCGGGCCTGACAAGCATCCTTTCGACGAACACACTCGTCTCGGCACGGTACGGGGGTTGGTACGGGACCGACATTCACGATTCCCCGACCGGCAGCTTCGAAATGCCCTTCGTGAACCGCGACGCCAAGCCGGTGCCAACCTACACGGGCGGGCAGTTGTACCCGTGGGACCACCTGACCTGGAGCAACCGGTTTCGCGTCCGGGCTACCCACTACTCGGATGACTTCCTCGGGGCCCACCATGACTTCCGCTTCGGGGTTCAACTCGCTCGGGAGAGCGCCGCCACGGCGGTAGCGGCCGGGCCGAACGGCGCCTATCAGTACCAGGCCGGCGGCAGGATCTACCAGGTTGTGCAGGAGCCCTATCGCTACGGAGGCGCCTCCC
>CAYUVU010000071.1:0-8162 GCA_964448205.1 uncultured Acidobacteriota bacterium
GTGCCGGTCTGGAGACCGGCGTTCCAGGCCGGGGGTGCGATCCTGGCGCGGGTGGTTGCGTAAGATCACCGGTTCGGAGGTGTTCCCATGGAAGCGCAGACCCTCAACCAACTTTTCGCCGCTGCCTGTGAGCGGCACAACAAGGACGACGCCATCCTCCACAAGGAGGGAGGGGAGTGGAAGAAGCTCTCTTCGGCGGGGTGGCTGGACGCCGCGCGGGATGCGGCGGTGGGTCTTTCGCTCCGCGGCGTGGAGAAGGGGGACCGGGTGGTGCTCCTCTCGGAGAACCGCTTGGAGTGGTTCACCATCGAAGCGGGGCTCCAGATCCTGGGCGCCGTGACGGTCCCGATCTATCCCACCCTCACCGCGCAGCAGGCCGCCTACATCATCCGGGACTCGGGCGCGAGGGTGGTGATCGCCTCCTCGGCGGAGCAGCAGGCCAAGATCGCCGCAGTCCGCGACTCGCTTTCCAGCGTCGAGATGGTCTTCACTCTCGACGCGCCGGTGGAGGGGTCGGGGGATCAGTCGTGGTCGAGGGTGACCGACGCCGGCAAGAGTTCCCGCGGGGTGGATTCCGGGGCGGCCGAGCGGCTCGCGGCGGCAGTTTCTGGTGACGACCTCGCCACCATCATCTACACCTCGGGAACCACCGGGAATCCGAAGGGGGTGATGCTGACCCAGGCGAACCTGGTCCAGAACACCCTCGTCTCCCACGAAGCGCTGACACTGACGCCGGAGGATCGGGCGATCTCCGTCCTTCCCTACAGCCACGTGTTCGCCCGCATGGTGGCGCACTATCTCTATCCGCACGCCGGCGTCACGATCGCGATCGCCGAGAGCATGGACACCCTGGTCCAGAACATCGGGGAAGTCCATCCCACGGTGATGGCGTGCGTGCCGCGTTTCTACGAGAAGATGCGGGACAAGGTGCTCGAGTCGGCGGCCGCCGGGAGCCCGCTGAAGCAGAAGATCTTCAACTGGGCGTTCTCGGTCGGCTACGCGGTGGGCCAGCACCGCCAGGACGGCACCTCCGTGCCCGCGGGCCTGAAGTTCAAGTACGGACTCGCGACCAAGCTGGTCTTCAGCAAGCTCCACGCCCGGATGGGCGGGCGCATGGAGCTCTTCGTCTCCGGCGGAGCGGCGCTTCCCCGCGACGTCGCCGAGTTCTTCCTGGCCGCGGGCTGGGTGGTGATCGAGGGCTACGGACTGACGGAGACCTCACCGGTCATCACCGTGAACCGCCGGGAGCGCTTCCGGTTCGGAACGGTGGGCATTCCCGTGCGCGGCGTGGACGTCAAGATCGCCGACGACGGGGAGATCCTCTGCCGGGGTCACAACGTGATGAAGGGGTACTTCGGCAACGAGGCGGCCACGAGCGAGGCGATCGTGGACGGCTGGTTCCACACCGGCGACGTCGGGGCCTTCGACGAGGACGGCTTCCTGCGGATCACGGATCGGAAGAAGGACCTGCTCGTCACCGCCGGCGGCAAGAACGTCGCGCCGCAGCCGATCGAGGGAACCCTCAAGTCGAGCGTCTATATCGCGGAACTCGTGATGGTCGGGGACGGCAAGCCGTACCTTTCGGCGCTGGTCGCGCCCGACTTCGAGCAGCTTGGGCGCTGGTGCGAGGGAGAAGGAATATCGGCCGACAGCCCCGAGGCGATGGCGGCCGACGAACGCGTTGAGGCGCATCTCCTGACCGAGATCGGCCGGCTGAGCGAGGGCCTCGCGTCCTTCGAGCAGATCAAGAAGATCGCCGTGGTAGCGGCGGCCTTCACAATCGAGAGCGGGGAGCTCACGCCCACCATGAAGGTGAAGCGCCGGGTGGTGGCGCAGCGTTACGCCGATCTGATCGAATCCCTGTACGCCTGACGATTCGGTCCGGACCCGGTGACCGATCCTTTCGAGACCGTCATCGGGCTCGAGGTACACGTCCAGCTCGATACCCGGACGAAGCTCTTCTGCGGTTGCCCGAACGAGTTCGGCTCGCCCCCGAACACGCACCTCTGTCCCGTTTGCTACGGCCTCCCCGGAGCGCTCCCGGTGCCCAACCGGAGAGCGGTGGAACTCGCGGTGCTCGCGGGACTCGCCCTCGACTGCGAAGTCAACGAGGAGTCGGTCTTCGAGCGGAAGCACTACTTCTATCCCGATCTCCCCAAGGGCTACCAGATCACCCAGTACGAGTTTCCGCTGGCGGAGGCGGGGTCCGTCCACGTCCGGCTGGAAGCGGAGCGCGACGGTGAGCCGGTGGACCGCACGGTCGGCATCAACCGGATCCAGATCGAGGAGGACGCCGGCAAGCTGGTTCACGACGGGTTTCCGGGATCGGACAAGCGGAGCGGGGTGGACTTCAACCGCGCCGGCGTGCCGCTCATCGAGATCGTGAGCGATCCCGACATGCGCTCGGCCGCCGAGGCGTGCGCGTACGCCCGGGAACTCAGGAGCCGGATCGTCTATTGCGGGGTGTCCGACGCCGACATGGAGAAGGGCAACCTGCGGATGGACGGCAACGTCTCGGTCCGGCGCCGCGGTGACCTCGACTACGGGGTCAAGGTCGAGCTGAAGAACCTGAACTCGTTCCGGTTCCTCCACCGGGCGCTCGAATACGAGGAAGAGCGCCAGCGCGAAGTCCTGGCCGGCGGAGGGAAGGTCGTTCAGGAAACCCGCCTCTATGACGAGGCGCGCGGGGTGACCGAGCCCATGCGGAGCAAGGAGGAAGCCGAGGACTACCGATACTTTCCGGATCCCGACCTCCCCCCGCTGCGGCTTCCGGAAGGACTGCTCGATGCGGCGCGCCGCGGGCTTCCCGAATTCCCGCGCGCCCGCGCTGCCCGCTACCGGAGCGAGCACGGCATCGCCGCCGACCAGGCCGGGCGGATCGCCGCGCGCCGCGAGCTGGCGGACTA
Source organism: uncultured Acidobacteriota bacterium (assembly GCA_964448205.1). Taxonomy (GTDB): domain Bacteria; phylum Acidobacteriota; class Vicinamibacteria; order Marinacidobacterales; family Marinacidobacteraceae; genus Marinacidobacterium. The sequence continues at coordinate 2,907 of CAYUVU010000071.1, forward strand.
CTACGAGGCGACGGTGGCTGCGGCGACGGGCGCCGGTTCGCCGGTCGTCGAGGCTGCGGGGGTGGCCGCGGGCTGGATCACCAGCGAGGTCGCATCCCGGGAAAAGCACGACGGGCGGCTCGCGGCGCCTCCGGAGCGGCTCGGCGAGCTCGTGTCTCTGCTCGCCGCGAAGGAGCTGCCGCGAAACGCCGCGCGGGAGGTCTTCCAGGCGATGTGCGACACCGGACGCACCGCGCGGGAGCTCATGGCGGAACTCGGATTCGCCGACCTAGCGGGGGGCTCCCGGCTGGACGAGATCGCCGCCCGGCTCGTCGCCGGCCACCCGGCGGACCGGGACGCCTACAGGGCGGGCAAGAAGAAGGTGATCGGCTTCTTCGTGGGACAGTTGATGCGCGAGCTCCGCGGCAAGGCGGATGCCCGCGAGGCCCGGGCGGCGCTCGAAAGGGCGCTCGACCGAGGCCCCGGAGAGTCCTGATCGCTCCGCCCGACAGCGTCCGCGTGGTGGCCGTCGCCGGGTGGACATGCACCGGGAAGACCCGTTTCGCCCGGGCGCTGGCGGCGCGGTTTCCCGCCTGGAAGGCGGTCGTGCTGTCGCAGGACGACTACTACCGGGACACCTCCCAGCTGTCCCGCGGCGAGCGCACGGCCGTCAACTACGACGAGCCGGAGTCGTACGACCTCGACCGCTTCGCCGCACACCTCGAGGCGCTCCGCGCCGGTGGATCCGTGCCGCGCTTCGCCTACGACTTCCAGACCGGCGCGCGCCGGGTGACCGGATCGCTCGGTCCGACGCGGCTGGTGGTCGCGGAGGGAGTCTTTGCCCTCTGGGATGCGCGGGTCCGGCGGGCGGCGAACCTCCGCGTCCTGCTGGAGGGCGACCTCGACGTGCTTCTCCGCCGGCGCATCGAGCGGGATGGCGCGGAGCGCGCCTATACAGCGGCCGAGGTCCGGGAACGGTTCGAGAACATGGTGATCCCGGCGCAGCGGCGTTACCTCGGTGGCGCCGCGGACGCCGCCGACCTGATCTTCCCCGCGGACTGGGGCGACGAATGCGTGGACCGGGCCGTGGCTTGCGTGACGGGGGATACTTCCGGCCTTCACTCCGCCCCAACGAAAGGAAAGCACCCGTGACCCCTCCTCCGATCCTGCGGGTCGGGCACAGCCCCGACCCGGACGACGCCTTCATGTTCTGCGCCCTCGCGAAGGGCGCGGTGCGCATCCGCGACTACCAGGTCGAACACGTCCTCGAGGACATCGAGAGCCTGAACGACCGGGCGCTCGCCGGAGAGTTGCCGATCACCGCGATCTCCGCGCACGCCTACCTCTCGGTGGCGGACCGCTACTGGATCATGGCCACCGGGGCCAGCATGGGAGAGGGCTACGGGCCGGTGGTGGTGAGCAGGAACGCCGGAAGGCTCGAGGACCTCGCGGGGCGCCGGGTGGCCATCCCCGGCCCGCGGACCACGGCGGCGCTCCTCGCCCGCTGCTACATCGGGGAGTTCGAGCCGGTCGTCGTTCCCTTCGACCAGATCTTCGAAACGGTCGAAGCGGGCCAGGCCGACGCCGGCGTCGTCATCCACGAGGGGCAGCTCACCTACGAGGCGCGCGGGTTCCACCTGCTCTCGGACTTCGGGGTCCGTTTCGAGGACGAGCACGGACTCCCGCTCCCGCTCGGGCTCGACGTGGTACGCCGCGATCTCGGAAGGGACCTGGCGATCGAGGTGAACCGGGCGATGCGGGCGAGCATCGACTGGGCCTACGCCAACGAGGACGAAGCGCTCGACTACGCGCTCCTCTTCGGGCGCGGCCTCGAGCGCGAGCTGGGGCGGAAGTTCGTCAAGATGTACGTCTCGGCGCTGACCCGCGACATGGGGGACTCCGGGGAGGCCGCCCTCCGGGTGCTCTTCTCGATGGCCGAGCGCGCCGGGGTGGTTCCCGAAGCTCCCGATTTCGAACTGATCCGCTGACGTTCGCGCACCGATTACGCTACGGCGTCATGGGTAGGGTCTTTGTCACACGCCACGGGGCGGTCCGCATCTTCGCCGCCGCTGTGGCCATCGCGGTCTCCGGGGCCGCGGCGCCCGAAGCGTTTGCCGAGGAAGAGCGCTCCGGCTTCTACCTGCGGGGGGACCTGGGGGCGAATCTCGCGACGGGCGTGGTGCTCCTTGGCAAGAGCAACGACCGGGCGAGCCGGTGCGACGAGTTCATCAACCCGCGCTACGCCGAGATCCCCGGCTGCACGGACCCGGATCGCGGCTCGGCGGCGGGGTGGCAGACGGCGTTCGATCCGGCCTACGGGATCCTCGCCGGTCTCGCGGTCGGCCACCGGGTTTCGGACTGGTTCCGGATGGAGGTGGAGACCTTCCACCGGGAGTCGGAATACGACCAGACGTCCCCGGTAGCGAGCGCTACCGGAGACACCGCCGGCAAGCTGGAGGGCGAGATCGTGCGCGCCGAGGACCGGATCGGCAGCGTGTCCTCCCGCAACGTCTTCCTGAACCTGGTCTTCGACCTGCCGGTGGACGGCGCGCTGAAGCCGTTCGCCGGGCTGGGGGTCGGAGTCTCCTGGACGGAGCTGGACTACGGCGACCTGTGGGTGCGCAACGCGGACCCGGCGAAGATCGCGACCGCCGCCGGTCTGCCCAACGAGGACGAAGTCCGGAGGAATCTCGCCGGCACGACCTCCAGCAAGCAGGGCGAGCTGAGCGACCGGCTCACGGGGTTCCAGGCCCTCGCCGGGGTGGATTGGGAGGTCAACGAGACCGCCTCCCTGGGGGTCCAGGCGCGCTATGTCCGTTCGGACCCCTTCGAGGACCGGACCGAGTGGGAGCGCCTGCGCAGCCACGCCTCGCAGCTCCGCCTCGACGGCAGCGAGCCGGTGACCTTCCGGATCCGGACGGAAGAGAACGTCGCCTACGCGGCGCTCACTTTCTTCCTGAAGCTCCGGTTCTGAGCGAATAGGCGTCGCGCCGCCGGCGCAAGGCGGATTTGCAGGGCGAGGCCCGGAGCCACAACATTGTCCTGGCCGGTTCCGCGGGCCGGCGTCGTTATGCGGGAAGTTCTGATCGTGCTGCTTGCAGCGGGTTCCGTCACGGCTGCCGCGGCGGACGATCCCTTCCGGCTCCTGGCGCTCGCGACCCGCTATGAGATCGGCGACGGGAACGAGATCCGGATCGTCTCCGACCGGATCGTGCAGGGCGCCGGGGTCGAGGATTACCGGTTCTCCCTCTCGCCGGCGAGCGCCGGCGCCGAGGCCGCCGCGGTGGATCGAGCCTCAGGCTCCGCGCTTTCGTCCACCGTGGTTGGTGACGGACTCCTGATTTCCCTGGGACGGAGGCTGGGAGCGCGGGCGGAGCGCCGGGTGCGGATCGAGGAGGCCGCCGATCGGTCCCGCTACGTGCGGCCCCGGGGCGAAGGCCTGGTGTTCGAGCACCCGGTGCCCCCCGGCCGGATCACGGTGTTGCTGCCTCCGGGCGCCGTCCTCGGGAGCTCGAACGTCCCCGTCCAGACCGCTGTCCAGGACGGACGGCTCAAGCTGGGAATCCTCCATCCCGGGGAGGAGCCACTCCCGGTCCGGCTCGAAATCGAACCGGGCAACCCGGGCGAAACGCGCGTGAACGAGGGCGACTTCCGCGCCGAAGACGAGCGGAACATCGTCTACTGGCTGGAGGACGCAGCGGAGAACCGGCTGCGCCTGGCTCTCGAACTGCTGCTCGACACGCCGGGTCAGGCCCACGTGTTCTCCGTGTTGCTGCCGGCGGACCGGATTCTGGATCCGGTGACCCTCGACGTGGACCGCGGGGTGGAACTCCCCACCCGGATCGTCTCCGCCCGGGAGGCCGCCGCGATCCCGTATTCCCCGACGCCCCTTCCGGACGACGCCAGGGTGCTGGTGGCCGATCTCGGCTACGCCGTTCCCGAAGGCGGCAATGCCCGGGTCCGGCTCTACCAGACCGCCATCAATCCCGGCTACGAGCTGCTTGCCGACGGGGACCTCCGGCTCCTGCGTTTCCTCGCGCGCCCCCGCACCCGGATCGTGCTCCCGGTCGGCTGGGATCTGACCTCGCTGGACCAGCCGGCTCTTCCGAGCCGCGATGCGGACGGCCGTCTGGTCCTCGATTTCGTGCACGCCGGCGGCGACCGCCCTTCCCTGACCCTGACGGCGCGAAGACAACCCGAGTAGAGCCGGCGCGGGTAGCGGCTGAGCGCTGCCGGTCCCGGCCTTCCAGCCCGCTGAGCGCTGCGGAGCCCCACTAAGCTCCCCCGATGCTTCACCGGGCCCTGCGTATCGGGACGTTCGCGTTCCCGGTCTGGGTCCTCCTCGCCAGCCTCCTGGCGCTCTGGCGGCCCGGGATCTTCACCTGGTTCAGCGGCGGCCTGATCACCGTCGGACTGGGACTCATCATGCTGGGCATGGGGCTGACGCTGGAGGTGGACGACTTCCGGCGCGTCCTGCGGCGGCCGGCGCCCATCGGCCTGGGAGTGGTGCTCCAGTACGTCGTCATGCCCCTGATGGGCTGGACGGTGGCCTGGGCGCTCGATCTGCCGCGCGAGTTCGCGGTGGGGCTCATCCTCGTCTCCTGCTGCCCTGGCGGGGTGGCTTCGAACGTGATCTCCTACCTGGCGCTCGCCGACGTGCCGCTGTCCGTCTCGATGACCGCGGTTTCCACCGGCCTGTCGGTCCTGATGACCCCGGCGCTCATGGCGACGCTGGCCAGCAGCCGTATCGACGTTCCCGCCGCCGGGCTGCTTCTCAGCACCGTGCAGGTGGTGATCCTGCCCATCGTCACCGGCCTGGTCCTGAGGCGCTACGCCCAGGGTCTCACCCGGGCGGTCCTCCCGTACGGCCCGTTCACGTCGGTGGTGCTGATCACGCTGATCGTGGCTTCCATCATCGGCTCGAGCCGGGCGATCATCCTCGAATCGGGCGACCTGCTCGTCGTCGCGGTGTTCCTGCTCCACGCCGGAGGCTTCTTCCTCGGCTACGCCCTCGCGCGACTCGTTTCGCGCCGCGTCCCGACTGCGCGGACCGTTTCCATCGAGGTCGGCATGCAGAACTCCGGGCTCGGGGTGGTTCTCGCCGGCCAGAACTTCACGAGCCCGCTGGTCGCGGTCCCGAGCGCCATCTCGAGCCTCTTCCATTCGCTCATCGGCAGCGTGGTGGCGGGCGTCTGGCGGGCCAGCGCCGTGCGTCAGGCGGCGCGCGGACCGGACGCGAAAGAGCGGCCGGGGGTTTAGCAGCCGGTGGTGGAACTG